>QKEK01000172.1 GCA_003251775.1 Clostridia bacterium | reverse complement strand
TAAGCCGTGTATTCTCTTTTTGTAATCGCTCATTCTCAAGCGTTAATTCTTCTATATGGCGAATTATATTTCCATTTGTTCTTCTCATGTTTTATATATCGGTATTTTTAGGAAAAACTTTATACTTCCCTGCTAGACAGTAACAACTCAAGTTACAATTAATCTTTTTTCAAACAAATTATTTCCTAATACTTGACTTTCATATTTATGTATTGTAATATATAAATATGATAATGTTTCAATATAATTAAATTGCCAACACAAAACGACTTGGAAACCGCTTACGGGAGATATTTGTGCCGCTGGCATGAGAAAATTAGTAAAAGAAGGTGATATAACATGCAAATGAGTAAGGATTTTTCAATAAACGCAGAAATTCTAAAGGTTCTCGGGCACCCTACTAGGCTATGTATCGTGAAAGGACTATTGGACAGAGAAAATGCAACAGTTACATGCATGCAGGATTGTTTGAATACGCCTCAATCCACCTTATCTCAGCACATAGGAAAGCTTAGGGCGGCAGGTATAATTGAAGGTAAGAGACAAGGTAAGGAAATTGATTATTACGTATCAAATGATAAGGTTAAAGAAATAATTAAGATATTATTTTGAGCAAATAGCGTTATTGTATATTTATACGCTACTTTTAATGTACTATGTTGTTAAATTAATAACAATGTTTCTATAGAATTTTTTTGGGAAATATAATTATATCTCCCATACATCACAGAAAGGATGTGTATCCATGAATAAAAAAATTGTTATTGTAGGTGGAGTTGCTGGTGGAGCAAGTGCAGCAGCAAGACTACGTAGACTAGATGAAAATGCAGAGATTATTTTATTGGAGCGTGGGCCATATATTTCATATGCGAATTGTGGTCTTCCCTACTATATTGGAGAAGAAATAAAGGATAGAGCCTCCTTACTATTACAAACACCTGAGAAGATGAATGCTCGATTTAATATTGACGTTAGAGTATTTAATGAAGCTGTCAAGATAAATAAAGAAGAAAAGAGCATTGAAATTAAGAATTTACAAACCGGAGAAAGCTACAATGAAAATTATGATATTTTAATTCTATCCCCAGGTTCTTCTCCTATTAAGCCTCCTATTCCAGGCATAGATTTACCAAATATATTTTCACTATGGACAGTTCCAGATACGGATGCCATAAAATTGTTTATTGAACAAAACAACCTAAAAACTGCTTCTGTAATCGGTGGTGGGTTTATTGGTATTGAGATGGCAGAAAATCTTCATAATTTAGGTCTTGAGGTTTCTATTATAGAAATGGCTGACCAGATAATGCAGCCACTGGACTTTGACATGGCTCAAGCCTTACACCGACATATAAAAGCCAAAGGCGTTAAGCTTTACTTAAATGATGGGGTTAAGGAATTTATACCATCTGACCACGCGAATAAAGCTACAGATATTATTCTACAAAGTGGAAAGGTAATCAAATCAGATATTATAATCCTTGCTATAGGTATCAAGCCAAATGGTGAGCTTGCAAAGAGTGCTGGATTAGAGACTAATTCACGTGGTGGTATAATAGTTGATAGCTCCCTTAAAACAAGTGATCCATACATTTATGCTGTTGGAGATGCTATTGAGGTAACAGATTTTGTTGGAGGAAATCAAACAATGATACCTCTAGCAGGACCTGCAAACAAGCAAGGTAGAATGGTTGCCGATAATATCTGTGGTTTGGAACAAAAGTATAAGGGAACACAAGGCACTTCCATTGCCAAGGTTTTTGATATGACAGTCGCCTCTACAGGGCTGAATGAAAAATTACTTAATAGATTGGGAAAAGAGTTGAATAAGGATTACAGAGTGACTGTAATCGGACCTCAGTCCCATGCTGGTTATTATCCTGGTGCTACACAAATGCACTTAAAGCTAATTTTTGATTTAGAAGGTAAGATTTTGGGTTGTCAGATAACTGGTATAGATGGCGTTGATAAAAGGATTGATGTAGTCGCAACAGCTATTCGCTTTGGTGCAACTATATATGACCTTAAGGAGCTGGAGCTTGCCTATGCCCCTCCATACTCTTCTGCAAAAGACCCAGTAAATATGGCTGGCTACTCAGCAGAAAATATATTAAAGGGTGTTACTGATAATATTTTAGTAAAGGAGCTTTCAAGTATTAATAATGAAAATACTATAATTCTTGATGTAAGGGAAAACATTGAGAGAAGTCTTGGACATATCCCCGACTCGCTTCATATCCCAGTTGATACACTAAGAAAAAGACTTAATGAGCTGGATAAGAATAAGTTGATTATCCCTTATTGTGCAGTTGGTATACGCTCATATATTGCTTCAAGAATTCTTATACAGAATGGTTTTAGGGTGAAAAACCTTGCTGGTGGCTATCCTATATACTCAATTTATACAGGAGATTACACAGCTAATAACTCAGCCCCAACAAAATCAGCACAAACAGCACATAATAAAGTCGATGCAATAAAAACTGCTGATTTATCAAATTCACTGAATCCGACAAGTGTTGAGGATAAATCAGGCACAAATGGAGGCTCTAGTAAAATGAAAGATGATAGTATAACGAAATTTAGCGAAACGATTAAAGTAAATGCATGTGGATTACAATGTCCAGGTCCAATAGTACAGGTTCATAACAATATATCTAAAATTAATGAAGGTGATATACTAGAGATAAGTGCTACTGACCCTAGCTTCTGTATAGACGTAGAGAATTGGTGCTCTAAAACAGGAAATACTCTTTTGGATTCGTCTAAAGACGGTAAGGAGTATACAGTAAGGATAAAAAAAGGTCTTTCAGGTGATAGCTCCCCCACTGACATATCAAACAAAATAACAGATGGCACAACAATGGTTGTATTTAGTGGTGATTTAGATAAAGCTTTAGCGGCATTTATAATTGCTAATGGTTCAGCCGCTATGGGAAAAAAGGTAACACTCTTTTTCACCTTCTGGGGGCTTAACATTTTGAGAAAAAACACTAAGATTAATGTCCCCAAAAGCTTCATAGAAAAAATGTTTGCGGTCATGATGCCCCGTGGAGCAAATAAGCTAAGCCTTTCTAAAATGAATATGGGCGGAATGGGCACAGCATTAATGAAAAATGTTATGAAAAACAAGAATGTTGAATGTCTTGAGTCCTTAATGAAAACTGCAATTGATAACGGAGTTAAGCTTGTTGCCTGTACAATGTCAATGGATATAATGGGTATTAAGAAGGAAGAGCTAATTGACAATATAGAATTCGCAGGAGTAGCTTCCTACCTTAGTGAAGCACAGGATTCCAATGTTAATCTGTTTATATAAGAGTATAGCGTTGTTGTATATTTATACGCTATTTTGCGTTGTTTTGAATGAATATAAATAAACATAAGTAGGTGTAGCTTGTAGCTACACTTTTTTTCTGATTTTGCCAACAAATAAGGTCAACACAGATAATCCGTATAAAATCAGTACCTCTAACGGTATAAACAACAAGGTTCTTAAACTGTCCGCTATCTTTGATAGCGTTGACAGCTTAGGGTTCTTATTATTTCTTTTACAGTACTTTCTATATCTGTATTTGTAGCCTCAACTATAATATCTGCATATTTTTCATATAATTCTACTCGCTCACTATAAACCTCTGACAAGCTCTGTTCTCTTCTTTTGACGACTCCTCTGGTTGAGAAGTTCTTAACCCTTCTCTCAATCTCAGGGTAATCAACCTTTAAATATATTATATCTCCATTTTCTTTCAGTTTTTTCATTGCCTGTGTACTAAAAACAGCACTACCACCTGTTGCAATCACAGTACCTTCTACAGATAGCGTTAATAAATGCTTTTCTTCAAGCTCAAGAAAACACTTCGTCCCTCTATTTTCTATAATATCCTGCAAACGCATTCCCTCATTATTCTGAATAATGATATCAGTATCTATAAAGGAGAGTCCCAAGGCTTTTGCAAGAATCACGCCTACGGTACTCTTTCCTGCTCCTGACATCCCTATTAAAACAATATTTTTCATACTTATGTCTATTCCTCTCTTCAGGCACAAATCTAGGTTGAAAGAAAATCATATATTATACCTATTCTATTTAAATCATTTAATAGGTAATTTTCTTTCAACCCCTTACCTCAGAATGCTTCTCACCAGTAGCAACCTCAGTGATTTTATTTTCTCCA
The DNA here is from genome assembly GCA_003251775.1 of Clostridia bacterium. GTDB lineage: Bacteria > Bacillota > Clostridia > DSM-8532 > SZUA-474 > SZUA-474. Next base: position 12,323 of record QKEK01000172.1, on the reverse strand, counting down.
TCAACAAATACTACATTTGGCTTAAAGCCCTTGGCTTCTTCTGCACTAAACATGCCATATGCAATAATAATTATCGTATCACCTGGGTAAACCAATCTTGCCGCAGCACCATTAAGACAAATCATACCACTTTCACGCTTACCTTTTATGACATATGTTTCTAGACGATTTCCATTATTATTATTAACTATTTGCACCTTTTCGTTCTCAATTATACCAGCAGCTTCCATTAAAGCCTCATCAATAGTTATGCTTCCTACATAATGCAGATTTGCTTCTGTTATAGTTGCTCTATGAATTTTAGATTTCATTAATGTAACAAACATTTTTCTCAACTCCTTATATTTAGGCTATTCTTTTTTGCCTAAATCACTTCAATTGTGTTTTTTCAGTAGTAGTTTTAAATATTATTTATAATTATGTTATCAATCAATCTTGTTTTACCAATTTTAACCGCTAGAGCTATTAATACATTACCTTTTATATTTTGAGTATCACTTAAGTCCTCTGCATTTCTAATCTCTGCATATTCAATACTAGCAAGCTTTTCTTTTCTTATTATTTCATAAATATGTTCTTTCAGTCTACCAGCATCACTTTCACCAGTCTCAATTAGTCTTTTTACTCCCGATAAAGCACGGTATAATACAATTGCAGCACTTCTCTCATCTGGCTTTAAATATGAATTTCTGGAACTCATAGCAAGCCCATCTGCCTCTCGTACTATAGGGCATACCTCTACCTTAACATTTATATTTAAGTCACTAACCATTCTTTTAATTACAATGACCTGCTGTGCATCCTTCTGCCCAAAATAGGCAACATCAGGCATAACAATATTAAATAGCTTAGCAACAACAGTACATACACCTCTGAAATGGCCTGGTCTGACGGCACCACATAACACCTCAGTTATACCCTCAACGTTTATGTATGTATTATATCCGTTAGGGTACATCTCCTCATTTGCTGGGAAAAAAACAAAATCTACGCCTTCCTTTTCAGCTAGTTTACAGTCTCCCTCAAAATCTCTGGGATATTTATCAAGATCCTCATTTGCACCAAATTGTGTAGGGTTTACATATATACTCATTACTACTATATCATTACTCATTACTGCCTGCTTTACCAATGATATATGGCCTTCATGCAAATATCCCATAGTTGGTACAAAGCCGATTGTTTTACCTAATGCTTTTTGTTCTAGAATTAGCTCCTTCATTTCCTTTACTGATTTTACTATTTCCAATTTTGTATCATCCCTCCTGTATTATGTTTTACTAAACTCTTCATTTATATCTACCTAGTTTTATCATTATATTAATGTCTTAAGCTCATCTATTACCTGTTCATCTATAGTATAAGAGTTTTCCTCTTTTGGAAACACTCCTTCGTTTACCTCAATAATATACTTATCAACTGCTTCTGAAAGTAGCTTTCCCATATCAACAAACTGCTTGTTATGCCTTGGAGTAAAGTCTCTGAATAACCCTATCATATCTGAGGTGACTAATACCTGACCATTACATCCTGCACCTGCTCCTATTCCTACTGTGGGTATATCAAGCTTATTAGATAGAAATTCTGCAAGCCTATATGGTACACATTCCAAAACTAGAGCATATATACCTGCCTCCTGCAGTAGAATTGCATCCTCAAATAGCTTTTTTGCTGAATCTAATGTTCTTCCTTGAGCTTTATGACCGCCAAAAACATTTACTGATTGAGGTGTATACCCCAAATGTCCCATTACTGGTATACCCGCATGTATTATTGCCTTAACACTATCTAGCACTTCCTCTCCACCTTCTAGCTTTACTGACTGACATCCGCCCTCCTGAACCAAGCGTCCAGCATTTCTAACACTTTCATAAGCACCCATATGATAAGACAAAAAAGGCATGTCACCTACTACCATTGAATGCTTAACTCCTCGCGAAACTGCTTTAATATGATGCAGCATATCCTCCATAGTTACCCTTGTTGTGTCCTCATATCCCAGAACCACCATCCCAAGTGAATCTCCTACAAGTATACAATCAACACCTGCTTCATCTAGTATCTTAGCAGTTGGATAATCATATGCTGTAAGCATTTTAATTTTAGTATTCTCCTTTTTAGCCTTTCTAAAATCTGCTGTTGTAAATCTCTTAGTCATATTTACGTCCATTCCTTTCTTCGTACACACATCTAGGTTAAAAGAATATCATGTATTTATACCTTCTCTACTAAGTTATTTTAATAGGTAGTTTTCTTTTAACCTTATACCTGCATAACAAAAATGGGTCTATCCTTAGGACAGACCCACGTATTTACTACATATATTAAAATTATTTTCATAAATATACATACAAGCGTACTACTTCAAATAACTAAGACATCAGTACAAGAGCATTGGCTTTATGTGTATCATTGAAACCTAATATTAATATCTTCTGTGTCTCTGTTCCTTCAAGAATCAAAGCAATCTAATATTATTATTTATTTTCAATTCTAATGTTTTGTTCTAATAAATTTTAGCTTTCATAAACAAATCCTTACTTGTTCAGTAATCAAGCATAATATTGTATTATTACCTGTCCCTTAATATAAGTTTTTGTTCACTGTCTAATTATAATATAAATAATCAATTAAATCAATTAATTATGCAATTTTTCTTTTAAAGCTAGACTCTCTCCACATCATCCACAAAGGACTAGCAATAAATATAGAAGAATACGTTCCACTTAGCATACCAATAATTAAAGGAAAGCTGAATTCCCTTAAGGACTGTATTCCATATACTGTTGAAAGCACATATATTAATACTATACATATCAAGCTTGTTGCAACAGTATTTATAGATCTTGAAAGTGTCTGGTTAATACTCCTATTTACTATTTGAGGTAATGTTGCTTTTTTCATAATACCAGTATTTTCTCTGATTCTGTCATATATGATAATGGTGTCATTCATTGAATAACCTAGTATTGTTAAAACTGCAGCAATAAATACATCATTTAAAGGTATTTTGAAAACAGTATATACAGATAGCATAATTGCTGCATCATGGAACAATGCTACAATAGCCATAAGTGCTGCTGAGATTCCTGACATAACACTAAATCTTAAGGCTACATAAATTACGATTAATAGCGATGCAATAAAGGCAGCTAAAACACCAGTTTTACGTAGCTCCTCTCCTATGAAAGGCTGTACACTTATCATCTCAATATTTCCGTTTTCCTTTATAACATCAGAGAAATCAGCTTCAAGAGCATCCATCAGCTTTGTTTTCTCTTCGTCGGACAAGGTATCCTTACTAGCTATATTAATAACCATCATAACTATATCCTGGTCTGTATTTTCTGAATTATACTGCTTTGCAAACTGGACGCTTGCCGTTTTTTGTATGGTATTATTTATTAAAGCTACTACCTCTTCTGTGTTAATCTGATCTGTTGTAGTTTCAATCTTTACCCTAGTACCACCCTCAAACTGAATGTCCATTGTTATTCCATTCACAAAAGCAGCAATAACACCACAAAGTATTAGTATTATAGATAAAGTAAAAAAGTACTTTTTATTCTTTATAAAATCCATTATGAATTTCCTCCCTTCGCACCATATAGCCAAGGATATTTAACTATATCAATAGCAGATACAGACTTAAGCATAATCCTTGATGCCGTAACAGCCGTTATAAAGCTTAATAATACCCCAAGACCTAATGTAAAAGCAAAACCCTTTATAGGCCCTGACCCTAGAGAATAAAGCACCACTGCTGTTATCAGGGTTGTCACATTTGCGTCCAATACGGCTGTAAACGCTCTTTTAAATCCACTATCAATGGAGGATCTTAATGTTTTTCCACTCTTTAATTCTTCCTTAATTCTTTCAAAAATGATTACGTTTGCATCAACTCCCATACCAATAGATAGGATGATACCTCCTATTCCAGGTAATGTCACAGAGGTTCCAGACCATGAGAGCACAAGAATCTCGGTTACAACCAAACCAAGTAAAGCTATCGCAGATATTAGTCCAGGTAATCGATAATACAAAATCATAAATATACATACTACAATAAAAGCTATTAGCAATGCTAGTTTTGCAATATCATATGCACTCTGTCCAAGCATAGGACTTATAGAATCAATTTGTCTTGCTTCTAGCTTAAATGGAAGAGCACCAGATTTTATCAGAGCAGCCAGCTCTCTAGCCTCGTCAACCGACCTCTGATTTGTAATAACTGCCTGTCCATTGGGTATAACACTCTGTACTCTTGGATCTGAGATCAATTTATTATCCATAAAAATAGCAATAGGTTTTCCCAAATTCTCCTCAGTAGCCTTGGCAAAATCAGCAGCACCCTTTTCCTTAAAGGTTATTGACACAACTATGCCATTTTGTGGGTCATTATCCTGTCTTGCATCCTTAACTTCCTCACCATGAACTAATATCTTACCAGTAGGAAGATATCTGCCAAACTCGTCTACCTGACTTTCATCTACCTCCTGAAATGTTAGTAGTGCAGTTTGTCCCAATTCATTAATAGCATCCTGAGCATTATAATTAGTCTCACTCTTTGCCCAAGGAAATTCTATCAGAATTCTTTTATTAATATTATCTATAGTGATATTTCTATCAAATATGTTCCTGTCATCCAATCTTCGCTCCATGATTGTTTTTGCTGTAAGCATATCCTCTTCGCTAGGATTTTCTTCATCAGGGTAGAGCATAGCACTTACTCCTCCACTTATATCTATCCCAGTTCTAATACCTTCAGCTCCGGGTATTTTCTGGTCAAAAACCTCTAACCCAAACACTGCTAACAATGTCAACAATGCAATTATTGTCACTATGACAATAAAACTCACACCGCTTTTCTTTTTCATTTTAGGTCTGTCCCCTTTCAGTTATATAGTCCGCTAATTATTATATCTCTTATAGTTATTGCTAGTCAATAGAAAACCAAAAAAAGGGTACGAATTATTTATGAATTATTTATGAATAATTCGTACGGGTAGCTATCTGGATGTGAAATAAGCATTATGCTTTGTCCAGTTTTTGGGTGACTAAAAGAAACCTTATGCGACCATAAGGCTATCTGAGTCCATTCCTTCATTTTAACAAAGCTTTTGTTGTATTTATTATCGCCCCAGATAGGAATACCTGCATTTGAAAGCTGAACGCGTATCTGATGGTGTCTGCCTGTCTCAAGATTTACTCGCAACAAAGTAAGCTCTCCAAATTCTGACGTGACCTTTGTATCCACCACTTCATAGCTTAAAACAGCCTTTTTTGCTCCGTTCTTTCCTTCTTCAACTACCTTCGACATATTTATAGTCCTAAGCTTAATCAAATAATCAACCATTTTCTTAGCTAATTCATTTGGCTTACCGCAAACTACAGTAAGATATTCCTTTGTAAACTCTCTCAACCGTATAGCCTCTGATATTTTTGAATTAGCAAATTTGTTCTTAGCAAAAACAATTACTCCGCCAACAGGCCTGTCTAGTCTATGCAATAGTCCAACATAGGGGTCATTATTATCTGGTTTTTTTTGCAGTAAGTAGCTTTTAACATCAGCCATTAGATCTGGATCATTTGTTTTATCACTCTGAACTGGAATACCTGGAGGTTTTTCTATAGCAATAATATATTTATCTTCAAACAAAATCCTCAACATCATTACTTAAACTTAACAGCAGTTCCATATGCAAGTATCTCAGCCGCACCTTGCATAACCGCACTTGTAGAGTATCTTATATTAATAACCGCATCAGCACCCATTGTTTCAGCTTCCTGCACCATTCTCTTTGTCGCAATAGCCCTTGCCTCATCTATCATTTCAACATATGCATGAAGTTCTCCACCTACCAGCGTTTTTAACCCACTTAATATATCATTTCCCAAATGCTTAGCCCTAATTGTAGAGCCCTTCACTATAGATAACATTTCCAATTCCTTACCTGTAATGTAATCAGTATTTACTAAAATCATCGTTTTTTTCCTCCTCTTTAATCTCTTTTAGTCTTTGAATTAGTACAAATATTAGTGCAGCTATTATAGAAAACACTATGAAGCCACCAACAATGATTACCAAAATCGGTAATTCAGACATAGTGATTCCAATGAATATAGATACTATATACATTGCTACAAGAATTACAATTACTATTGGTATTGCATACTTTATTCTACTCACCCCCACCTAAGCATTCTATTTTATATATATTCTATTCTATATTCAATCCAATTAGATGTAAATATATCTGATTGCATAAGAATCCTAACCATATTTTTGTATTGTAGCTGTGTGAAATCCTCTTCAGAAACCTTAAAAAACACCTCAACAGCTTTTCCATTAATCGTTCCTTCGGCTATGTATTCAGTTGACGCTTCAACTGTAGTATAATATATGCTCTCTGCTACAACTTCACCTTCTTCAAGCTTTTTAATATTATCCTTATATAAAATCTCGCCAGATGAAAATAAATGCTTCATATATAAATTCCCCCTCGTATTTCTTAATTAAAGCTATTTTTATTATCTTAAATCTTTATCAAAAGCAAGTGCCTCCATTATGCTTTATTTTGCATTCTTACTTTTTATTTTATATTTTATATTCTTAAATTTCAATTAAAAATACTACAATTCTTTTATTAAATCTAATTTTTTATAATTCTTTTCTAGCTTTGCATTCAAATACCTCCTTATAATCTTTTCAAATAAATTTGTGTTCTCATCAGACATACTAAAGCTAAATAACTGCTTCAAGTCAGCATATAACACAAATATAATTGCCTTCACAACTCCTATTGGAATCATAACAGCAGATTTATCACTTGCAACACAAACCTCACATATAATTCCTGAATTTTTAAAGCTAAAATAAAACTCACCTATTTCCTTTGTATGGCATAAGCTACAGCTATCTATAACTGGTGAAAGCCCAATGTAGCTTAGAAGTCTTAGCTCAAATATTGATGTAATAATTTTAGGATTTTTATTATCGCAAGAAATATAGTGAACTGAATTTAAAAAAAGTCTTAAAATTTCTTTATATTCCTGATTCTCTTGTATAACATCTAATAGAATATCTATCATATGAGCAGCATAAGTTAATTTAATTATATCCTTTCTAACATTATAAAAGGCATCAATCAATTCACATGAATTTATATAATACATATCCTTGCCCTTATATAGAATAAATTCACTATAGCATAGCACCTGTGAAGATGCCATTTGCTTGCTACTAGCTTTTTTTGCTCCTTTTACATATATTGTTAATTTGCCATATTCGCCAGTGAAAAGAGTAAGAATTTTATCACAATCTCCAGTATCACATGACTTTATAACAATTCCCCTCGTCTTCACCAAACTCATGATTACCTTTTACCCTATTATGTAATTTAATATTAACATAATCCTTTAGCTGTACTAGCGTTATTATTAAACCTATATACACCAAACTACTGTATATTATGTTTTATATACTAAACTTTATATATTAATACTGTTTTGTTTAAGTCGCAGCTCCTACTATTTGTACGTTGGATTCAGTATCCACATTATAGACATCTACGCATATACTGTCAGAGTAAACCAGTAAATTCTTATATAATAAATAAGCTTCAATATTACCTGTCAACTCAAAAAAGCTCCAATACTGCTCATTTTTTTCCATATATATGTCCATTCCTTTCTTCAAGCACAAATAACGCCTGTAAGCGGTCTTCAAGACATTTCGTCTTGGCGATTTAACGAACTTCATTAGAATTTCTATCAAATTTGAAGTTCGTTAAACGCTTACATATTAAATATACTTCCTTAAAGACGGGCTTAAAATACGTGGAAAAAAATATATTATGTAACAGTATTATTTATACCCTAAACTATTTAGCATTAACGAGCTATTTCTCCAATCATTCTTTACTTTTACCCATAATTGTAAATAAACTTTAGTTCCTAGAAACCTTTCAATATCAACTCTAGCTAATGAACCAATTTTTTTTAACATAGCTCCGTTTTTCCCAATTAAAATCCCTTTATGAGAATCTCTTTCACAAAAAATATTTGCTTGTATTTCTATTAATTGTTTCTCAGGCTTTTCTTTAAATAGTATAACATCAACTCCGACACCATGCGGTACTTCATCCTTAACTGATAAAAGTATTTTTTCTCTTATAAGCTCTTGTACTATGACTTTTTCAGGCTGATCTGTTAACATATCATCTGGAAAATACTTTGGTCCTGGTTTCAATACCTTTTTAATTTCAGATATAACAATCTCTGCTGTTTCACTTTGTAGTGCAGATACAGGTATGATTTGCTTAAAGCTCATCATACCACTATATTTCTCTATAAGAGGAAGAATACTTTCTTTGTCAATTAAATCAATTTTATTTATAATAAGAAATACTGGCACTTTTATTTTATTTAGATTTTCAATAATAATCCTATCACCTGGTCCAATTTCCTTATCAGTTGCCTCGACAAGAAATAATACACCATCCACCTCATTAAGTGAATCCAATGCTAAATTTAGCATATAGTCTCCAAGCTTATTCTTAGGCTTATGTATTCCTGGGGTGTCTATAAAAACAATCTGAGCCTCACTGTCAGTAATTACAGTTTTTATAATATTTCTTGTTGTCTGAGGCTTTGGCGACATAATAGCCACCTTCTCACCTGTTAACAAATTAACCAAAGTGGATTTACCTACATTAGGTCTTCCAATTATTGAAAAGAAGCCTGACTTATATTCCACGTTATTCCTCCTCTTTTATGTCTAATTTAAAAGCATATGGTAATAGCTCTTTCATAGAATAAACCTTGTAATTTTTATTTTTATCACAACATATTATTTCCGTATCTTCAACACTAAATTCATATATTACCTGTCTGCATATACCACAGGGATAAATATAATCCTCACTATCGCTAATAATCGCAACTGCCTTAACTTTTTTAGCTCCCTTTGAAATTGCATTAAAAACAGCCGTTCTTTCTGCACAATTTGTTGCCCCATAGGTTGAATTTTCTATATTAGCTCCAGAAAACACTTCACCATTTTCTGCAAGCACGGCAGCTCCAACCCTAAATCTGGAATAAGGTGCATAAGCATTTGCTTTAGCGTTTTCAGCTATTATAATTAGCTCATTGTAATCCATTATACTCTCCTTCTGTTATTTAAGTATATTTTACTATACTAAACTGTATTAATCAAATAAATCTTTAATTAATCATTTAAGTTTTCCCTTTTTACATAAACTATAATTAAACAATATTTTTTAGTAATATTATAGTTATGCAATTAGTATTCCAACAAATAATCTAGCCTCTATTGAAATAACAATTGGTAATACAATTAAAATTAAAACAAATCAATATTGACATTTTCTCATACATGCACTATAATTAAAATATATTTCGATAACCGAATTATTCTAAGGAGGAAATATGTTAGCCTACGATGATTTGCTTGAGTTAGCCTTTAAGAATATTAAACACATAGCATATCCTGAGGAATGGTTGGCTCTAGATATTGAAATGTCCAAGCAGGAATTATTTACCTTGATAATAATAGATAAGCTTAGCGAGATTACAATGAGTCAAATATCAGATGAAATGAATTTTCCTATGAGCACTGCGACTGGTATTATTGATAGATTAGTAAAAAAAGGATATGTACAAAGAGAAAAAAGCGAAAATGATAGAAGAATAGTTGTAATAGTTCTTACAGATAAAGGTAAGCATCTTTCACAAAGCTTAAAAAATTATATTTCTGATTATATTAGATTCATATACGACTCATTAGAAGAAGATGAAAGGGAGTACCTTTTTAGAATACTAAATAAAATACTAGTTGCGTTTAGAGATTATAAGCCTATTTCTGAGGAAGAAAAAATAAAACAAAACAAAGTAACTAAAATACAGATTGAATAAAAGCTTCAAAGCTTTTTTTTAATAAATATTTCGGAATTCGTACAATTCTTGATACGAAATAAGGAGGGGTATATATGAGGATTATACTGTATACTGGAAAAGGTGGAGTTGGTAAAACAAGTGTAGCTGCTGCTACTGCATTAAAGTGTGCTAGAAATGGTCATAAAACCTTAGTTGTAAGTACAGACCCAGCACATAGTCTGGGTGATTCGCTTGATATCAAGCTAACGCCTGAACCAATAGAGATAGAAAAAAACTTCTGGGCTCAAGAGATTGATACTGTATATGAGGTTGAAAAAGGCTGGGGTAAGGTTCAGCAATACTTAACTGCCCTTTTCACTGCAAAAACTATTAAAGATATAACAACAGAAGAGCTTACTGTCTTCCCTGGAATTGAGGATTTATTAAGCCTCTTGAGAATTCTAAACTATTACAAGGAAAAAAGATTTGATGTTATAATTATCGACTGTGCTCCTACTGGTGAGACACTTGCTCTTTTGAGCTTCCCCGAAATGCTACGTTGGTGGATGGAAAAGCTATTTCCAATTGAAAGAAAGGCAGTGAAGATTGCTAGACCTATCGTTGAGCCTCTACTTGGGATACCTATGCCATCAGATGATGTAATGGGAGAAATCAATAAAATATACTTACAATTAGAGGAGATGCGACATATACTTTCTGACAGGAGTATTACTAGCATACGGATTGTTGTAAATCCTGAAAAGATGGTAATAAAAGAGGCTCAAAGAAGCTTTACATACTTAAATATTTATGACTTCAATGTTGATGCAATTATCATAAACAGGGTTATTCCTGAAAGTGTAAATGACGCATACTTTAAGACTTGGAAGGACATACAAAACAAGTATAAAGAGATGATTTATGAATCTTTTTCACCTGTTCCAATTTACCAAGCTCCTTTATTTGAAAATGAAATAGTTGGACTTCAGTTGCTTCAAAGAATGGCTAATGAAGTCTTTAGTGATGAGAATCCCACAGAAATTAAGTATAATATAAGAACTCAAGAAATAAAAAAAGAAGGACATAAATATATTTTATTTATTCGTGTACCCTTTACATACAAAAATGACATATCACTAAATCAAAAGGGTGATGAAATCATTATTAAATCAAATAATATTAAAAGAAGTATAACACTGCCCAAAACACTTCAAAGCCTAAGTATAGAAAGTGCCAAATTTGAAGAGGATACTTTAAAAATTTGTTTCGGAGGTAAGGAAAATGAATAAAGAAATACTGAGGGATATTTTAAGCTTAAAAATGAAGATGTTTGATACTGTAACTGAGCTTTTACCTGATTTAGCTAAAAGCAAGCTCCATTCCCTTCACAATGATATAATTTCTTCTATCAATGAAGCGACTAGCGAGTACTTGAATAACAATATGTCTGTAAAAGAAAATAAGGGGGTTAAATCAGTATCAATTGAGTAGTTGCTTATACTTAGCTTTTAAGCACTTAAGTGAAGACTTGAGGCAGATTAACTCATTCATGCAAGTTGTACAGCTTCTAGTTGTTAATTGCCCTAAAAGGCTTAGTGTAGTTCGTCTGTCTGACCATTAGCGATTTGACGAACATCACTTGCTTTTTAGGTAAATTTGCAATTTATAGTTTATGATTTTTTTAATAAAACTATTGCATAGCAGAAATTTTTATGCTAGAATATCTTTTGTCGTTGCGGATTTGTGTAATGGTAGCACGAATGACTCTGGATCATTTTGTGAGGGTTCAAATCCTTCATCCGCAGCCATTTAAGGGGATATAGCCAGTCTATGTCCCCTTTGTGCTTATCTTTATTAATAAACAAACAAGGTTCTTAAGCTTTCCGATATCTCTAATAGCGTCTACAGCATAGGATTCTTCTTTTTAACCAGATGTCATTACTGTCACCTTTTTAAAGCTTATTTTTCCATATCTCTAAAATCATATCAACAGTATTATCAACAAAGTCATTTTTAATAACGTAATCAGCGTAGTCATTGTATAAGGCATATCTACTGTTGAATATACTAATAAGAGCCTCAGGTCCATTTTTGAGTAAGGGCCTATGCCCTGTGTCAATGTCTGAAATTATGCTTTGAATTGGTCTGTCAATAAAAAACACAACACCTTTTTGCTTTAAACGTTCAATATTGCTACCTCTTTTAACAGCTCCCCCACCAGTTGATATAATATACCCTTCCATCTCAGAAATCTCAGCAATAGTGTTTTCTTCAATATCTCTAAAGTATTCCTCAGATTGACTAAACAAGTCTGCTATTTTGCATCCTTGTTTTTCTTCTATGTAGGTATCTACATCTATAATCTTCATATCCAGCCTTTTTGCAAGAATATTTCCAATGGTTGTTTTACCACATCCCATTATGCC
>QKEK01000261.1 GCA_003251775.1 Clostridia bacterium | reverse complement strand
AAAACGGACGGAACTGCATGGGTATGGGGGAGCAATGTATATGGAAGCTGTGGCATTAATCCAAATCAAGCATATGACATATTAAAGCCACGTATGCTTAGTGAAGGAAATATAGATATAGCAGTAAGCTATGGAGAGTGCTATGTGACAAAAGCAGATGGTTCGATTTGGGGTTGTGGAAAAAATTCAGGTAGATATGCTTTGTGTGGAAAGGGAGAAGAAAACCAGTATACACTTATTTCAACAGGTAAGAGCTTGAATAAATAAAAAATTTATTTTGGAGGGGCAAATGAAGCGTTTTAAGCATTATGAAAAAAGAATCAAAGCGATTTTGTTATGTATAGCTTTTCTACTTATTACTACTGGATGTGGATTCAATAATTCAATAAGTCAGGCATCAAAAGAACAGAAAAACACTCAGAAGAAACTAGCTGATAGCAATACAAACATTACAACAGATATCTGGCAGCTTACAGATGATGAAAAAAATGAGCTTGCAAAGGTAATGGGAAGTATTGATAAGGTAAATGCTCTAGCCATAGCTGAGAAGTACTATAATATGACTTCAAATAATATTGAGTCTGGTTTAATCTCTGAATTTAATAGACTTGTAACATGGAATATTGTATTTGATGGAATAAACAGTAATTATGAGCTGTGCAAAAAAGCTTCTGCTGATGTAGCAGTAGCGATAAGCTATACTGATGCCAAGAATTTTTATTTATCACTTTCTACAGCAGTATTTGCAATAGGCTTTGAGGATGCTAATTCGGCATTAAATCTAGGAACAGCAATTGCAACCTATTATGATGATATAGAGCTTGTTGAGGGAGAGAACACTATAGATAAAAAGGAGTTCTATTCTGACGCTATAAGCATGTATACTTATGCACTATCATGTTCAGTCGCTGAGGATGGTTCGTATTCTAGTCATAGTCTTAGTGTGCTAAGCTGTATGGGAAATGTATTTCTTGATATGGACATGTTTAAGGAGGCATATGTCGCGTTTACAACAGCACTTAAAATAGACAAAACCTATAATCCTGCTCGTACAGGTCTTTATAATTACTATATGGCAAACAAGCAGGAGAAAAAGGCTCTTGCTTTGATATCTGAGTATCCAGAGTATCTGCCGATATTTGTTAAAGCAGTGAAAAAAATAAGTGATGAAATATACACTAATGAGCAGGATATTCCTGAGGATGCCAGTGAAGAAGCCCTCGAGGAAAGGATAGAGGAGCAAAGTAAAATTCCTGAAATAACTGTAGCAGATTTCATTGAAGAGCTTGATGCCACTACAGCAGAACAAATTCGTAAGGACATGGATAAGCTGAAAAAGGGAATGACCTTTAAAGTACCAAATCTGGATATTCTAATTGATAAGGCTATACAGTTTGAGGAAATGTCCCAACCCTCATCAAGAGCGGCACTTAATGTTATAGGCGAGGAAGCAGGCTCCGTTGGTATGAATACTGTTGCAGCTTCAGCAGAAAATATGATAAAGAATCAAATAGACTTATTAGAAGAATTTGGTGCAGATGTAGAGCTTGGGTTTGACGCAGAGAATATAGATTTTATAATAAATGATGCAATAAAGAATCCGGCTAAGTATGAAAACTGGAATCCCGATATCAAGATTTCTGGGATCGAAGAAATAGCAGATAACGCTATGGAATACGCAAATGATATAAAAAAATCTGTTGGAGGGGTCTTGAAGGGGCAAAATAACTCTAAGGATTTATATAATACACTAGCAGAAACAAATCCTGAGTATGGAATATTTAAAATAAATCCTTATGAATACGCAAATCCCAGAGATGTTTTGGTTCAATACTATAATATGAATGCACTAATAAATAAGATGCATGCTTATAATAAGTATTGGGGAAAGGTGGAGGCTGGAGCAAAGGTAGCTGACATAGTAAGTGAGTATAACCAATATTTGTTTCCCTTACAATATGCATATGGATTTAGTGTATATTCTATAAATGAAAAGAATATTGATGAGGAGAAGAAAAACATACTGATGCACAAGCTACATGCCAAATATTTTCCCAAGTATAATGAGATAGGAAAGGCTAGATGGGTTGAGGCTACAACTGTAGCAACCAAGGCATACAAAAAGATTGAAAAGTATTTACCCCGTATGTATAGCGATTGTATGAAGCATATAATGCTGATATCTGATTTTGAAATAAGGGATAGGCTTGAGGATGAATTGAAGCAAAGGGTTACAAGTATTATTCAAAATGGAATACAAGCCGTAATAACCGCTTATGGAGCTATTCAACATTATAGTATAAGCGATTGCGGTTGCGATGTCGAAGGGATTAAGCTTCTTGAGGAGCAGATGAGGCGTGAATGGGTAGCACTACAAAAGGTGCAGGAGGCTAAGAATAAAGCGGCAGAAAAGAATTTTAAGGAAGGGATTCTGGATGAGAATTCTGATTTCTATAAGAAGTTTATTAAGGAATATGAGTATGAGGTTAACCTTGTTATATTCAAATACAAGAGTAGTCCCTATAAAACAAAAACAGAGCTAGGTATAAACTGTAAATACTTCTCTCTGTCTGGGAGTACATTAGAGAATCATTTTCGTAACACCACTACATATGACGGTGGTCTGGAATTAGGAGGAGAGCTTAAGACTCCCGCCTCTGGAGCATCCGGTGGAAGCACTGGTTCTGGCGTAAGTATAAAGGGTAAATTTGGTTTTACTGCAACTAGAGGAAGTGATGGACAGTTCCATCCAGACGATGTTGATTTAAGGGCTGGACTTGAGGCATCAGCTGAACTGGGAAATTTCTTCAACGCTAAAAGTGGAGTAGAGGCATCAGCCTTAAGGGGAACAAAGGCGTATTCAGAGCTTTCTGCAACTGGAAATAAGCATCTGGATGCTCTAAAGGATGAAGTTAAGCAAGGCTTTGTTCCTACAGATGTAAGTAAAACTGTCTGGAAGGGAGAGTTTGTGATTTCTGAGTAAACTATTGTTTTTTTAACTAATTAGATGTAAACTTTAATTGTAGAAGGGTAGGTATTTGAAAATTTTACTATCCGTCCTTCATAATAAAATGTTGAAAGTAGGAGCTAAAGTTGAAAGAAAATTACCAATTTAAATGATTAAAATTGACAAGGTATTAATATATGATTTTCTTTCAACCAAAATTTGTGCCTGAAGAAAGGAATGGTAATAAATATGTCATTAAAGGAAAGATTAATGGAAGAATTTAAAACCTCAATGAAGGAAAAGGATATTGTGAGAAAGAACACAATAACTATGGTACGTTCTGCAATTAAGCAGATTGAGGTAGATAATAGGGTAGAATTAAACGATGAGCAGGTTGTAGAAATAATAGTAAAGCAAGTAAAACAGAAGAAGGACGCTATTGAGGAATTCAAAAAAGGCAATCGTAATGACCTAGTTGAAGAAACCGAAAAGGAGATATCAATACTGATGACATATCTTCCAGAACAGCTATCAGAGGAAGAAGTTAGAGGGCTTGTAGCTTCAGCTATTGAAGAAACAGGTGCAACATCTTCAAAGGATATGGGGAAGGTAATGCCAATAGTAATTCAAAAGACAAAGGGTAAAGCAGATAGTAAGCTAGTATCGCAACTTGTTAAAGAGCTATTAAGTAATTAGAGGCTAATGCAATTATGAAAGAGTATATATTATCTCTGGACCAAGGAACCACAAGCTCAAGAGCAATACTATTTAAAAGTAGTGGTATGCTTGTGGCTTCCTCGCAGAAGGAGTTTACCCAAATTTATCCTAAGCCTGCTTGGGTTGAGCATAATCCTGAAGAAATATGGGATTCTCAATACAAGGTTACTAAGGATGTCATAAAAAAAGCTGGGGTTAATCCAGATGATATAGCTACTATAGGTATAACCAACCAGAGAGAAACAGTAGTTATATGGGATAAGATAAGTGGGAAGCCTATACATAATGCTATTGTTTGGCAATGCAGAAGGACAGCTGATATATGCAACAGGCTTAAGGAAAAGGGGCTTGAAGCATACATTAAGGAAAAAACTGGATTGGTAGTAGATGCTTATTTTTCGGCTACTAAAATCAAATGGGTTTTGGATAATGTAGAGGGAGCAAGAGAAAAGGCATTAAGGGGTGAATTGCTCTTTGGGACAATAGATACTTGGCTTTTGTGGAAGCTGACAAAGGGAAAGGCACACCTTACTGATTATTCTAATGCTTCAAGAACAATGCTATTCAATATACATGAATTAAAGTGGGATGAAAGGCTTTTAGAGGAGCTTGAAATCCCTATGTCTATGTTACCTCAGGTAAAGCCATCTAGCTACCATTATGGCATGACAGCTGCTGATTTGTTTGAAGGTATGCAAATACCAATTACAGGAATGGCTGGTGACCAGCAGGCGGCTTTATTCGGACAAGCCTGCTTTAGCTCTGGAGAGGCTAAGAATACCTATGGAACTGGTTGCTTTATATTAATGAATACAGGGACAAGACCAATAAAATCTTGCAATAA
>QKEK01000083.1 GCA_003251775.1 Clostridia bacterium | reverse complement strand
AGAAAAGGAAGCCAAGATAGGGATTAGTAAAGCTGTTGCTATAAGGGAACAGGTTCAGGCATATGGTGGGTCTAAATATCAGGTATTGCAGGATATTGTAACAAAATACACTAGTGCGATACAACAGGGTAATATTCAGATAGTACCCAAAACACTGGTTAGTATGGGAGGTAAAGATACAAACATAAACCCTTTGGATGCATTTATTACATTGCTTATGACAAAAGAGCTTGACGCAGGTATTGTAGATGGTGACAATAATACGAAGACTCTGACCAAAGAGCTGAAAAGCTTCAAGGAAGAGATTGAGAAGGCGAATCATAATGAAGCTATAAAAAAGGTAAGCATGAATGAAAGCCTGCAGATGGAACCAGATAAAGAATCCGACAATGAACATGAGAATAAAACAAAACAACTCCAGTAAGTCTAAATAAGAAGCTTGATTTTGACCACAACATAAAAAAGAGCAGTATAATGGCCGGATATATAACTTATTGATCCGGCCACTACACTGTCTCAGCTGAGCAGATTTTACAAGTATTCATTTCCAAAATACGTCCCATAACCACTTTAAACCATTAAACTAAATGCTTTGGTGGTACCATCCCTTTCCGTAATACTATTTTTTTGCTTAGGCTTTGTTCTCCTAGGATAATATATATTTACCCCTGATATTTTTGCTTAAACAAAAAAAATTAAAAAAAAATTTTTAAAATTTTTTTTGGTTGTGTTTAAAAAGTTTGATGAGTGAAAGTCATAAAAAATAATCGAAATAATTTTCTATTTACAAAGCAATGATTTTTGTATAATATAGATAGGGTATCATTAAATCAAAGGGGAATTAATTTTGGAACATAAATTTGACATAAGTAATAAAAATAAGCTAGATAATCCAGTTAGAAGAGAAAAGTTACCTCCATATCAGGTGCTAAGTGATTTTGGACTTAAGGCAGGGGATTGCTTTGTTGATGTTGGGGCTGGAATAGGGTATTTCTCACTTCCTGCTTCTGATATTGTGGGTAAAGAGGGTCTTGTTTACGCACTGGATGTTGAGCTGGAAATGCTTGAAGAGATTGAAAGAAAGCTGGAGGAGCTTGAGGTTTCAAATCTGAGGAGCATTGTGTCAGAGGAATATGACTTTAAGCTAGATAATGATACCTCTGATTTTACTTATATCTGTATGGTTATCCATGAGGTTAATGACCATAAAAGGTTTTTAGCTGAGGCTCATAGAATTACAGTAAATGGAGGTAAGCTGGTAATTGTTGAATGGAACAAGAAGCAGAGTGAATTTGGACCTCCTATAGAGAGTAGAATTGAAATGAATTTACTAGTGTCAATATTAAATGAAAATGGATTTAAAAATATTGAATCAAGCAATTACAATGAAGATTTTTACTATATTACTGCTACCGTAGATAAGGAATAGAGAGTATATTACTCTACAAGCTCTATTCCAACCATTCTCATTAAGTGCCTTGCATTGGTTGTTTGGCATTTTCCAGGTCTAAGCCTATAGTCAAATATAATTTCATTGTTCCTATAGGTTTCTGTAAAGTGATAATTCGATATATTAGCTTTTCCATCATTATCAAGCTTGCAGAGGTCAAAATCATGTGTTGAGATTAAGCCTAAGCTCCAAGGCTTTGCTAGGTTAAGGATTACGTTTTTTGCACCTAAAACCCTATCTGTGGAATTTGTGCCTCTAAAAATTTCGTCCAAAAGGAAAATAAAAGGAGTCTTATCCTTAGCTGCGTCGACAATCAATTTAATTCTTAGTAGCTCAGCATAAAAGGTAGAAATGCCACTGTTTAAATCATCAGTAATCCTCATTGAGGTATATATATTCATAACTGATGTGGAAAAATGCTTTGCACATACTGGAGCACCAGCGTAGGCTAAGACTAGATTAATACCTACTGTTCTGAGAAATGTAGTTTTTCCTGACATATTTGAACCTGTTATAATCCCAACATTACTATCAGCAATTACCTTGTTTTGGTTGTTATTCTTTTCTTTTGTCTCACAGGAATTACTTAAGGTTATACTATTGCTTACTCTGGATTTTTTTACAATCAAGGGGTGTCCTAGTGATTTAGCTGAAAAATATAGACCATTCTCATTAGAAACGATATTTGGAAAAACCCAGTCAGGGTTCATCTGTGCTATCTGGGCTAAGCTTAACAAAGCTTCGTATTGGCCAATTGTCTCCAGCCATATTCTTAAGTTTTGTCCTGATTTCGCCTTCCATTCCTCAAAGGCAATGAGGCAGTTGAAATCCCATAGAAAGAGTACATTGAGAATGACAAAAATATAAGGATTATATCTTAAATCAATAGCATTAACAATACCTTCAAGTACTCTTATTTGTTTAGACGCAGGGAGGAGTACTTTTGGTTTATACTTGTTTTTCTTAGAATTGGAGTGTATAAGGTATAGATTTGATTTTAGTTGTACTAGTAACTCACTTTTAAAGGATTCGCTTTCAATCAAGGAAAGTATATTTTTATAAATGGCCACCTTGTTTTTTAATGTATATATCGCTTCCAGTATCATTTTAAAGCGTACAAATCCAAATAGAATTAGTACTAAATGTAAAACGATTAAAATAGCGGGAATATAGGTAGGGATAATTTTAAACAAAAAGGCTAGAACCAGACTTATTAAAGTAAGTGCAGGAAGAAGGTAAAAGACCTCTTTTATATAGCTTTTCTCAAATAGCTTTGTTCTACTTTCTGCAAGATTAAATATGGTTTTCTGCATATCAGAGGTGTCCTTAATTTTCATTGCTTCGCATTGAAGCTGCTGGCAAAAGTCTGCTTTTTCGGATAATTCTTTAATAGCTTTTTGCCTATGTATAATTGCTTCTATTTCATTATCAGGGTTTTTTAATAAATCACTTAAATATTTCTTACCACAAAGGGTGTGAGTAGAATTTATCCATTGATATAGTGAAGTATTTCCAAAAATATCTAGGTCAGTTGAATATGGGTGCTCAGAGCTTACGTACTCATCTCCCTTGCAGGGGAACTTTGTCCACTCAAGATTAGTTCTGTCAATACAGATTTGGTTTATCTTAATCATGTTAGTAAGCGTATCTAGCTTGTTTATAACTGTTTGATGTTTTATTATGGCATAAATAAAAGCAACAGATGATAAGATTATTGGGATATAAGCGTATGCTATGCCTAAAAAAATATATGCAAGAACTGTAGCCGCTATGCCAGCAACAAATATCAGCAATCTTATTGTACTTAACAAATTAGATTCTTTTGTTAGCTTGCTTTTATGAGTTGTATATGTATTTAATTTAATCTCTATCTCTCTTATATACTGCTCTTGTGTATTCATTTATATTAGTTCCTTTCTCCCAAAAACATTACTGGATTGAAATGAAATTCTATTTTAAAAAAGCTTACTGAAAAAAGCACTCTATATAAATTTAGCATTATAAGAGATTATTGTCAAACAAAAATTCACTGGTATACCTACTTAACACATTATTAGTTACCATTATTAACTAACGCAATAAATATAGACTTGTAATAAAGCACTGTGCGTCAAGACAAATACAGAAATATCATGTTATTATATGAGTATATTATAATGTTTTAACAGGAGGTGCATTTACATGGGAATTTGTACAAAAATCTTTAAATTTTATTGAAGACAATCTATCTACAGCAATAAAAATTCAGAAGCTATCTGATACAGCGTGTTTATCCCCATTTTATTATCAAAGATTATTTAAACGCCTAGTGGGTAAGCCTGTAATTGAGTATGTAAAGCTACGAAGATTAGCAAAGGTGGCTGAGGCATTAGTTGCTAATGAAAATACTCGAATTGTAGATATTAGTATTGAATTTGGCTTTGAGAATCATGAGACCTTTACACGCTCGTTTAAGGAGGTATATGGATTAACACCAAATACTTATCGTAAGCAAAAGAGACCGTTATCTCATTTTGTTAAGCCTGATCTGTCAATGAAGTATCGACTGATAGACAAAAATGTTCCACTTATAGCAGAAGGTATAGTTTTGGAAGTAAGTGAGAGAAGCTTAAATGTAACACGTCAATTTTTGGGACTCTCAATTGACATTAAGTTTTCTGATAACCCAGGAATAGACTTTTTGGCAGAACTATGGTATAAATTTCATAGTAGGAAAAATGAAATTAGCAACATGAAGGAAACTGGAAACGAAATAGGTGTGGGTAGTCCAAGTGATAAAGAAGGCTATCTGCGGTATTATGTTGGAACTGAGGTAAATGCTATTGAAAGCATGAATGAATTTGACAGTTTTACAATGCCTACAGGGAGCTATATAGTTTGTGCTATTGAAGCAGAAAATCAAATGCTTCTTACTACAGAAGCACTTGATAAAGCTGTTAAGTATATGTATGGCACATGGCTTAATAAAAATGAGATATTAACTGAGCCAATAATGGTAGAGGTATATATAGAAAATATGCCAGAATTTGCAGCTATGGAAATTTGGTTTAAACGAGCTACTAATAGCTAAGAGGTGAAGCGAAAACATGGAGTGGAGTGAATTATTTAACCAAAACAACAAACCTAACATAGATAATATAAGTGCATTTATAAATAACGAGCTATGGAACGATTTGTACATGTTTATTAAAAACAACTATTCTGTACTACCCAAAATAGAGTATAGTATATGCTCAATGCAGAAGGGCTGGAATATAAAATTTAAGAAAGCTAGCAAATCACTTTGTACTGTTTATCCAATGGAGGGGTATTTTAAAGCATTAGTTGTAGTAGGGGAGAAGGAGCTGATGCAGACAGAGCTAATTATGCCGACTTGTTGTGAATACACTCAGCATTTATTTAGAGAAGCAGCCTCATCAGCATTAGGAAGGTGGCTTATGCTTGAGGTAAGGGAATGTGCTGTTTTACAAGATGTGATTAGCTTAATTCAAATACGGGTAAAGCCAAACTAGCTTTGTGCATCAACAGTAGAAAATTGTCCATAGGCTGCCATGCTAAAGCTCTTCTCTGCGTCCAGTAGTGGTAACCCCTTGAGATTTATCTGGTCAGTGTTTCCTATTCCAAGATTATTATTTATGCAGTCATATAGATAGTAGACTGCCTGAGGCTTAAAGCCCAAAAATCTTGCACATATTGTATCTACAGCAACTGGGTCAGTACCGCTTACAACAAGACCTGTTTGCCGAGGTATGCCTTTTGCAGGGCCTGTTCCAATCATTGCTGGACTAGCACTGACTATGGATAGGTCAATGGTTATTTTTTGTGCCATTGCTCGGATAAATCCATGGAGCTTTTCATGAATACCAAGATTTTTTTTGGGGTGACCATGCTCCTCGGCTGGAGGCCAGGAGAGGGCAATATTCTTAATGGCGGCTGACATAGCTGCCTCCTCATGGTATTTTAGTTGAGTAAAGGAAATCAAAAAGGTCATTTCATCATACAGGGTGTTAATATTAGTTTGATGAGGAAGGTCGTGACTAAGCTCTATTCTTTTGAAGGGACCTGTATTTAAATCAATAAATTCAACCGTTTCTTCCTTTAGTATTTGTGCAAAGCCAACCTCTTTCATAATAGTAGCTGTGCTTTGTTGTCCTGACCCACAGGCAACTACTATTCTTCTAGGGTTACGTTCCTTTACAAATCGGATAATTTCACGTAGGCTTTCAGGACCCACAACAATACCCGTTTCTGCACTTTGCTTCTGAACCCAGTTTGGTGTTATTACAACAACATCATTGGGATTAATTAAGCTTTCTGCATTAATTAATCCCAATGCCTCTCTAATAGCCTGTGGCTCATTATGATTTTGTGCTATTGCAACATCTGGGCAGTTTCTTCGTCTTTCTCGCATAAATATCACCTCAGATGTTATTATGAGCCTATCTTAAGTTTTTATCCATTAGAACTGTTTAATCAATCATATCACTGTTAGCCCCACCTGGAGGAACCATTGGTAAAACGTTTTCTGAGGGGTCAATATTTATATTTATAAAACATGGTCCTTTTATAGCCAGAGCCTCATTTAATACTTCTTCTAGGTTGTCACCATCATTTATGTTATATGAGGTGATGTTAAAGCTTGAAGCAATGGTAGCAAAGTCAGGATTTGTTTTAAATATTGAAGCAATATATTTCTTTTCGAAGAATAGCTCCTGCTGCTGTCTTACTAAGCCTAAGCGTCTGTTATTAAATAAAACTATCTTTACATCTAGGTTCTCCTCAGCTAGGGTGTCCAATTCCTGTATGTTCATTAATAGCGAGCCATCACCCGTAAAGCAAACCACCTTTTTTGCGGGACCAAATTTGGTAGTATCCTTAATTTGCTCTGCTATGGCTGCTCCGATGGCAGTGGGAAGCCCAAAACCCATTGTCCCACTTCCGCCAGAGGTCAATAGTGTTCTGGGGGCTTTAAAAGGGTATGCTTGTGCGACCCACATCTGATGCTGTCCAACATCTGTTGTAATAATGCTTTCAGGTGGGATTATACTACTGACTGTTTTTATAATATTTACAGGGTGAAGACCATGATTAATGCTTTTCAAACCATATTGTAATTTAAGCTCTGATACAGTATCGGTCCATTCAGTTCTTTGGCTTTCATTAACATGTAAATTCATCTCACAAAGTATAGTCTTAGCATTACCTATAATAAAAAGGTCAGATTTACGATTCTTATTTATTTCTGCAGGGTCAATATCAATATGAATAACATGTGCATTCGGGCAGAATTTATCAAGCTTTCCTGTTGCTCTATCATCAAAGCGAGCTCCTACGGCAATAATCAAATCAGCCTTATCAAGGAGATAATTGGTATATCTTGCTGCGTGCATTCCCAGCATACCTAAATATAGTGGATGTCCCTCTGGAAAGGCACCAAGCCCCATAAGTGTAAGAGCAACAGGTATGTTTGATTTTTCTGCCAGATCTTTAATCTCTAAGCTGCATTCTGAATGTATAACTCCACCACCTACATAGAGTATAGGGTATTTTGCTTTATTGATCATGTCAGCCGCAACCCTTATATCAGTCTCAGCAATATTACTGTTTTCTTCAGCCAAGTGATTGTCAGATATAAACTCAGGTAATTCATCAAATTCAATGACTTGATTTTGTACATCCTTTGGAATATCTATCAAAACAGGACCTGGTCTTCCTGACTCGGCTGTTTCAAAGGCTTCAGAGATTACTGTTAATAGCTCTTTGGCATCCTTGATAAGGTAGCTATGCTTTGTTATAGGGCAGGATAGACCGTAGGTATCAACCTCCTGAAAAGCATCACTTCCAATCATGGTAGATGGAACCTGACCTGTTATTGCTACAATAGGTATAGAGTCCAGCTTTGCATCTGCAATTGCAGTTAACAGATTAGTTACTCCTGGTCCAGAGGTCGCAAAGCATACAGCAGCTTTGCCTGTAACTCTTGATATGCCTTGGGCAATAAAGCCTGCACTTTGTTCGTGACGGGCTAGAATGTGTCTAATATTGCTTTCCTCCAAAGCGTTATACAAGGGTAGGTTAGAACCTCCAGGTATTCCTGCAATGACTTCAATACCTCTTCTCTCTAAAGACTTTATTACAATTTGTGCTCCTGTCAATTTCATAAAACATCAACCTCCATTTTTTGTATTTACAATAAGAACCTAAATTATACTTACAATAAAAAACCTTCGTCCTATTATTCAAGGACGAAGGTATATCTCCGCGTTACCACCTATTTTTGTACATTAAGTACACACTCTTCATATAGTACGGGAAATAATTCCGATACTACTTCCCCTATAACGGTGGGAATCCGTTGAAGTCTACTCTTTATATAAATTCAAGGACTGCTTAAAACAACCTACACAAAAATTTATATGAATTTCGGTTCAAGGTTCAAGGGCTACCTTCAATACATCCGTCACGAGAATTTACACCACACATTCTCTCTCTTTGCTTTAAGAAGTATTTACTCCTCCCTGTCAGTACCTTTTATGTATTAATATTTATACATAATTATAAGCTATAAATCATGTTTTTGTCAATAAAAAAAATTCGCCTTTCGCTTCTTTGACAGGCAATAAATATACTGAATAGTTAGAATCCTCCCAACAATTGATGTTGAGAGGAATTTTTTTTGATTTTTAATGCATAAATAACTAGCATAATATGGACAACTATGATATAATAAGGTAATGGCTGTTGC
>QKEK01000062.1 GCA_003251775.1 Clostridia bacterium | reverse complement strand
CTCCACAATATTGGCGTCTCCAACCAATATCAACATAACATATTTTAATAAGCTGCATCTCTTTTGTATACATTTCAGGTATTAAAGAGTATTTAGGCATTACTACCCTAACATCTATGCCCATTTTTACAAGTGCCTTTGGCAAAGACCCAGCCACATCAGCCAAACCACCTGTTTTTATAAATGGCACCACCTCAGACGCTGCAAACCAAACCTTTATCTTTGACATTCCTTATCCTCCATATGCCTTTATAAGCTTTTTGTATTTTTAGTGATTTATTAAAATTTACTTTTGCTGAATTTAATATAACTGCATATCATTTACGATAGTATTATACCACAACCAAAGCCTTTTTAGCAAAAAATCAAGTCTTACTTTTTTCCAGTATTTTTTTTTGTATTTGATTTACTTTGTTTTTATTAAGATCATATGGAATATAGCTAATAACTGAGACCAAAAAACCAAACAAGCTACCAAAAGCAATAGTCAAACCCATTATTAACAAAGTGCTTTCTGGTTGTACGACTGCATCCGGAACAAAATTAATCTCATCCAATAATATTCCTGTGAAAAATATTGTTATAGCCTGAGACAGCTTGTAAGCAAAAGTCAGAAAACCATAATAAACCCCTTCTGTACGCACTCCTGTATCTAGCTCTTCAACATCAATTGAATCTGCTATCATTGAGTAAGGAAGTGCATAAAGCCCACCTGTGCCTAGGCCTGTGATTACAGAAAAGGGTAACATAAAGTAAAACTTACCCTCAACATAGTTTTTAACTAAGACTAATACTAAAAATATTAAGCTACCTAATATTGAAATACCCAAGCCTAACATCATAGTCGGCTTCTTATCAAGCTTTTTAGAGATATTCACCCATAAAGGCTGAGAAATTATGCTGATAGCAAATAGTGTTCCAAATACGATAGCAATACCATTATTATTTAACTTAAAGGTATATGTAAAAACATGTAACCCCAATGAATTAATCAAGGCTGAAGAAATATTAGTAAATAAGTATGCAATTACAACATATTTATAGTACCTATTGTTTAATGAATAAATAAATTCTTTAATCACTGATAAAATATTAAACTTGTCCTCTTTAATTTTAGTGGTTTTTGTCAAATACGGTATATATTTTTTCGTAGAATAATAACAAATCATTCCCATCACAACGGCTATTATAGACGAGGTTAGTCCCATACTGACATACGCACTAGGATTATGCTGTCCTATTTCATATTCTGGTGTTGGATTAAAGAATAGAAACATTCCTAAAACAGTAGGAAAAGTAAGCCCTAATAAAAAGAATACAGTTTTTATCCCCTGAATAGAGGTTCTTTCATTATAATCACTAGATAGCTCTGCACCTAAAGCAGTGTATGGTGTTGCATACACCGTTACAAAGGTCTTCAATAATAACAATTCAACTAATAGCAATACAAACTTTATATTTTCAGGCCACTCTGGGTTAATCATCCACATACTCAAGTTTACTATGGGCATCCCAATACTGCCAATTAATATATACAAGTGGCGTCTACCTAGTTTTTTTGTATAAGTTATATCAGAAACATATCCCATAATAGGATCGGATATCGAATCCCATAGTACGCTCAAGCTTACTATTACTCCTACTAATTTGGAGTTTATCCCTAAAACTACATTAGAGAAAAAAATGATATAAGAACCAATAATTTGGTATATCATACCATAGCTCAAATTTCCCACGCCATAACCAAGCTTGCTAAACCTTGAAATCTGCATTTTGATGACTCCTTAACCCATGCTCTAAGCTGAAATAATACTTATTCTTATATTTCTTTGCATATGTTTAAATTATATCACAAGAAGATTAAAAGAACATGAAGATTAGATTAATTATTTATTATTAAATCCAGAAATTTGTATCTATTCAGACTTCAACTTTTCTAATAAAGCTTTTAAGCTCTTATGTGAAGACTTGCTACATAAACCAATAAGTCTACAGCTTCTATATTGCAAATTGCCCTAAAAAGCAATAATAAAACATATATAAAAGATTATTGTCTAAATAGTTACAAAAATTTGAATAGTGGCTACAATAGACTTTAATATAATTCACTAAAGTTCAAGCCTTTTAGTAATGCCTTTGTATCGCCACTAAATTTATAGAACAAAGGTCTGTTTTTATCATCCAACAGCAAAAGATATGGTTCTTCATCCCCAGTAAAAATAACAAATACTTCTTTGAGCAATCCATCAAACCATTTGTTATGTATTTCAACACAGACTTCAAAAGGAACACGTATAATATAGCCTGTTTTTGGAAATGCATTTGCTTTTACATAAACTCCTGTAATAGTATCTAAATACTTTATTGCTTCTGTTTGTAAAACAAAGCTTACCTTAACCCTCTTTATAACCCTTCCCTGTTCAATATCAAATATTTCAATGTATTGTGTCTCATTATCATTGCGAGCTGATGTATTTAGATATGCAGTCAAATTAGAATTCTGATAATTATCATCATTAATAACAGGGGTTGATTCCCTTGCACCAGTTAAAAAGAAGCCTCTTAACCCCAATAAGACAAATACATTGCTCAGTAATACAAAAAGGGTCAAAGCTACTATAACTATAGTTCTTTTTTTAATTCTAATATATATCAATTACATACACCCCTCCTTATCATTTATGATACAAGAAGGTGCTTTATTACAAAAATTTATTTTTAGGAATAGAAAGCCTTCAATATCTTTATATTGTTAGGTTATAAAAACATAGGCTTATGGATCTGTAATGCTCATTCAATATCCCTAAGCCTATATCTTTGTAACCTTACTATATAATACTATTTATTTTAGATAACCCTCTACAGCACCTACCAAATTAGCTCTTATTCTTTCAAGCTCTTTCTGAACAGCCTGTGCACTGTTTTCAGTTACTCCATAATAAAACTTTATCTTTGGTTCAGTACCAGAAGGTCTCACACAGAACCAGCCATTACTAAGCTCATAATACAATACATCTGACTCTGGTAAAGTAAGTCTTTGGCTTTCTCCCGTTACCTTATCATGTCTGACAGATGTTTTGTAGTCTCTAACTGCTGTAGCCTTCACATCTCCAAACTCATAGCAGCCCTGCTCTCTCAAAATTGACATAGTGGCTTTAATTTTTTCTATACCCTCTTTCCCCTTAAGCGTGAATGAATCTAATGTTTCAAGAGTATATCCATACTTTTCATAAACCTCAATTAGTGCATCATATAAGGTCTTACCTTTTGAAGCATAATAAGCAGCCATTTCAGCTATCAGCATTGCTGCCACTACTGCATCCTTATCCCTTACAAATGTACCAGCAAGATACCCATAACTTTCCTCAAACCCAAAAAGATATTTTTGACTACCAAATTCATCAAGCTCCTTAATCTTTTCGCCTATAAACTTAAAGCCTGTTAATACCTCTATAAGCTCTATTTTATAGTGCTCAGCTATCTTTCTTGATAGCTCTGTTGTAACTATAGTTTTCACAACAAATCCATTTCTAGGAAGCTTTCCCTTTTCTTCGAGTTGAGAAAGCATATACTCTAATATCAAACAACCAGTCTGATTTCCAGTAAAGGTGACATATTCTCCTTCATTGTTCTTAACAACAATGCCTATCCTATCACAATCTGGGTCAGTACCAACAATAAGGTCAACCCCCTCATTTTTTGCAAGCTCAATGGCTATCTCAAAAGCTGCCTTTTCTTCTGGATTCGGTGATTTTACAGTCGAGAATTGTGTATCTGGCAGCTCCTGCTCCTTAACAACTATAACATTCTTAAAACCCATTTCTGATAATATTCTTCGAACAGGCTTATTACCTGAGCCGTGAATTGGAGTATAAACTATTTTATAGGTGTCTCCAAATTCCTTACAAATCTCAGGGTTTATACTAAGGGTTTTTAATGAGCTGATATAAGCATCATCAACCTCTTTTCCTATTATAACCAGCATTCCCCTACAAATAGCTTCTTCTTTTTCCATTGTAAGAACCTTTGTTATATCTTCAATCTGGTTTATCTCTGATAAGACTGCATTTGACCCCTCTAAAGGAAGCTGTCCTCCATCCTCTCCATATACCTTATATCCATTATACTCCTTTGGATTATGACTAGCAGTAATTACTATACCAGACCTACATCCTAGATGACGCACTGCAAATGAAAGCTCCGGTGTTGGTCTTAGTTCATCAAAAAGGTATGCTTTAATACCATTCGCGGCAAAAACTAATGACGCCTCTAACGCAAATTCATCAGATTTATACCTTGAATCATAAGCTACTGCGATTGACTTTTCTCCTTCATACATAGAATTAATATAGTTTGCCAGCCCCTGCGATGCTTTTCGGACAATATATTTATTAATCCTGTTTGTACCTGCTCCAATAATTCCTCTAAGACCACCTGTACCGAATTCTAAATCCTTATAGAACCTTTCTTCAATCTCTTTTTCATCATCCTGAATTTTAATTAATTCCTCTTTTGTTTGTTCATCAAAATAATCATTATGCAACCAAAGCTTATAGATTTCTCTGTAG
>QKEK01000219.1 GCA_003251775.1 Clostridia bacterium | reverse complement strand
AAACCCTGGTTTTTGATTCAGCTCATATTTGAATTTCAGCCTTTCCACAAAGCTGTCCTTATTGTCAAAATACATTATTTTCTGAGGCAGGTTCAAAGAGCATTGCCAATTAGTTAAAACCTCATCTCCATAAACCTGTATTGTTGTAAATAGATTTAGCTGCTTAAATTCCTCATCAATAATATCTTCAGGTATCTGTACTTCAACTTCTGGAAAGGAGTATTTGTCATTTTCAAGGTCTGAAGAATAATAGTCCTTAATAGACTCCTGATTAAGCTCAAAGATAGTTTTAATACTATGGTAATACTTATCAGTACACCCTTTAGTCATTCGTTCCATATTCTTTTTGTAATTTAATAAACCAGCTTCAACTATAATATTCTGCGGAATTAGTAAGCCTCCCTCAACAAGCTGAGGGGCTAAATTCATTGTGATAGCTACCTGTGGCTCTTTTTGTAAGGCATTATTCATTGTTTCTGTTAAAAGTATATGGACAGGATTTTCTTTACCAACCTTGTAAGTAGTCGCATCGCATTTCACGATATCCTTAATATACCCTTCTGCTTCAAACACTGTAACTGTCTGCTTCAAAAAATCTATGCTTTTCTCATTTATCTCTAAAAACGTAAAGCTGATTTCATTATCAGCAAACAAAGTGGTCATAGGCATTGCAAGAGTTGCAAACGGACCTGTTCCAGCGTAAAGTATATGTATAGGTCTGCATTTGAACTTATCAAGTGAGGCTTGTATTGCAAGAAAAAGACCCTTAATGAACCGCTTTGTCCTTAATAGCTCCTTTACACACATTGCAGCCCACACTGTACCTATAGCCTTTCCAGTAGGAAGATATATGTCGCCTCTGTTTTCTTCATCGTTTGAGTCCAAGGCACATGCTTGTGTAAATAGCTTACTCATATCATCTATAGTATCATATAGCACCTTGTAGTTGTCTTCTGGGTCTAACAGAATATTAGTTATTCTTTTAAGCTCCTCTTTATAATTTAACATAAAGTCTCCTTTACTAACTCACACTATAATATCCATATTATAGCATACAGAACCTATTAGATACAACAGGCCAGAATTTTGGGATTAGCACTTATTTTAGATAGATGAATGTGCAGTTTGTGAAATGAGCTAATCCCTATGAGTATATTTTGTAGCAGAACATTAATATTTAATTTATAAAGCGGGGATACAAAAGCCTTTTGACAAGTATATTATATAAATATATAATAAACATATTGTATTTTGAACAAAATAAACAAAAAAGCTTTTCACGTATATTTATTTAGAACAACGCAAAATAGCGTATAGCATATAACATAGAAGCACACTACAGAAGGCTTATAAAAGGTTTATGACAAAAAGATAACACAAGTAATTAAAGAGAGTGAGAAAAGCAAATGAAAAAGAGTGTAATGATAGGAATGAGCGGAGGAGTAGACAGCTCAGTGGCTGCGGCAGTTCTGTTAGAAAAGGGGTATGAGGTTGTTGGCGTAACATTAAAGCTAGTACCAGATATGCCAAGCTGTGAGATTCAGAGAGAGGACGGCTGTTGCTCCCTGTCGGCAATTGAGGACGCAAGAAGGGTTGCTGACATGCTTGGAATATCCTATTATGTGCTAAATTTTACAGAAATATTTGATAAAGAGGTCATTCAGTATTTTGTTAATGAATACAAAAAGGGGAAAACTCCAAATCCCTGTATTGCTTGTAATAGACATGTTAAATTTGACCATATGCTTAAAAAGGCTACCGCAATGGGTATTGACTATATCGCTACAGGTCATTACGCAAGGATTGAATATAACCAACAAACAGAAAGATATACGTTAAAAAAGTCTGTAACCCAGAAAAAGGATCAGACCTATGCACTATATAATCTTAATCAGGAGCAATTATCCAGAACCCTGATGCCAATAGGTGATTATACAAAGGAACAGGTAAGAGAAAAGGCAGAAAAAATAGGTCTAAACGTTGCTTCAAAGCCAGACAGTCAGGAAATATGCTTTGTAGAAGATAATAACCATGGAAGATTTATCAGTGGCTATACTGGAGAGACCTTAATACCTGGCAATTTTGTTGATATAAACGGAAAAATACTGGGGAGACATAAGGGTATAGTCAATTATACCATAGGGCAACGAAAGGGGCTTGGTATAGCATTAGGTAAGCCTGTGTTTGTAATAGATATTAATCCAGATAATAATACCGTTATTTTAGGTGATGAAAAGCATATATTTAAAAGAGAGTTGGTAGCAGAAGATATTAACATAATCTCTGGTGAAGTCATTGAGGAAGGTGTAAGGGTAACAGCTAAAATAAGGTACTCTGCAAAGGAGGCACCAGCAACACTAAGCCCTATAGACTCTGATAGGCTCAAAGTCTTATTTGATGAGCCTCAGCGAGCAATTACGTCAGGACAATCCATAGTATTCTATAATGGTGACGAGGTTATTGGCGGGGGTATCATCAGGTAATGTTTGTTATGAAATAACAGGGTTCTTATTGTGCAAACAACAAGGTTCTTATTGACTCAAATAACTTGTAAAAAGCGTATATTATTTCCCGCAAATTCTATGCTAAAGAGATATAAGTATTTATGTAAAAGCCTTTAATAGCAAAGGCTTTATTTTATTGCTCCATTTTGAAGCTTCATGTCACAAAAGGAAATAAATTGACATTCATATTGTGAGTGTAATACAATTTACTACATCTTAAACCATTATCTACTAGAAGGTGGTGTTATCTTTTGATAAAACTAAGAGTGGTAATCGTCGATGAGGATACAGACTATTTGAATGGAATTAGTCATTATATGACATTTTACTGTGAAGGTCAGTTTTATGTAACTAGCTTTGATAAAAAGGAGTTATTGGAAGGTTACCTAATGAGGAGTGGTAGCAGAAACGAAATTCTCTTAATATCAGATGAGTTATATAATAGTGAGTGGTTTGTATTACTAAGAGAAAAATTTCAGAAGGTATTTTTGTTAAGTGCGTTTGAATTAAAGGAAGTTTTAGGAGAAAATGCTTTGAATACGAAAGCACAGAATGATTTTATTGGACTAGAAAAAGCAGTTATAGAAAACAATGCTAATGAAAAACAAGAGAAATGCAATGAAGCACAAAATCATATTTCAGTAATTAATAAATACCAGAGTATTGAGGTTATTTGTAATGAAATTCTTTCTACAGTCTTAAAGGAGGTAAAGGGAGCGGCTTATGCCAGAAGAGGAGAGAATACAACAAAATGCATATCATTTTTTTCAGCTAACGGAGGTTGCGGCAAAACATCACTAGCAGTTATGTGTGGTATTATTGCATCACAAAGAGGAGAAAAAGCTTTATATATAAACCTAGAAAAGATAAATTCAGGAGGAGCCTATTTTAAAAGAAAAGAGAGTAAGGGCCTTTCAGAGATAATTTATATCATTAAGAGTAGAAAACAGAATCTATCTTCTATGCTAGAAGGTCTGATAGAAAGGGATAACGAATTGGGGTTTGATTACTTATCACCTATAGATAACATTGAAGAGATATGGAGCTTAAGGCCTGACGAAATAGACCTTTTACTCAGTGAGATAAGGGAACTAAAAAAATATCATTATGTATTTATTGATTTATCTAGTGTGTTGGATGAAGGTACAAAGCAAGTTCTTGTAAGTAGTAACAGGACAGTACTTTTGATAAGTCCTGATTATAACTGTATGACAAAAACTAAAACACTGTTACGTCAAAGGGAATTACGTAAACAAAGAAATGAAAGGGATATTCTTACAGATTACATTGTTGTCAGAAATAAATACAAAAACAATTATTCAATGCAGTTTGAGTTAATTGAAGGTAGTATAAAAGAACTGAATAAAGTAGAGCAGATTACTATACCATATATTGAAGAAATAGAGGCATATAACGCTAGAACAAATCAGCTAAAAGAGTTAATCTATATTGATAACTACAAAATAGCAAACCATATTGGAGCCTTGTTGGATGCTATGTAGAATATTGATACCCAAAGAGGTGGTATTTTGTGGATAGAACATGCAAAACAACATTTATTAAAGAAATACGCAATACAGTGACTAATGAAGTAAACAATAACAGGAATTTATCAGACGAAAAGATATTGGAAGCCATAGAAGGTCAGGTCTTCAAGAAATCGTCTACATATCCACTATTAGCCGTAGAGAAGGCAGAGCTTGTGCAACAGATTTTTGAAAAGATGAGAGGACTGGATGTATTACAACCAATTATCAACGATGATACAGTGTCTGAAATAATGGTGAATGGAAAAGATAGTATTTTTGTTGAAAGGTATGGTAGGGTTGAAAGGCTTGAGATAGCATTTGATAGTACAGAGAGTCTTGAGGATGTTATTAGGAATATAGTATCTAAGGTTAATAGGGTTGTAAATGAGGGAGAGCCAATATGTGATGCACGGCTAGCTGATGGCTCAAGAGTAAGTGTTGTAATGCCTCCTGTTGCTATTAATGGTCCAATTTTAACTATAAGAAAATTTCCTGACAAGCCCTTATGTACAGAACAGTTGATTAAGTGTGGGACGATATCAAGGCAAGCAGCGGAAACATTAGAGGCTATGGTAAGAGCAAGGTTTAATATTTTCATTTGTGGCGGTACTGGCTCTGGCAAAACGACATTTTTAAATGCACTCTCAGATTTTATACCTAAAGATGAAAGAATTATTACCATAGAAGATGCAGCTGAATTAAGAATATCAGGCATAAAAAATTTGGTAAGAATGGAGACTCGTAATTCCAATTCAGAGGGGAAGGGAGAGGTCACTATAAGGGATTTAATAAAGGCATCTTTGAGAATGAGACCAGAGAGAATTATCGTTGGAGAGGTAAGGGGAGGAGAGGCTTTCGATATGCTTCAGGCTATGAACACTGGACATGATGGCTCGCTGTCAACTGGTCATGCAAATTCTTGCAAGGATATGCTAAGTAGGCTTGAAACAATGGTGCTTGGGGCTGTGCCTCTGCCTTTAGAGGCAATAAGACAGCAGATAGCCGCAGGAATAGATATTATTATACACCTTTCAAAAATAAGGGATAAGAGCAGAAGGGTAATGGAGATTAGTGAGTTAGAGGGCTATAGAAACAGAGAAATCATATTGAATCCCATTTTTATATTTGAAGAAAATGGCGAAATTAACGGCAAGGTTAATGGGGAATTGAAAAGAACCCCAAATCAGTTAGTTAATAAATGGAAATACAATTTACATGGAGTAAATTATGCTTAAAAATAAATTAAGTAAGGCTTTTTCACATATCACTGAAAGCAGAGATACGATATATGGTCAAGGACAAACAAATATTAATTACAGCCAGTACAGCATGGGGGGCGGTGAATATATAGGATATGCTTTAGTTGCTATTTTAGTAGTATTAATTACTGGATATATCTTTTATCGAAGCCTCTTGCTTTCTCTTATATTTTCTCCGTTAGCCTTCATGTATCCAGTTATAAAAAAGGGGGAGATAATTGAAAAAAGAAGGCAGGAATTAAGACTACAATTTAAGGATATGCTGTACTACCTATCAACGGCACTGAGTGTAGGTAAGTCTATAGAAAGTGGCTTTAATGATGCACTTTCAGCGTTAAAGGGGATATACGGAGATGAAAAGGTGTACATCGTAAGGGAGGTTGAAGTAATATTAACAAAAATAGAGCTAAATAAACCGTTAGAGGAGATATTATCTGACTTTGCAAATAGGTCAGGTATTGATGATATAAAAAGCTTCGCAAAGGTTTATAGTATATGCTATCGCAAGGGTGGTAATGTAATTGACATTATTGGAAGTACCGCCACCGTTATAAGAGAAAAGATAGAAATTGAACAAGAGCTACAGAACATTGTTTCAGCTAAAAGGCTGGAAAAAAATATATTGTTTGTAACGCCCATAGCTCTGGTACTTTTGTTATCGGTATTTGAAGGAGGATATCTGGACATTTTATACACTACTGTTCAGGGAAGGATTGTAATGACTTGTGCCATTTTGTTAATGTTACTCGGGTACTATATCTCTAAAAAAATAATGGACATAAGGGTATAATCAAGCAATGATAAAAAGAGGAATAAAAGCTAAGTAGGCTCAATGATAGCATTTATCAGAATAAATATGGAGAGGGGGTGCAGGGATGAATTCTATTAACTGGACAAGCATAATAAAGCAGGGGCTGGTGATATTGTTTATTGTAGAGATTGTTATTTTCGGAGTATTTTATTTAGGAGCAAAGAGGAGATACAACAAATATATAAAGGGATTAGACAAAAAAGAAATAACCTTCAAGGAGCTACTTCCCTTTGGATTAATTATACTTGATATTTTAAGGATTAGATTTACCAGTCGCTATAGCAGGAGAATTTACAGAAAGATATGTAGCGTTTATGGAACAAGATATGCTCAGTATTACAATAGAATACACTGGGCACATAAAATAACCTCAATGAGTATAGTCTTAATCCTGATTACAGTATTTGGGGCGTCAGGAGATATCAACCCAGAATATATAATAGTAATACCCTTGTCCCAGATAGCTATATTCTTCCTAATGGATAGAGAGCTTGATGAGAAGAGTAAGAGAAGAGCAATACAGATACAAAAGGAATTTCCAGAATTCATAACAAAGGTTACGCTATTAATTAATGCGGGCATGACATTAAACCAAGCAATGAGAAGTGCTATAGGGGACAAGTGTAATGAGAACGTACACTATGAGAATATGCAGGAAAAAAGTACTCTAAAAGAGAGTGAGGATATAGCAGGTAGTAAGAAAAAAAGTGCAATATCACCCTTACAGCAGGAGCTAGAACAAATTTTGATAGATATAGAGGCTGGCTGTACTGAGCTTGAAGCGTATAGAGATTTTGCAGAGCGTTGTGGGGTTCCTCAGGTAAAAAAGTTTGTGGGGGCGTTAATTCAGAATATTAAGGTAGGGGGTTCTAATCTGGTTTATGAATTAAAGAGTCAAGGAAATGAATGCTGGGAGAACAGGAAGGGTCTAGCTAAAAGGCAGGGAGAAATAGCTTCTACTAAACTAATTTTTCCTATGATGATTCTATTTGCTGCGGTGCTTCTTATAGTTATGGCACCAGCCCTCCTTGCTCTAAGCACTATCTGAGCTTTTTATGTTGAGTCATAGTAATTTTATAAAATATATGAATAGTATTTGGAGGCGAGTTTATGTTTAAGATGATCAAAAGGTTTTTAAAGGAAGAGGATGGTATTAATACAGTGGAAATTGTAGTTGTAATTGCAATTCTCGTTGGGTTGGCACTACTACTGAAGGGGCAAATTCTAGGTATAATAAACAAAATATTTGGACAGCTAAACAATGCAACTGATGATTTAATAAGTACTAAATGAGGGCAGTCGGTAAGGTTATGCTGAAATCAAAAGCTAACACTTGGTCTAGTAATATTTATTCTGGATTGAATATAAAAAAGGACTCAGGAAATGCAACAGTTGAGATGGCAATTGTTTTTCCTATAGCCTTATTTTCTATTCTAGCCTTGATTTTGTATTCAATAATATGTTATCAGAAGCTGAGCTTAAACAGTACCCTAAATAGCTACACTGAAAAGCTTGCACCATTTGTAACTAATGGTATAGACGAAAACAAGCTTGCTACACTAGAGGAAGCTATCATAAATGAGCTTGAAAGAACATCTGTTTTCGGTAAAAATAGATGTCAGTTTAAAGTAAGTATAAATTATGAAAATGGGATACTCTCAAAGAAGCTGAGCGTTGTAGGAGAGGCTTTAGTTACATTGCCATTTGGCAGATGGATAGAAGCTATTGGCATAAGTAATCCTTTAAGAATAAATGCTCGTTCTGAAATTAAGGAAGGAAGTGCCAAAGCCTTTATAAATAATATTGATTTACTATTAGATATTGCAAAGCGTTCAGGACTTGAGACAGAAGAAAAAGAACTGTCAGGAGAGGATTAGTTATGTTAGCATTAAGAATATTAAACCAAAGAGGAGGCATAACGGTTTTTATATGTATTATATTGGTGGTAGTTATTCTTTTTACGCTTGTTTTGATAGATTTTACAAGGATAAAAAGTGCTGAAGGAATAGCCGCCTCAGCATTGGATATTGCTGCCCAATCTACAATAGCAGGCTATCACAGTGAGCTAAAAGAGGAATATGGGCTAATGGCATTATATAATAACAACCACTCAGATATCAGTGAATACATAAAGGAAAGCATGACAAGTAATCTGAATAGTAATACAATACCAAGTAGGCAATTTCAATTATTTGACTTTGAAGTAGAAAGCGTAAAGGTAACATTATTAAATGAGCTTAGTATTCATAATGTAACACGGGAACAAATAATTGAATTTATGAAATACAGAGCACCAGTAGCTTTTATAGAGAGATTTATAAGTAAATTATTTCATTTTGGTAGTATAACTAAAGAAACAGAGCTTCTCAAGTACAAAACCTCACTAGACAAAAAAACTGGAAATCTACGAAGTGCAATGGTTGGGCTATATTGCGAGTCAAAAAAGGTAAACGAATTTGATAGTAGTAGTGTAAAGCTTAATATTAATAGAATTAGAGAGATGCAAAAGAATACAGCCCTAACTAAAGAAAGAATAGCCAAACTCTTTTCTGAAATAGAAAAAGTAACCGTAAATATCAAAAGTATTGAACAAAGTGCAAAAAATACATCTGACAAAAAAGCCAAAGCTGGTTATAAATCTGAAATTAAACAGCTAGACCAAGAAAAAGAAATGCTGAATATACAAATACATGAATTAAATAACAAAGTGAGAGAAATACAAAATACAATTAACAGCAGTATACAAACAATACAAAAACTAATATTGGAATGTTTAGAGGCTAATACAAAAGCAAGCTACTTCACAGGTGAGCTTAAAGAAAATGTTAAAGCTATTGAAGGCGAGATTAATAGCGTGCTTAGAGTGATTGAAGGGGAAACAGGAGATACAGCAAAGAAAATCAGACTTGAGATGAAGAGAACAGCAAAGTCCATATCTGCTAATGGCTTAGACGAAATTACGTTCACCTTACAGGAGAATATATACCTATTACAGAGGGCTTTAATTTATTTAGATAATATAGGTAGCATTACTGAAAATGATGAGGAATTTGTCGATATTGAGGCATTGCTTGCAGGATACCAGTATGGTGAAATATATCAGCCTGCTCCAGAGGGTGCTACTGAGTATGAAATACAGCAGTACCTAGATATCAATACTAAAAAGGATAGCTATAAGGATATGGATGTAAGAAAGATAGTAGCAGAGGTGTCAGGAAAAGTCATGAATGAAGAGGAACAGGAAGATGTCACCTTAACACAGGAGCAGATGGTAGGTCTGCCCTCACTTTCAAACGAGACATCTAACGAGGTAGCAGAATTTCTATTTGGTGACAAAGATATAATAAGCCAAAGTGCAAATTTTAATGAAAAGAATGATAATGGGTTTTCAGAAAAAAGGTTTGAAATTTCAGGAGGAATAGGAAAGGCATTGGAGTCAGTGATTAATGGGGCTTCAGATTTTAAGGATGAAATCTATTTTAATGAGTATATAATGATGAGCTTTAAAAATATGACAAGCGGAACAGATAATCTGCGTGAGATAGACAGACTTGATTTAAGAGGAGACTTGATTGTTGATAGAGAGACTGCATTTAATAATGGAGAGATAGAGTATATTCTTAATGGCTCTGCAAGTGAAAAAACCAATCTTTTGCTGACAAAGGCAGAAATACTAGCAATAAGATTTGGACTAAACACACTTAAAATATACAATGATGCAGTTAAAAACAGTCAAGCACTGAGTCTGGCAACAGCTGTTGCTGGCTGGACGGGCTTTGGTATTCCCATTGTACACACCATGCTTATGTGCGGCTGGGCATTTGGGGAGTCATTAATTGATATGCAGATTCTATGCAATGGTGGTGAGGTAGAGCTTTATAAGGTAAACTGGGTATTATCGCTTGAGGGAGGAGTAGACAAGCTAAAACAAGTACTGCTAAATAGTGCCATTGAAAAGGGAAGTGAATATCTGGATTCAGGGATAGATGCTCTTGAACAGAAGACCAATGAGATCCTTATAAACAAGGCAGAAATAATTGTTAATACAGCCTTTGAGCCACTTGAGCAGACAGTAGAGGGTGGGATGGAAAGTACATCTAATAAGATTAAGGAGCAAATAGATAAAATAGGGTTTAGTAGTGAAATACTCATATTAGGAGAAATTGAGGACTATATAAAGGGTATTGTACTTAGTAAGCTCAGCGAGGCTAAAAGCATCGCTGGGGATACAATATCACAAAAAAAAGAGCAGATAAAAAAAGAGCTTAGGGATGCTATTAAAAATGGAACTGGAGAAGCTGGTCAAAGGCTAAGAGAGTATTCAGTAAAGCTAAAGCAAGAAATCAAAAAGAGCATTGAGAGCGGAGCAAAGAAAATACAGGAGTATATGGATATTGACAATGAAAATCTGACCAAAGATGCTAGCGTCTGCAATTCTAAGGACAGTAATATTTTAGCAAGCTTTATTAAGCTATCCTATATGGATTACTTAAGGATTTTCTTGCTACTCCAGGATGAGGAACAGAAAGTTAGGCGAATGGAGGATTTAATACAGCTAAACCTGCAAAAAATTGATCCTACATTTGTACTATCTGATTATCATACTCTCATTAAGGTTGAGGCAACCGTATCAGTGAATCACTTATTTAATGCCTCCAGTATAATAGCAAATAAGGACAAAGGTAAGAAAAAGAAAATACATCTAGAGCTATATAGGGGATATTAATAATAAAATAACTCAAAAATTTGTATGTGTGAGGATAAGGAGTGTAAGGGCAAGGAGTGTAAGTGTAAGGAGTGTAAGTGTAAGGAGTGTAAGTGTAAGGAGTGTAAGTGTAAGGGTAAGGAGGAATGTGGAATATATGAAAAGTACTCGTAGGTTACTTAAAAAAAATAGTGGTTCAATTACAGTGGAGGCGGCTATAGCTTTGCCCCTTTTTATATTAGCAGTGCTATCTCTTATATCTATTTTTCAGGTAATCTATGTTTATGAAACCGTTTTTTACACATTAAAAAGAACAGCTGAGAGAATAAGTATATATAGCTATGTATACCAAGTATCAGGGCTTAGTGAAAAAAATGCAGACTTAAACCAACAGATTAATGTTAAGAAGAATATGATTGATAGAGGAATTAGTATTTTTGAATCAATTAAATTAATTAAAAGCTCTGATAGTAAAGTGGACGAAAATACTGATACAAGCTATGAGCGTTATACTGGAAATGGTATTATTGATAATATAATTTCAAGTAATACCTCGATTAATGAAAGCATAAATGAAATTATTGATAAATTTAATAGCGTAAGTGATTATACACAGCTTTTAACGTCACAACCGCAAGAGGGGATCGAGAGTATAATATATTGTCTTATAGGCTTAATATATAGTAAAGGCAAGGGACAGCTGACCTCACCCTTTGTTAAGCAGATATTTATAAATAATTTATATATGGACACAGGGATTAGCTCCGACAATTACCTCAAAGCCTTGAGAGTTAAAGATGGTTTTAAAGGGATGGATTTTTCTGAATCAGAATTTTTTAATGATAACGAAAGCATGAGGCTAGTAGTAGCCTATACTATAAAGCCTATTATGCCAATACCTGTTATGCCAGAAATAGAGATTAAACAAGCACTAGTTGCGAGGGCTTGGTTGGATGGAGATAGCTGTAACCCAAACAAAGAGGGAATAGATACCATAAGTAGCATAGAAAGCATATGGAAGCTTCACCCGTTAAGGAGGGGGAGAGCAATTGCAAAGGCTGAGGGGGCAAATCTACCTGATACAGCAGGGGCAGCTAATGCTTTTGATAGGAAAAATGGCTCTGTTACCAATATTGCAAGTATAGACATTACAGCGAAAAGCTACCAGGATTATAATCTATTAAAATTAAGAATTAATGATGAGATAGATAGAATCTATCAGTTTAATGGCTTCAGTGACGAAAAAAGAGGGATTACTATTAGAGAAAATGAGATTACTGATAAGCATCTCTTGCTTATTATACCTGAAGTTGAATTGTCAGAAGAGGTCATTAGTATTTTAGAAGACTGTAATACATATGCAAATGAAAAGGCTGTTATTTTTACATGGAAGAAAGCATATGGAGCAACAGAGAATGAAATAGCAGAGAAGGACTAATATTAAATTTAAAGAATTCTTAAGGCAATAATAATTACTTATTTCATAAAACAATACTTGAGATTGTTTAATTATGGGAGGAAAAATGTATATGAATTTATTACAGGAACAAACATATGAAAAGCTGGTTTTAGATTATTTTGATATGGTTTTTGACATTGACTACATATGTAATAGTCAGGCAAGCTATTT
Organism: Clostridia bacterium; assembly: GCA_003251775.1. Classification (GTDB taxonomy): domain Bacteria; phylum Bacillota; class Clostridia; order DSM-8532; family SZUA-474; genus SZUA-474. Next base: position 18,070 of record QKEK01000219.1, on the reverse strand, counting down.
GGTATTAGAGGGGTTATCTTATAGCCAAAACACCTCTGGTGACATAAATGCTTCAAGGAAATTAAGTGACACAAGTGATATGAAAAGAATAATAATCAATAAGTCTCAGGTTGAAATGATTAGGCGTAATAATGGACTAATAAACGGAGTATTGCAAATGATGGCTGATGAGCAGAATGATAAGATTAAGCTTTATTATAATATAACCTCCCATATTCAATTAAGTAAGTATTTAGGAAGAAAGCGTTTCTTAAAAAACGAATTTATTCAATTATTGTTATGCATTACTAATGCAATAAGCGAATGTAGTAAGTATATTCTTAATGAAAATGCTTTTGTTTTTGATATAGAATATATGTACATACAACCTGGAACAACGGAGCTTGGCTTTATTTATGTACCTATTTATACATCAGTTAGCCTAAATGATAAGTTTAGGGCTTTTATGAGTAATTTGATTATGAAGGGAATCCAATTAGAGGGAGAAACCTCCGACGATTTTTTACAAAAAATAATAACCTTCTGTAAGCAGGAAACCTTCGGTATAAAAAGCTTTGAACTAATGCTAAGGGGATTGATAATGGGGAAGACAGAAACAAAGAGAGTTAAAGCTAATTCAGGTAAAGTGATAGATAATGATATGAGCAACGATCTCGATATTTTTAATGAGGAAGCTAAAATAAAAAAGGATTTTGAAGCAAGAAATTCTTTAGTTACAAAAGGCATGGAACATATTAACAATAGTAGAAGAATCCAAGAAAAAAATAGTGCAAGAAGCTCTATTTTTAGTAAGCTAAAGAAGTATTTGTTAGGAAGTATAGGGAAGCCCTTCGAGGAAATTGAGATACCTTTACATGTAGCAAGTGAAAAAGATACTCTTATAGACAAAAGTATAGCAGACGAAAATAGTGAAGCATGTACGACAGAGGAGAAAAGGCTAAAAATTAAAGCAAAGCCACAAGTCATCACAAAAGGCTTTACAAAAGTCATCACAGAAGGTAATACAACTGAAAAGGTTAATGAAAGGACTAAAGGCAGAAAAAGTAATGATGATAAAATTAAGTTTATTAGCATCAAAAATATAAAGAAGACCAGATTACTAAATGACAGAACAGAAGCAGATAGACTAAAAGAAGGCAAGAGTGAATTTACTACGATTCCTGACAAGCATACAAAAAATGAAGGAGAGCTAAGTAATAAAAATGTACTGGATTATCAAAATACAATGTGTAATCAAAATACACTAGGTAATAAAAATACACTGAATAATAAAAGTAATCTGAATAACGGGGATAGCAATAACAGTACTAGCATTATTACCAAGAGTGCTGATTATAGGGATAAAACTGTACTACTTAGAAAAAATTCAAACAAACAAACCCCGTTTCTGGATATTAACTGTGAGGGTGGCACCAAAAGAGTCGAGATTAACAAAGAAAGCTTTATTATTGGCAGATTTAAAGAGCATGTTGATTTTGCTATTGATAATCCAGCCATAGGAAGAATGCATGCTGAGATAATAAAAGGGGATAATGAGCTTTACATAAGGGATTTAAATTCAAAGAATGGTACTTATATTAACAGTGTCAGGTTAGAGAATAGCAAAATGTATAAATTAAAAAAGGATGATTTTATTTTACTAGGAAATGTTGAAATCAACGTTAGATATTATTAACAGTTAAAATGAAATAGATTGTTAGTATAAGCTTTTTGGGTTGTTATATATTTATACACAAGAAGGCAATATGCTCAACCATAGAGGTGATTAACTTGGCTACTTTTTTGCTCATACCACAGGTAGGTACTAATGTATACTTTATTACATTCATTGAGGTTATTGTTTTATTAATCATATCTGTAATATGTGATATTAAAACCTATAAAATTAATAATACTATAACGTATCTTGGTTGTACTATAGGACTACTAACAAACAGCTACTATAACGGAGCTGAGGGTCTTTTGTATTCCCTGCTTGGCATAATTTCGCCAATTCTGTTTCTGTGGGTTTTTTACAGCTTGAGAATGATAGGGGCAGGAGATATAAAGCTTTTCTCTGCCATTGGTGCAATTATGGGATTCAATTTTACTCTATATAATATTATATATTCATTTCTTTTAGGTGGCATATTAGCTATGATATTGATGCTAATCAGAAAAAATTTAAAGCAGCGTTTATTTTATTTAGTGTCATATTTTAAGAGTTGTGTTTCTCAGGGGACAGCAAGAGCATACACTGATTTTAGTATAAAGGATAGCTCAAAATTTCATTTCTCAATAGCTATAATGATAGGAGCTATCGTAAGCATGTGTATGCTTTAGTTTTTTGCTTCATATCCCTTTTTGTCTCTAGCTTGTAATCGTCATCAGCTTGCCTTATCACAGGTGTCTAATTTGTACTTAGCCTTTGTTGCTTCTCCACCTCTGATATGGCGTTCAGCCTTGTTGTCATTTAATATTTTACGTACTTCCTTAGCAAGGACGGGATTAATTTTTCTTAAACGTTCAGTTACATCCTTATGAACTGTACTTTTACTAATACCATAAATTCTAGCGGCATTTCTGACGGTGGTTTTGTTTTCAATAATAAAATTTGCTAATTCAATTGCTCTTTCCTCAATATAACCTTTCAAAAGTAAAACCCCCAAATACATTACAAGTGTTCTTTAAATGTATATGGAGTTTTAACTGAAAATATTCGAGCAACAAGATAGTATTTCTAATAAAAATCAATATTTATCACATACTAATACAAAGTAGCTTTTATACAGATTTTTTACTATGTATAGAGTAACCGCTAAACAAACTATAATTGGAGGTAAAGATAATGCCAAACACAGTCACACAGCAAAAATTAAGTATGGTAGGAAGTAATTGTAGTCAATTCACACCAATATCAATGATGCAGGCAACTATGTCAGCTAGAGAGCATACTGTCTCCTGTAGTATTTGCAGAAACTGGACTGGAGAAAAATGTACAGTCAACGCGTTTGATAATGTTTTAGCTAATATAGAGTATAGATAGAGTTAGTTGACGGGCAGAGAAATAAATTACTGCCATTTGGACAAGCTCACAGAGGTAGAATTCATTAAACTAAACTACTAATCGCAGAATTACAAAAGGAGAGGGGATGCATTATTGCATCCCCTTTTTGTAGGATATGAGAATATGTTTTTTTATGTACATTATAGCAACCGCTGATGGGAGCCTCTATGGAACACGCCTTCCATCAGTGCTGTTAACTATTAACTATAAATTAAGCTTGCTCATGTATTGCTGTATTCCTGTAATCCCAGCATATGCAATGTATTCATTACCATTATCCACAATTAGAGTGGGGGCAGATCTGATTTTATATTTTTGAACCAAATCTATATTCTGGTGTGCGTCTACATGCTCTAGATTTACTACATCCTTTAGAATATCCTTTGCGGCTGGGCAATTTGGACAGCTTTTTGTAGTGAACAGCATCATTTTTGAGTCAAACGGAGAAACCGTACATTCGCTCATATTAGCCTTTATCGCAAAAGGCTTAGAGTTATCAGCTTTGCTTGTAACTGTTTTTCCCTCAAAGCCTGATTTAGTCGTTTCATATGTCTTTCTATCCTTAAATTCCTGAGCCTTTCCGTCGTTCCAATGCTGAACGGGTCTGTAATAACCTGTAATTCTACTATAGACCTCTGTATTACTTCCGCAGGTAGGGCATACCTTTTGTTCTCCATTAAGGTATCCACAATCCTTACATATGGAATATGTAGGCGAGAGGGTGTAATACGGTAGGTGAAAGTTTTCTGCAATTTTTTTAACTAGATTTGCGGTAGATTTCCAATCTGGAAGCTTTTCTCCCAAAAATGCATGAAAAACAGTACCACTAGTATATTTTGTCTGAAATTTATCCTGTATTTGTAATGCCTCAAAAATATCCTCTGTATAGCTAACGGGAAGATGTGTACTATTTGTATAATATGGAGTAGAGCCTTTTTCTCCTGCACATTTAATATCAGGCCAGTATTTTCTGTCGTGTTTAGCAAGCCTAAAGCTGGTTGATTCAGCAGGGGTTGCCTCAAGATTATATAAATCACCATACTTTTCTTGATAGTCAGAGAGCCTGTTTAGCATATAGTCAAGCACACTTAAACCAAATTGCTGAGTCTCAGGATGACTTAAATCCTTGCCAAGCCAATTTGCATTAAGACCCACCTCGTTCATACCCAGTAGACCAATAGTTGAAAAATGGTTGCTAAAGGTTCCAAGGTAACGCTTAGTGTATGGATACAATCCCTCTGATAAGAGCTTAGATACAATCTCCCTTTTAACCTTCAAGGAGCGGGCAGCGATATCCATAACCCTGTTAAGCCTGGTGAAAAACTCCTCCTTTGTCTTTGAATTATAAGCTATTCTGGGAAGATTAATGGTAACAACTCCAATCGAGCCAGTGCTTTCACCAGAACCGAAGAAACCACCAGTCTTCTTTCTTAATTCTCTTAGGTCTAGTCTCAGTCTACAGCACATGCTTCTTATATCACTAGGCTCCATATCGCTATTCACATAATTAGAAAAATATGGAGTACCGTATTTTGCTGTCATTTCAAATAATAGCTTATTATTTTCAGTTTCTGACCAATCAAATTCCCTAGTAATAGAATAAGTAGGAATAGGATACTGGAAGCCTCTTCCGTTAGCGTCTCCCTCAATCATTATCTCAATAAATGCCTTATTTATGAGATCCATTTCAGCCTGACAATCCCTATACTTAAAGTCTACCTGCTTGCCACCTACGATGGCGTAGTTGTCAGCAAGGTCTGACGGAACCTTCCAATCCAAGGTTATGTTTGAGAATGGAGACTGCGTTCCCCAACGACTAGGTGTATTAACGCCAAAAATAAAGGATTGTATGCACTGCTTTACCTGCTTATAATCTAAATTATCTATCTTAACAAAGGGTGCTAAATATGTGTCAAAGCTTGAGAATGCTTGTGCACCCGCCCATTCATTCTGCATTATTCCTAGAAAATTTACCATCTGGTTGCATAGTGTAGAAAGATGGCTGGCAGGAGCCGAGGTAATTTTACCAGGGATACCACCTAGTCCTTCTTCAATTAACTGACGCAATGACCAACCAGCACAATAGCCTGTTAGCATTGAAAGGTCATGTATATGCATATCGCCATTTCTATGTGCAGAAGAGATTTCTTCATCATAAACCTCAGAGAGCCAGTAGTTTGCTGTAATCGCACCTGAATTATGCAGGATTAGACCACCTACCGAATATGTAACAGTAGAATTTTCTTTAACACGCCAGTCTTCCTCACGAACATAGCTATTGACAATATCTTTATAATCAAGAATTGTCGATTTCATATTTCTTATTTTCTCACGCTGTTTTCTATATAAAATGTATGCCTTTGCTACATCAGTATATCCAGATTGCTCCAAAACCTTTTCTACACTGTCCTGAACAGCCTCTACAGTAATTTTTCCATCCTTAACACATGACTGAAAATCCGATGTTACACGTAAAGCCAGTAAGTCAACGATTTCATCAGTATAAAATTTTTGTGTAGCATCAAATGCCTTACATATTGCTCCTTTGATTTTTACTAAATCAAACGTAACTACAAGCCCGTCTCGCTTGATTACCTCTAGCATAAATCTACCTCCCAAATATCTTTGTATAGTCTAATGTACAGCTTCTTAACATAAGCAATGCAACTATTGCTTATGTTAGTATAATATACTAATATAGACCTTGTCAACCTAAAACACAACATATAGTGCTATAGCACTATATGCATACATTATATTGCGTAACCTAGAAATTATAAGGCTTAGAGGGCTATATAGAAAGATATTTAGTAATGTATGGTAAACACATAATATACCTTCAAACAGCGTAAAATCAATGGCTTATAAAAATATTACAATTATATTACATGCAGGCAGATAGCTAAACAGCAGTTTCCTTTTCCTTTAAAGCCAGAAATAAATCCCCAACCTTGTGAACATCTCCAGCACCCATTGTGATAATCATATCGCCAGGTGCTACGTTCCTGTTAAGATATTCGACTATTTCATTAAAGTCAGAAATATAAATGGCATTGTTATAGGTCTTATTTATTCTATCCGTTAGGGTCTTAGAGTCTATTTCTCCTGAATCCTTCTCCCTTGCTGCATATATATCTGTAACAATAACGCCGCTTGCCATAGTAAAGCTACTTGAAAATTCGTTTATTAAGGCTTTTGTGCGGGTGTAGGTATGAGGCTGAAAAATACACCATATCCCCTTTTTTGTTATATTCTTGGCGGATTTTAAGGTAGCTGCTATTTCTGTTGGGTGATGTGCATAATCATCTATGACACGGATATTATCAACAACGCCCTTGGTTTCAAATCGCCTCTGTGTTCCTGAAAACCTCTTAAGTCCATTCTTTATACTGCTTAAATCGCAGCCCAATGCAGAGCAGGCTGCAGCTGCTGCAAGTGAATTACTGATGTTATGCAAACCAGGAACATTAAGCTTTAGTTTACCCATGCTTTTTTTGTTTACATATAATGTATATGAAGGGAATCCGTTTTCATCAAAGGTGATGTTTCTCGCCATCCAATTAGCCTCAGTATTATTTATACCATATGTAATAAGGTTACTCTTAACCTCGGGTATAAGGTGTGAAACGTTAGTATCATCTATATTCAGGACTGCATATCCATTAGTAGGAAGTAGCTTGATGAATTTAGCAAAGGACGACTTGATGTGTTGTATATCCTTGAAATAGTCCAGATGATCCTCTTCGATATTAAGTATTACTGCAAGAAATGGAAAAAATTTAAGAAAGCTCTCCACATATTCACATGCCTCTGAAACAAAATACTCATTTCCGCCTATATGTGTGCTTCCGCCAATAGCACCAAGCACCCCGCCGATATGTATGGTGGGATTTTTCATTGCCTCTATTAATATAAGTGATATCATTGAGGTTGTCGTTGTTTTACCATGGGTACCTGAAACGGCAATGGTGTGATCGTATTTTTTCATTAATTGTCCAAGGAAATCTGCCCTCTCTATAAAAGGAATATTTTTGGCAGATGCTTCTACCAATTCAGGATTATCATTTTTTATGGCTGCTGAATACACAACAAGATCTTGATTAGTAATGTTTTTGGAGGAATGTCCCTCATATACTAAGGCACCTAATGACTCCAGCTTCTTTGTAGTAGGCGTAGCCTGTGCGTCAGAGCCAGATACAATATATCCTAAATCCATTGATATCTCTGCAAGACCGCTCATGCTTATTCCGCCAATTCCTATAAAATGTATTTTCTTTATACTCTTATCACTCAATATGTTAGAAGCATTCATTGAAAACTCTCCTTACGTGGTGCAACAAAAATGATTATTACTGTTACATGCTAGAAACCACTGTTAATTTTTACTACTACTATTAAAGTATTCATCAATAATTATAAATTATACAATTTTCTTGTCAAGGGTGTTTTAATTGTACGGATTATTGCATTAAAGACACTGAAATGATATAATGAGTGCGTAAAGGGGTGTTTAAGGATGGATGTTGAAAAAACTGCACAGGTTGATAAACAGGAAATTACCTATGGTACAGATAAGGAGAATTCAATAGGTGAGATAAACATTTCACCCGAGGTAGTTTCAGCTATAGCATGCAATATAGTTGGAGAGGTTGAAGGTGTTGCTGGTATGAATGCAGGTATTGCAGAGGGGCTTGTGCAGGCTTTTAACAGGAAAACACCGACAAAGGGTGTGAAAATTGAGCTTGATAATGGTGTTGTTATCTTGGACCTACACGTTATAATTAAATACGGATATCGTATTCCCGATGTTTCATGGAGCATACAGGAATCGGTAAAAAAAGGCGTTGAGCAGACTACGGGGCTTAAGGTAAGAGAGATAAACATTCATATACAGGGAATTGATTTTGGCAAGGACGTTAAAGAAAAAGAGGATAAATAAAGCGTTAATAAATGTTTAAACAACCTGTTTTTTTGTAAATGATATAATAAAGAATATTTTAGGAGGCCTGTAGGATGAGCAGAAAGACTGCACGTGAATTAGCCATGAAAGCACTTTATCAAATAGATATACAAAGGGAAGATATAGAAGAGCAATTAAGTCACATTGTTATGGAAAATGAATTAGATGAAAAGGATGCGGCTTTCTTTAATCAAATTGTAACCGGGGTTAGTGAGAATAAGACTATCTTAGATGAAATGATTGGTCGTAACTCAAAAAGCTGGGGTATAGACCGTATGCCTAAAGTTGATTTGGCAATACTGAGATTGTGTGCCTTTGAGCTTAAATATAGAGAAGATATACCAGAAAAGGTTTCTATAAATGAGGCTGTTGAGCTAGCAAAAAAGTATTGTGACGATAAAAGCAAATCCTTTATTAATGGTATACTTGGAAAGGTATATGAAGAGGTTACAGTGCAAAGCGAAAAGTAGCATAGAAGGAATAAAATATGCGAAATAATATATTAACGGTTACAGAAGTAAATAGCTATATTAAGAGGCTGGTATCAGGAGATATCCTACTTTCTGCTCTTTATGTTAAGGGAGAAATATCAAATTTTACACACCATTCCTCGGGGCATCTATATTTTACGTTGAAGGATAATGGCGGTATAATAAAATGTGTTATGTTTGCGTCACGCTCTAGAACGCTTGCCTTCAAGCCAAAGGATGGTGAGAAGGTTACTGCCTGTGGTCAGATATCCGTATACGAAAAGGGTGGACAATACCAGTTAAATGTAGAAAGCATGGAGCTTGATGGCTTGGGGCATCTATTTTTGGCTTTTGAGCAGTTAAAAGAAAGGCTATCATTAGAGGGATTATTTGATGCTAGCAAGAAAAAGAAAATTCCTTTATTACCAGAAAGGATAGGCGTTATTACATCACCAACAGGTGCTGTAATAAGGGATATTATTAATGTTTTATACAGAAGATATCCTAATGCAAGGCTAAAGCTGTTGCCAACAGCTGTGCAAGGAGAGGGTGCTGCAATTCAGATAGCTAATGCTATAAAAAAGCTGAACGAGTGGAAATGTGTAGATGTGATAATAATAGCTAGAGGGGGCGGTTCCTTAGAGGAGCTTTGGCCCTTCAATGAAGAGTGTGTTGCAAGAAGCATATATGAATCTGAGGTGCCAGTTATTTCAGCTGTAGGACACGAGACTGATTTTTCTATATCAGACTTTGTTTCTGATATGAGGGCACCAACCCCTTCGGCAGCAGCAGAGATGGTTATGCCTGAAAAGAGTGCACTTTTGTATACCATACATCAGTATGAAGATAGGTTGCGAAGGGCTCTAATAAACAGGCTGGAAATATGTAGGGTGAAGCTGGACAGACTTATAAATAGCTATGCCTTCGTACAACCATATGACAGACTTCGTCAGGAGCAACAAAGATTAGATTTGTTAGAAAGGGATTTGCAGAAGGGCATGAGACAGACGTTGGAGGGTAAGCATAAAGAATTAAGGCTACTTACTGAAAAGCTGGATGCACTAAGCCCGCTAAAGGTACTAAATAGAGGTTATGGATTACTTAATGATTCTAAGACAAATAAGACAATTGCTTCAGTTGAACACACTGAGATAGGGCAGCAGGTTAATATAACAATGAAGGATGGTATGCTAACCTGTGAGGTTTTGAATAAATCACAAAAATCCAAATAGTATGGTGCTAGTGAAGAGGAGAGTGTTTATTAATGGCTAAAAAATCAGCAGAAGCGGATAATGAGCAAAAAATGAGCTTTGAACAGTCTGTATTGGAACTGGAGCAGGTTGTAGCTAAGATGGAAAAGGGAGACCTTCCTTTAGAGGAGGCAATGTCGTTATTTAATAAAGGCATAAGCTTAACAGCATTTTGCTCAAAAAAGCTAAATGAGGCAGAAAGAGAGATTGCCATGCTTATAGAAAAAAAGGATGGTGGGTATGAAGAGAAACCCCTTGAATAATGGTGAAAATACCATTTTGTAAGTACTGAATCAAAAAGCCAATCAAATAGCTGATATAAAGCAATTAAGGAGAAACAGATGAATTTAAATTATGACAATATAAGCTTTATGAATAAATTAACAGAACTCAGTAATAAAATAAATCAAAGGCTGTTGAGTTATATTTCCATTGAGGAGGTTCCCGAGAAAACAGTTATAGAGGCAATGAAATACAGTGTAGAAGCTGGTGGAAAGAGAATAAGACCTGTTCTTTCATTAGCAGTATGTGAGATGCTTAATGGAAGTGAGAGTGATGTAATACCATATGCGTGTGCACTGGAAATGATACACACATATTCTCTGATTCATGACGATTTGCCTGCAATGGATAACGATGATTACCGAAGAGGAAGATTGACAAGTCACAAGGTGTTTGGTGAAGCAATAGCCATTCTGGCAGGGGATGCACTACTAAATAAGGCATATGAGATTATGCTTGAGGATATATCTAATACTGGCGATATGGAAAAGGTAATGGCTAAAGTAAGGGCAACCGCTATAGTGGCTGAAGCGGCTGGCTCCAAGGGTATGATAGCCGGGCAGGTTGTTGATATGGAATCTGAGGAAAAGCATATTGACATAGATACCTTAAGGTATATGCATAAATGTAAGACGGGTGCTTTGATAAAGGCAAGTATCCTACTATCAACTGAATTATTAAATGCAGATGCTTTTGTTAAGGAAAAATTAACAATATATTCAGAAAGAATAGGGTTGGCTTTCCAAATAAAAGATGATATCCTTGATGTAGAAAGCTCTTTAGAAGAGCTAGGAAAGCCTACAGGAAGTGATGAGAATAACAAAAAGGCTACGTATGTGACTATATACGGATTGGAAGAAGCGAAGAAATTATTAAACAAGGTAACTGAAGATGCAATAGATTCACTTGAGGCAGTAGAAGGGTCTTATAGAAATACGGATTTCCTGAAACAGGTCGCATTGTTTATTTGCAATAGAAGGAAGTAGACCCATTAGAATTTTTATCAAATTTGAAGTTCGTTAAACGCTTATATTTATTCAAAACAACGCAAAATAGCGTATAAATATACAACAACGCAATATACTCATATAGAGATATTAACCTGTAGTATTAAAGTATATTAAGAAGAAGTGGAGAGGTAAAAGTGGAAATAGTAAAGCAAATTATTAATAATCGTTCTATCTCAGTTCCAATTTTGGCATGGGCAATTACTCAAATTATGAAGGTTATTTTGGTTCTTTTACAAGAGAGAAGGATAGACTTTAGAAGATTCGTTGGCTCTGGTGGAATGCCCAGCTCTCACAGTGCGTTTGTTGTTTCGTTAGCGGTAGTTGTTGGAAGGATTAATGGCTTTGAGAGTTCCTTGTTTGGAATAGCCGCAGTTGTAGCCATGGTTACCATGTATGATGCAGCAGGTGTCAGAAGGGCTGCTGGGAAACAGGCTGAGGTACTGAACAAGCTAATATACAACCACGATACACTGACCTTTGAAGAGGAATTAAAGGAGCTGTTAGGACATACACCCTTTCAGGTTATAATTGGAGCAATTCTGGGGGTATTATTTGGTATAGCGTTTACATAACAAGCTTTATGTTAGTATAATTATTTATAATATAGGCTAAACAAATACACAAGAAATAAAAAATGTACTAAGGAGATAAGGATTAATGGAAGAAAAAATTTTTGCAGAAGTAAATGGTAACAAAATTACACAGAAGGAAGTAAATTCAGTATTAGCTAATATGGACCCACGCAGAGCAGCTCAGTATCAGAATGATCAGGGCTATAAACAGATAGCTGAAGAGCTGATAAGACAAGAGCTGATTTATGCAGATGCCGTAGAGAACAAGCTTAATCAGGAGGAAGAGTTTATTAATCAGCTGGAGCAGGTAAAAAAGGATATATTGAAGCAATACGCTGTTAATAAACTGCTTAGCTCAGTTGCGGTTGGTGATGAGGAAATAAGAGAGTATTATGAAGAAAATAAAGGGATGTTTTTGAATCCACCTAGTGTTAAGGCAAGTCATATTCTTGTTGATACTGAGGAACAAGCGACTAAAATATATGAGGAAATTGAAAATGGAATGAAATTTGGAGTTGCAGCGACAGCATATTCAAAATGTCCATCAAAAGAAAATGGAGGAGACCTAGGATACTTTGGACCTAGAAAAATGGTAAAGGAATTTGAGGATGCCGCATTTAGTATGAATATTGGTGAAATAAGTAAGCCTGTTAAAACTCAATTTGGATATCATTTAATTCACTTAACAGATAAAACTGAGGCTGTTGAGAAAAATCTAAGTGAAGTAAAAGAGCCTATTAAGAGGCAGTTAACAGCAGAAAAGCAAAACAGGATTTATACCGAAAAGACAGAAGAATTAAAAGCTAAATTTGAGGTAAAGCTTTTATAATGCAATGTATTTGAATAGCTACACATTTATGTGAAATAACGTATAAATGTGTAGTTAAGCTGCATACCTCTTTAAAGGTATTACTATACTGCAATCATTTTTATTGCCTTAAATACAAAAATACCTATAAAAACAGTAAATATAGAAAAAAAGGTACTTAAAAAAACTATATTTGCAGCTAAATTACTGTTATTATTCATAGCCCTAGCCATTATAAAGCTATTTATTGCAGTTGGAGAAGCAAAGACCAAGAATAGTATAACCAAATCCTCTCCGTTAAATCCAAGCTTATAAGCTGTTATTGAGACTAAAACGGGAATAATAATTAGCTTTATAAAGGTTGCTAAGGAGGAAAGCCTTAAATTATCCTTGATATATGTAGTTGAAAAGGAACAGCCTATGCCAAACAGTGCCAAGGGTATGGAGGTTTTGGCCAGATAATCAATTGTTTTTGTAGCAAACTCTGGCATGCTTAAGCCAAAGTAAGAGAAGGGCATAGCACAAAGCGAGGCTAGTATAAGTGGATTTTTTAGTATATTGAACATTATAGCTTTTAAGCTTGCTTTTTCTCCCCCTGCTGAATTTAAGGTTAGAATAATCACTGCAAGGACATTATAAAGAGGCATAATAAAAGACAATAAAACTGCACTTTTAGAAAATCCAGTATCGCCAAATATATTATAGATTAACGGCATGCTTATAATCGCTATATTTCCTCTGAAAATACCTTGAATAAAAGCACCTCTGCTAGGCTTGTGCTTTATAAAAAGATAAGATAAGCAAGTGGTTATAAGAAAAATCGTTAACACAGAGAGTATACTAAACAATAGAAGCCTTAAATTAAAGACCTTTGTAAAATCAGTTTTTGAGATTGAGCTAAAAATAAGAGCAGGAAGAGCTGTAGTAAATACAAGCTTACTTGCTGCATTTGCAAAACCATCATTTATTATCCCTTTCTTTTTCAGAAAAGAACCTAAAAAGATTATTATAAATATTGGTGCAACATTATTAAAGCTGAATAAAAAATTTTCCATTAATTGTCCTCCGAAAAATCCTCAATTGGTGTGTAATGAAACCTTGATGCTTTTATTTAATATAGACTATTATAGCATAAACTGCAAAAAAGGTTCGCAAAAAGTAACTATTCAGACCTCAACTTTTATAATAAAGCTTTTAAGCTCTTATGTGAAGACTTGCTACATAAACCAATAAGGGCAACAATTTAATGAGTGAGAATGAGTACACAAATTCAAAGCAAAATGCTATAATTAATATACAAAGTCCATCAGCTATTTTGTATACAATTAAATTTTTAAGGGGGAAAAAGCATGATATATCAGATAAGACAAAAAGTATTTTCATTTGGGGACAATTTTTCAATTAAGGATCAAATGGGCAACGATTGCTTTATTGTTAAGGGAAAGGTTTTCTCCTTTGGCAACAAGCTTCATTTGCTAGACATGAGTGAGAGGGAATTGTTTTACATTGAGCAAAAGCTATTTAAGTTCTTGCCACAGTATACGATTTATGGTAGTGGACAGCCAGTAGCAAGAATTAAGAAGGAATTTACATTTTTCAGACAATCCTTTAATATTGAGAGCGTTTATGGGAATTATACAATGGAAGGCAATGTATTCGCACACGATTTTCAGATTCTAAAAAATGGCATGCAGGTGGCTCAGATTTCAAAGAAGTGGTTCTCTTTTTCTGATACATATGGCGTGGAGATTGCAGATAGTGAGGATCAAGGGTTTTTACTAGCAATGGTAATAGTCATAGATCAGGTATTGCATAAAAATAACGGCGACTAGGGGTTGGGTCTATAAACATACAACATGGCAACATTCTTATTGGAAGGGTTAACTATAGTGAAATGATAAAAATTTACCATATACTTGCTTTAATTAGTGCTTTGTCTAGTACTATTGGAAATATATACGCAAAAAGGTCAGTGAAGGAAGGGGCTAATAGTATACAGATTGCACTGTTCTCAAATGTATTTGTTCCGGTTTTGTTTATACCAGCACTTATTATTAATAGGTCTACGTTTAATTGGAGTGAAGTTTTATATCCAATTATTATGGGAGTGGCACTATATTTGGGCATGATTTTAAGCTTTATTGCCCTAAGGTATGGTGATGTTTCCATACAGACTCCCATTCTAGGGTCAAAGGTGATTTTTGTAACTCTATTTACTGTGCTTCTTGGCCTGGAAAGCTTAAAATTTACAACATTAATAGCTGCCTTACTGACGTTTATTGCAATTTTTATGATTGGTTATACTAAGTCAGAGGGAGCGAAGAAAAAAGCATTGTTATCAGTTCTCTTAGGGTTAGCCTCTGTTATCCTTTTTGTAATAACAGATTTAGTAATACAAGAAAGGTCATATTTATTCGGTAAAATGTCCTTTGTATTTATAGGAACTGTCATTACATCTACACTTCTATTGATTACAGCGTATGTTATGAAAAGTGGATTTAATTCTGTTAAGAAAAAAACTAGAAAATGGCTTGCTCTTACAGCAGTATTTAATTGTGCACAGTCTGCACTAATTGCATACGCACTGAGCTTTTTTGGACATGCTACAGAATTTAATATAATACAGGCAACACGTGGTTTCTGGGTAGTATTAATTGTATGGGTGTTTGGAGGCTTTTTTGGTGTAAATGAAGGGGGCCTGGGAAGGCTTGTTATGATAAAGCGAATGGTAGGAGCATTGATAATGCTAGCTTCTGTTCTTTTGGTCATGCTGTTTTAATAATTTGTTTTAGTGTAATTATAATTTTATTTTAAATATGAGTACGATGATGATATACTTTTATATATTAAATATGTAAGCGTTAAAAAAGCTTCTGATTTGATAAAGGATTAATTAATATATAAAGAAAGCGACTATTATGAAAATAATGGGAGGGAATAGAATGAAAAGAACTGTTGTACCAGCTCAACTAAATCTGGCGGAGGATAAGCTTGTTTTAATAGATCAGACTCTGTTACCAAATGAGGAAAAGTTTTTAGAGCTAGATAAGGCGGAGGATATTTTTGAAGCAATTAAAAAGCTTAGGGTTAGAGGAGCACCTGCAATAGGAGTTGCTGCTGCCTTTGGACTATATGTATGTGTTTTAAAGTCAAAAGCCACTACAGTTTCAGCCTTTAAGAAGGAATTTGAAGAAACCAGAGACTATTTGGCTACATCAAGACCAACAGCAGTTAACTTATTCTGGGCACTAGATAGAATGACAAAAAGATTTAATAAGGAAGACAGTAAGTCTGTTGAAGAAATTAAAATGGCATTGCTTGATGAGAGTAAGAGGATACTAGAAGAGGATCAGGAAATGGGAATAGCAATAGGAAGGCATGGACTTTCCCTGCTAAAGCCCAACATGGGTTTATTGACGCATTGCAATGCGGGAGGCATTGCAACCTCTGGCATTGGAACTGCCTTAGCCCCAATGTATGCAGGGCATGACGAAGGCTACAATTTTAAGGTATATGCAGACGAAACAAGACCATTACTACAAGGCTCAAGATTAACAGCATATGAGCTACATAAAGCTGGAATAGATGTAACTGTTATCTGTGACAATATGGTATCTCAGGTGATGAAGGAAGGAAGAATTGATGCGGTTTTAGTTGGTTGTGATAGAATTGCAGCAAACGGAGATGCAGCTAACAAAATTGGTACATCAGGAGTGGCAATACTTGCAAAAGAGTACGGTATACCAATGTATTTTCTTGGACCTACCTCAACCATTGATATGAATACATCAACGGGTGAGGATATTGAAATCGAGCTACGTGATGAAGAGGAGATTGGTAATGGGTTTGGGGTAAGAACAGCACCAAAAGAGGTAAAGGCATATAACCCTGCCTTTGATGTAACAGAGGCAAAATATATAACTGCAATCATAACTGAGAAAGGTATAATAAGACCTCCATATAAAGAAAATCTTGAGAAGCTGTTTGGTAAGCGGTTTTAGAATTATATATAATAGTTTTCTACACAATGAAAGAGGGAATAATAGAATTTCGGGTTATACCCTCTTCATTCTAGTAGATAAATTTCTTCCAGCAGGACAAACAAAGCTACAGCTTCCACAATTCAAGCATTTGCATTTATATAGTCTTTTAGCCGCTTCGTACTTTCCTTCGTCAACTAAATCTGCTATTCTATTAACTTCAAGATGTGCAGGACACCTAAGAGTGCATAATCCACATTTTGAGCATTGTGGAGACTCCTTATATCTAGGGAAATCAGCAATTGCTATAAAATTAGTAGTCTTTGCTACAATGTCTTCATCCTCTGCCATTCGAGACTGCATCAACCCGCCACCAATGAAAGCAGATCCTGATAGGGGAGATATTTTATCAATTATATCCTTTATTTGCATCCCAAGCTCAACCTTTATAACATGTGCAGTCTTCTGCTTTAGATTTGCAAACGTCAAATACTTAGTTAAGTCACATTTGTCGTGATACACTGCCTTATATATGGAATATATGGTCTGAACATTTAATATCAGAATACCCTTTTGAGCTGGAATGGTACTTTCATCAATACACTTCCCTAATACTTCTTTTATTAATAGCCTTTCTGCTCCTACAGGATAAAAATTCTTAACCTTAAAAACTTGGTGCTTGGTATGTTCTTGCAATTCTGCATCGGTTTTTACAGCTAGTATGCTTTCTGTAAAGTCTACACATACATTAAGAAAACGGATGCCTTCAAGAATCTCAATAAGATGATTTTTTAAAAGCCATTTATCATGGATAAGCCCAGGGTCGCACTCAACACCATTGATTATCAAATATTTCTTCACTGCTTCAGAGTCAATGACAGTACGAAGCTTTTCTATAACAGGAAATGCAGCTCCTCCCATGCCATAGAGGCTATGCTTCTCAATTCGCTTTAAAATATCGTCTTTAGTAAGTGTTATTATACTATCTGATTTGAAGGAGTTTGGTATTGAAGGTATATCACGTTGTATTATAGTCTTACTATCCTCTTGGATACTTGAGGGCTTTGTAAAATCAATTATTTGATTATCTATTTGATTATAAATTATGCTGTTTTTTATTCTTAGAGGCGAATAGAACCAACCTGAATTTGAAGAAATATATTTATCCAATAGGTACGAGATAATATTTAGAGTCAATATCGATAGAGACATAAATGCTGTGGACTTATAAAAGTATATCGGTATAAAGCCTGCAAGTATTGCAGCTAATACGCCATAAAGTGGCTTTTTGGTGATTGTCACAGGGTCTGTAGCAACAAGGCATCCCCAAAAGATAACACCGTATGAAAAAAAGCTTGATAAACTAAGCTCTTGATTAAAAAACATTGCAAATATCATTCCAGAAATTAATCCTAATCCACTAAAAGGTCTATACCTTAAAAAGGGCAAAGAAAACACTAATGCAGGCAATATCAAATAAGAAGAATTAAACAAATTAAGTGGTAGATTAAACATTATGCTTAGTACCAATAGACCTGTTATAGCAGGATTGATAGGGTTTTTACCTGTGCCACCCCAAATATGCTTACCTAATATCAGACCTGTCAACACCCCAAGGAGCTTTGCCCATAACGGGATATCAGGAGTTAGTATTTGTAGCATAGAAGCAGTAATGGTGGAAGACACTGAGCA
>QKEK01000268.1 GCA_003251775.1 Clostridia bacterium | reverse complement strand
CTACAGAGAAATCTATAAGCTTTGGTTGCATAATGATTATTTTGATGAACAAACAAAAGAGGAATTAATTAAAATTCAGGATGATGAAAAAGAGATTGAAGAAAGGTTCTATAAGGATTTAGAATTCGGTACAGGTGGTCTTAGGGGGATTATTGGAGCAGGTACAAATAGAATTAATAAATATATTGTCCGAAAAGCATCACAGGGGCTGGTAAACTATATTAATTCTATGTATGAAGGAGAAAAATCAATCGCAGTAGCTTATGACTCAAGGTATAAATCTGATGAATTTGCGTTAGAGGCGTCATTAGTTTTTGCTGCTAATGGTATTAAAGCATACCTTTTTGATGAATTGAGACCAACACCAGAGCTTTCATTTGCAGTACGTCATTTAGGATGTAAGTCTGGTATAGTTATTACTGCTAGTCATAATCCTAAGGAGTATAATGGATATAAGGTATATGGAGAGGATGGAGGACAGCTTCCTTTAGAGGGTTCAAATGCAGTCTTAACGGAAATAAATCAAATTGAAGATATAACAAAGGTTCTTACAATAGAAAAAGAAGAAGCTATTAGTAGGGGACTGTTGGTTATAATAGGGAAAGAGGTAGATGATGCTTATATCAGCTCATTAAAAACCCTTAGTATAAACCCTGAGATTTGTAAGGAAGTTGGAAACACCTATAAAATAGTTTATACACCAATTCACGGCTCAGGCAATAAGCCAGTTCGAAGGATATTATCAGAAATGGGATTTAAGAATGTTGTAGTTGTAAAAGAGCAGGAACTGCCAGATGCACAATTCTCAACTGTAAAATCACCAAATCCAGAAGAAAAGGCAGCGTTTGAGATAGCTATTGAGCTAGCAAAAAAAGAGGGTGTTGACCTGATTGTTGGTACTGACCCAGATTGTGATAGAATAGGTATTGTTGTTAAGAACAATGAAGGAGAATATGTTACCTTTACTGGAAATCAGACTGGTTGTTTGATATTAGAGTATATGCTTTCGCAGCTTAAAGAGAAGGGTAAGCTTCCCCCAAATGGCTTTGTTGTGAAAACTATTGTTACAACCGAGCTATCAAGAAAGATAGCAGAGAACTATGGTATAGAGCTAATTGAAGTATTAACTGGCTTTAAGTTTATAGGAGAGAAGATTAAGGAGCTTGATGAATTTGGTAATCAAAAATATCTTTTTGGCTTTGAGGAAAGCTATGGGTATCTAGCTGGTACGTTTGTAAGGGATAAGGATGCAGTAGTGGCAGCAATGCTTATAGCCGAAATGGCTGCTTATTATGCTTCAAAAGGAAAGACCCTATATGATGCACTGATTGAGGTTTATGAAAAGTATGGATATACTCTTGAAACGCTAGATTCATTTACACTTAAGGGAAAAGAGGGTATAGAGAAAATTAAAGCCACTATGTCAATTTTGAGAGAGCAGGGTTGCTATGAGTTTGGAGATGTGAAGGCTATAGCAGTTAGAGACTACAAAACATCTGTCAGACATGATAAGGTAACGGGAGAAAGCCAAAGCCTTACTTTGCCAGAGTCGGATGTATTGTACTATGAGCTTAGTAATGGCTGGTTCTGTGTTAGACCTTCTGGTACGGAGCCAAAGATAAAGTTTTATTATGGAGTAACTGAAAACAGTGCACAAGCTGTTCAGAAAGAGCTTGAAAGAATAAGGGCAAATGTAGTAGGTGCTGTAGAGGGTTATCTAAAATAAATAGTATTATATAGTAAGGTTACAAAGATATAGGCTTAGGGATATTGAATGAGCATTACAGATCCATAAGCCTATGTTTTTACAACCTAACAATATAAAGATATTGAAGGCTTTCTATTCCTAAGAATAAATTTCTGTAATAAAGCACCTTCTTATATCATAAATGATAAGGAGGGGTGTGTGTAATTGATTTATATTAGACTTAAAAGAAAAACTGTAGTAATAGTAGCTTTGACCCTTTTTGTATTAGTGAGCAATATATTTGTCTTATTGGGATTAAGAGGCTTCTTTGTGATGACTGGTGCAAAGGAGTCAGCTTCTGTTATTGATAATGAAGATTATCAGAATTCTAATTTGACTGCATATCTGAATACATCAGCTCGCAATGACGATGAGACACAATACGTAGAAATCTTTGATATTGAAAAGGGAAGGGTTATAAAGAGGGTTAAGGTAAGCTTTGTTTTGCAAACAGAAGCAATAAAGTATTTAGATAGTATTACGGGAGTTTATGTAAAAGCAAGTGCTTTTCCAAAATCAGGTTATATTATTCGTATCCCTTTTGAAGTCCGTGTTGAAATACATAACAAATGGTTTGATGGATTGCTCAAAGAAGTATTTGTTATTTTTACAGGGGATGAAGAACCATATCTTTTGATGTTGGATGATAAAAACAGACCTTTATTTTATAAATTTAGTGGCGATACAAGGGCATTACTAAAAGGCTTGAACTTTAGTGAATTATATTAAAGTCTATTGTAGATACTATTCTAATTTCTGTAACTATTCAGACAATAATCTTTTATATATGTTTTACTGTTGCTTATAAGCACTTAAGTGAAGACTTGAGGCATATAAAATAAGCTGTAGACTTATTGGTTTATGTAGCAAGGCTTCACATAAGAGCTTAAAAGCTTTATTAGAAAAGTTGAAGTCTGAATAGTTACAAATTTCTGGATTTAATAATAAATAATTAATCTAATCTTCATGTTCTTTTAATCTTATTGTGATATAATAGAAGCGTATGCAAAGAAATGTAAGAATAAGCATTATTTTAGCTTTGAGCATGGGTTTAAGGAGTCATCAAAATGCGAATTTCAAGGTTTAGCAAGCTTGGTTATGGTGTGGGAAATTTGAGTTATGGTATGATATACCAAATTATTGGTTCGTATATCATTTTCTTCTCTAATGTAGTTTTAGGGATAAACTCCAAACTGGTGGGAGTAATAGTAAGTTTGAGCGTATTATGGGATTCTATATCCGATCCTATTATGGGATATGTTTCTGATACAACTTATACAAAAAAACTAGGCAGACGCCACTTGTATATATTAATTGGTAGTATTGGGATGCCCATAGTAAACTTGAGTATGTGGATGATTAACCCAGAGTGGCCTGAGAATATAAAGTTTGTTTTGCTATTAGTTGAATTGTTATTATTGAAGACCTTTGTAACGGTGTATGCAACGCCATACACTGCTTTAGGTGCAGAGCTATCTAGCGATTATAATGAAAGAACCTCTATTCAGGGAATAAAAACTGTATTCTTTTTAGTCGGGCTTACTTTTCCTACTGTTTTAGGAATGTTTCTATTCTTTAATCCAACACCAGAATATGAAATAGGACAGCATAATCCTAGTTCGTATGTCAGTATGGGACTAACCTCGTCTATAATAGCCCTTGTGATGGGAATGATTTGTTATTATTCAACGAAAAAATATATACCGTATTTGACAAAAACCACTAAAATAAAAGAGGACAAGTTTAATATACTATCTGTACTTAAAGAATTTGTGTATTCATTAAACAATAGGTACTACAAATATGTTGTAATTGCATACTTATTTACTAATATCTCTTCAGCCTTGATTAATTCATTGGGGTTACATGTTTTTACATATACCTTTAAGTTAAATAATAATGGTATTGCTATCGTATTTGGAACACTATTTGCTACCAGTATAATTTCTCAGCCATTATGGGTGAATATCTCTAAAAAGCTTGACAAGAAACCGACTATGATGCTAGGCTTGGGTATCTCAATATTAGGTAGCTTAATATTCTTAGTATTAGTTTTAGTTAAAAACTATGTTGAGGGTAAGTTTTACTTTATGTTACCCTTTTCTGTTATCACAGGCTTAGGCACAGGTGGGCTTTATGCACTTCCTTACTCAATGATAGCAGATTCAATTGATGTTGAAGAGCTAAATACAGGAACGCGTACAGAAGGGGTTTATTATGGTTTTCTAACTTTTGCTTACAAGCTGTCTCAGGCGATAACAATATTTTTTACAGGAATATTATTGGATGAGATTAATTTTGTTCCAGATGCAGTCGTGCAACCAGAAAGTACTTTGTTAATAATGGGTTTGACTATTGCTTTTGGTAGCTTGTTTGGTTTTCTTGTCTCAGTTATTAGCTATATTCCATATGACCTTAATAAAAACAGAGTAAATCAAATACAAATAAAAATACAGGAAAAAAGTAAGACTTGATTTTTTGCTAAAAAGGCTTTGGTTGTGGTATAATACTATCGTAAATGATATGTAGCTATATTTAATTCAGCAAAAGTAAATTTGATATATCACTAAAAATACAAAAAGCTTATAAAGGCATATGGAGGATAAGGAATGTCAAAGATAAAGGTTTGGTTTGCGGCGTCTGAGGTTGTTCCATTTATAAAAACAGGTGGTTTGGCTGATGTGGCTGGGTCTCTGCCAAAGGCACTTGTAAAAATGGGCATAGATGTTAGGGTAGTAATGCCTAAATACTCTTTAATACCTGAAATGTATACAAAAGAGATGCAGCTTATTAAAATATGTTATGTTGATATTGGTTGGAGACGCCAATATTGTGGAG
>QKEK01000314.1 GCA_003251775.1 Clostridia bacterium | reverse complement strand
GATTGAATGTAACTATTCAGACCGCATTACTTTTTCCTAACTTAGATGAGACATTGGTTATTTCACTAACTACTAGATTTGTTCACTTCAATAAGAAGCACTAAGCATCTAAAAATATTTCGTAGCTACATGCCAAATTCGCCATCCGTGGCTCAATTGGCATCAAAAATCATCCTGATTTTTGTACGCTACTACATATTTTTAGAAGCAAAGTGCTTCTAATCTTGTTCAAATAATCTATACGTTATCGAAATACTAATGTTTCAAATATTAACTATGAGTTCAAAAGAAAGGGATGGCTGTAAACACAAATTACCATCCCTTATTTGTTATGAAAAATATCTATTGGGTCTGAATAGTTACAGGTTGATAAATTAGACGCTAAGTATTTCTGTAACGGTGTTGACTAGTAATTGAGGGTTGTGATATTATTAACTAGCAAAAGAAATATTTTGTTGTAAATAGAAATATACTAGTTACTAAAATTTAATAATTGCTAGGGGTGCCTGTTTGGCTGAGAAAGAGAAATCTTAACCCTTTTAACCTGATGTGGTTAATACCACCGTAGGGAAGCTGAAATAATTGTGTTAAAGATTAAGCTTATCCTATGGATAAGCTTTTTAGTTTATTCAAGTAAAAAAGAAACGAAGGGAGTGTCAATGTGAGGTTTGCATTAAATGGTAAAGAGGCTGAGGCTAATAATGGTATAAGCGTTGAAGAATACCTACTACAGAAGGGGATTGAATTAGATAAAATAGTAATTGAGTATAATCTAGAAATCTTAAAAAGAATAGATTGGAAAAGCACTGTTATAAAGGAAAATGATAAATTAGAGGTTTTAAGATTTGTAGGTGGGGGTTAACATAAGGATAAATATACGAAAACCAAATAGGTACTTTTATGTACAAGGATAAGCTTTCTGATAATAAAGAGGGAGGATTTATATGAGTGATGAATTTAAAATTGGGGGTAAAGTACTTCAAAGCAGACTTTTTGTGGGCAGTGGCAAGTACTCTAATAATAGGCTAATACCAGAAATTATTAAAAGCTCTAAATCGGAGGTAATAACCGTTGCTTTGAGAAGAGTTGATTTTATGGACGAAAAGGAAAATATGCTTAATTTCATACCTAAAGAATGTGTTTTAATGCCTAATACCTCTGGGGCAAGAAATGCTGAGGAAGCCGTTCGAATAGCAAGGCTGGCAAGGGAGACTGGGTGTGGTAATTGGGTTAAAATTGAGGTTATCTCTGATAATAAATATTTGATGCCAGATAATATGGAAACAATTAAGGCTACAGAAATCTTAGCAAAGGAAGGCTTTTTTGTGTTTCCTTACATGAACCCTGACCTAATGGATGCTAAGCGACTTAGAGATGCAGGGGCTTGTGCAGTTATGCCCTTGGGAGCCCCTATAGGAACAAACAAGGGACTAAAAACCAAAGAGCTAGTAAAGATACTTATTGATGAAATAAGCCTACCGATAATAGTAGACGCAGGAATAGGAAAGCCGTCTGAAGCAGCAGAGGCAATGGAATTGGGAGCGGCGGCTGTGCTTGTTAATACAGCTATAGCTTCAGCAGAAAACCCTATTCTTATGGCAGAGGCATTTGGGTTAGCAGTTAAAGCTGGAAGAAAGGCGTTTTTAGCAGGGACAGGTGCTATAAAAGAATTTGCAGAGGCATCATCTCCGTTAACTGGATTCTTGAATTAATCATTAACAAGTAGTATGAGTGAATAAATGAAAGAGTGTGTTATATGACATTTTATGATGAATATGAAAAATACATAGGCTTAAATCTAGAGGAATTTTTTAAAGAAGTAAGAGATGAAGATGTATTAAGAGTGCTAAGTAAAGAAAACCTGACCAGAACAGATTATTTAACCCTGTTAAGTGAAAAGGCAGAGAAATATCTTGAGATAATGGCACAGAAGTCAAGAGACATAACGACAAGGCATTTTGGAAGGGTAATTTTTTTATACACCCCATTATATTTATCTAATTATTGTGAAAACCAGTGTGCTTATTGCAGCTTTAGCACAATAAATAGAATGCCAAGAAAAAAACTAGCATTGGAAGAGGTGGAGGCAGAAGCTGAGATGATTTCACAAACTGGCTTGAAGCATATACTGATTCTAACTGGTGAGTCCAGATACCATACTTCAATAGAGTATATCAAAAAATGTGTAGGTGTACTGAAAAAATATTTTACTTCAATTTCAATAGAAATATATGCTCTTGATGAAAATGAGTATCTTGAGCTAATAAATGCAGGCGTAGATGGGCTGACTATATATCAGGAGGTTTACAACAAGCAGATATACGATGAGGTACATATTACTGGTCCTAAAAAGGACTATAAATACAGGCTTGAGGCTTCTGAAAGAGCTTGTAGGATGGGAATAAGGAGCTTAGGTATTGGTAGTCTGCTTGGACTTGACGATTGGAGAAGTGAAGGCTTTGCTTTAGGTCTCCATGCTGACTATTTGCAGAATACCTACCCAGAGGTTGAGTTAAGTGTTTCACTTCCGAGAATAAGACCACATGTAGGAAGCTATTCACCTAAATATGATATTAGTGATAAGAATCTGGTTCAAATGATGCTGGCAATCAGACTGTTTTTGCCTAGGGTAGGAATAACAATTTCGACTAGAGAAAGTAGTAGCTTTCGAGATAATCTTATAGGTCTAGGAGTTACAAAGATGTCTGGGGGCTCAACTACAGAGGTTGGCGGACATAGTAGCAGTGAGCATGGAGAGGGACAGTTTGATATTTCTGATAAAAGAAGTGTTAGTGAAATGGCAGAGATGATTTACAAAAAGGGCTATCAACCGGTTTTCAAGGATTGGTGGCTTGACTAAAGAAAGGAAGACATTCGCTTGAATTACTTTGAAGAGGGATTAAGACATTACCTTAATAAGAATCAAATTGAAAAAATTAGAGCCGTAAAAATAGGAATTGCAGGTGCTGGTGGTCTGGGCTCTAATTGTGCATTTAACCTAGCAAGAAGTGGCTTTAATGATTTTAAGATTGTAGATTTTGATAGTATTGAAGCTACAAATCTTAATAGGCAGTTCTATTTCTACGACCAGATAAATATGCAAAAGGTAGAGGCATTAAAAGCAAACCTAATGAGAATTAATCCTGATATTAAGATTAATGCTATTGTATCAATGATAAATGAAGAAAATATAACAAGCCTATTTGATGATTGTCATATTGTTGTAGAAGCCTTTGATAAGGTGGAGTATAAGAGGTTGATAGTTGAAAAATATTATTCATCAGGTAAGCTTCTAGTATCTGCTTCTGGTCTGGGAGGGTGGGGGAATTCTGATGATATAATAATCAGAAGGGTTCATTCGAATTTCTATGTTGTAGGAGATATGATTTCAGAGGTAAGCGAAAGCATTCCGCCAATATCACCCAGAGTCAATATTGTTGCGGCTAAGCAGGCGGATATTATTTTAAATTATGTTTTAGAGGGAGACTTTATGAATGGATAAGCTGTTTAGAATTATTGATGCTAACATTAATCGTGTATCAGAGGGGATAAGGGTCTTAGAGGATATAGGTCGTTTCTATTACAATAATAAGCCTGTATCTCAGGAGCTAAAAATACTACGGCATAACATAAGAAAAAGCATTATGAGTCATATTATAGAATGCATAGAGGAACGTGACTCTGCTAATGATGTTGGAGTAGCCTCTTCTATGGAGCTAAATATAGACAAAAAAGAAAACATGCTTCAATTAATAACTGGTAATTTCAAAAGAATACAGGAGGGGTTGAGAGTAGTAGAAGAGAACCTTAAGGTGTTGGGATACTACGATGCTTCAAAGTTGTATGAAAGCTTCAGATTTAAATCATACAATATAGAAAAGGAATACTTTAAGCTGTATAAAAAAGCTATTAAAGAAAATGTACTAAACACAGATCTATACTGCCTGACTTCTGAAGAATTTTCGAACGGCAGAAGCAATATTGAGGTTGTAAAGGCTATGATAGATTCAGGTATAAAAGTAATACAATACAGGGAAAAGAATAAAACACTATTAGAGATGTATAATGAGTGCATGAAAATTAGGGAGCTAACTAAAGCTTCTGACGTAACCTTTATAGTAAATGATAATATAGACATAGCTGTTCTTGTAAAAGCTGATGGAGTGCATATTGGACAGGATGACATACCTATAGAAGGGGTAAGACAAATAGTTGGAGAGGATATGATTATAGGAATATCGACACATTCGCCAGTACAGGCACTTGATGCAATTAAGAGAGGAGCGGATTACATAGGTGTAGGGCCAATCTATAGAACATTTACGAAGAAAAATGTCTGTGACCCTGTTGGTTTAGAATATCTCGATTTCGTAGTTAAGAATACTAATATTCCATTTGTTGCAATAGGTGGAATAAAGGTTCATAATATGGACGAGGTTATCTCGCATGGTGCGAATTGTATTGCTATGGTAACTGAGATAGTTGGTGCAGAGGATATTTGTAAGAAAATAAGGGAAATAAGAACCCTAAGTTGTCGACGCTATCAAACATAGCGGACAACTTAAGTGCTTAAAAGTAACAGTAAAAAAATATATAAATTATAGTATGAATAATTACGTGTTACAATTGTCACTATTCAAAAGTGACCCTTTTCACTTGTAAAAAATTATCTATTATGATAAACTTTTTTAATGGCTAGCTTTAGCTTTGTTTTTACAAAATTAAATATTGAACAAGTAAATTTAAAGGGATTGTATAGAAATTGATATACTTCCTGCAACTTTAAAAGGAGTGTGTTTATGAGAAGGTATAATGGAAATTTTAATGTCAAAAGGTCTGTGGCTTTATTAGTATCAATTGTGATACTGTTAACCTTATTTAGTCATGTAGTCATGGCTGAGGAGCAAGGTTTTGAAGAAGCTACTGTTGTAAATAATGATATGCCAAGTGATTGGGCAATGTCAGACGTACAGATGGCGAATCTACATATGATAGGATCGGCGGATAACTATAATGGTTTTAGAAATGAAGCAACCAGTGCTGATTTGCTTTCAGTTCAAAGTAGTCTAAATGAGATATTTAATGTAAAGAGTAGCTTAGAACCAATGAAAACGGTAAGCCGTCAGAATGTAATAGATGTTTTCTATGACGTTATTCAAGAGGTGTTAATTGAGAATAGGGTAATGGATAGTATTTATAAGGACAGCAGAGCTTCGATTTTATACTTTGTAGAGACGGGCTTGATAGCAAAAAAGGAGTCTGGAGATTACTCTTTAGAACGGATTTGTACTAAGCAAGAGCTATTAGTTTTTGCGAAGCGTGTATACGACCATATTGTGCATGCGATTGATATTGATGCAAAGGGGGCATTCTGGAAGGTTTCAGATGAGGATAATACTGTATATTTGCTTGGTTCAATACATTTAAGTGATGCTAGCATATATCCATTAAATGAAGCTATAACAGATGCTTATGAAGAATCAGAAATATTAGCTGTAGAAGCAAATATATATAAACAGAATGATGAGGATATGGCTTACCTTCAGCAAATTATGTTCTTAGAAGGTGAAACTACTATTGAACAACTGCTTCAACCCGAAACGTATGAAGCGTATGAGAAGGCTGTATCAGCGTTAGGCTATTTTAAGCCAGAGGTGTACAATAAGTTCAAGCCTTGGTATGCTGCTCTCCTGTTGCAAAATATTCAGCTTAGCAGTGCGTCATATGTAGCTAACCTAGGTGTGGATTTTGCTTTCTTAGCAGAGGCTAGTAACAAGAAGCCAATAGTTGAGTTAGAGGGCACAAAATTTCTCTTAGACATGTTTAATGGATTTTCAAAGGAGCTTCAGGAACAATTCTTAATAGGTGTTTTAGCTAGTGGTGAAAAACAGGCAGATTCTGATGTTCAGGAGGATGCTGAAAATAAAACTGCTGAAGTTATGGCTGAAATTATTAGTTTATGGAAGAGTGGGGATGTTGAAGCATTAGAGGTGCTTCTATTCAGTGCAGAAGCAGGCTCTGATCTTGAAAAGGAGTATGTGGCAGCGATGTGGGAAACAAGAAATAACAATATGAGTACTAAGGTTGCTCAGTTCTTAAAGGAAGACTCATCAAATGATTATTTTGTAGTTGTGGGTGCAGGTCATATGCTTTCTGAAACAGGAATTGTACAGCAGTTAACTAATATGGGCTACACCGTTGAGCAAATAAAATAGTTAGATTACAATGATATAGGCTTTGGGATTTAGAAGCTGTTTATGTATAGTTAAATCTCAAAGCCTATATTTATGCTATTTTGCGTTGCTTTAATAAATATAAAAAATACTGCTTGATTGAGTGGAATCAAATTCTTGTAAATATCTAACAACGCAAAAAGCGTTGCATAATGTAATTTTAACAATAAAATAAAATAAAATAGCAAAAATTGCCTTGCTTTAATGCTACTTTGATGATATAATTGTAGAAAAATAGTAGTTTTTGTCTATTTTATTGTATTGAATAATTATTGTTTTTTAGAAAGCTACAAGTACGTTAGGTTTATGCTGGTATAGACAATAGTATAAAAAAACAGTAATGTACTATATAAATAAAACTTACAAAAGTTTTGTAGCTAATTACGTGCTTTAATGCACATTCTGTTTTTCTGTTGGTGCTTAGGGATATATCATTGAAGGGAAAATTCTAAATTGAATAATGATTTAGCACTCTCTATGACGATAATGCTATCAGTTATAGATGGTGTAGTATTCTATTTTCTTATTGATTTGCTAAAGCAGATTATTTGTGGACAGAAAAAATATGTTAAAAAATCATTTAAGGAGATTCTATCTTACCTAGCATCAGTACCTATAATGGCACTGATTTTGTACTGTATTTACAACATCCCATATGCACTATTTGACGGTATATCTTGGCATTTTATAGAATCCTTTGGTCCAATTAATGTAAAATATGCAACGATAGCCTTGTTTGTATGCTTTAGTCTAATATATGTTTACTCATTAATCTCATTAATCTTCTCTAATAAAGAGGATAGTAATTTCAGGGTCTTAGGTTGTCTGACTGTTATTATAGGATTTGGAAATACTTTTTCAGTATTTATAATAAATGAGGCAGTACGTAGGGGTATTGAAAACGCTGACAGCTTAGTACTGTATTTTGTAGCAGCACTTATATTGTACGTTTATTCAACCAAAATAATAAGAACCATCGTTGTTGAATTAACAAATAAAACTGTCTATGAGAAGAGAATTTCTTTGATTAATAAAATTCTATCATCTCAGTATCAAAAATACGAAAAGATTGAATCTGGTAGAATACAGTCAGGCTTAAATAATGACACTAATAACATTAGCCTTTCTGTAAATGTTTTTACAAACCTCATTACAAGTGCAGTTAGTTTGCTTTTTTGTTTCGTTTATTTAGCATTTTTGAGCCTTTATGGGGTTATTATTTCTGTTATCACTATTATAATAGCTGGTAGCATATTCTACTATTTCAGCATGAGAGCTAACAAATTCTTGGTGGAAGCAAGAGAGCTTCAGGATGTATTCTTCAGGTTTATCAATAATCTTATGCTAGGGTTTAAAAACCTTTCCTTAGATAAGGCTAAATGTAATGGATTTAAGGAGGATATGCAAGAAAGCTGTGCCGATTTCAGAATAAAGAACACAGAAGCAAACAAGAGGTTTGTTAATGTATATGTAATCGGAGAAATACTAACAATGCTTGTAATTGGATCGGTAATATTTATATTACCTAAGGTTGTTACAGGGATGAGTACAAATGATATTAGAAGCTATGTATTTGTATTTATGTATATGTCAGGGCCAGTAAGAGTGCTATTAGATAGCATTCCTCAGTATATGTTTTATAGAGTTAGCTGGAGTAAGATAAAAGAGCTTGAAGAAGACCTATTAGGTATTGAGAAAAATAACAATACAAAAAGCATTACCAGGAATATTAAAGACAATATTTGTATTGATGTTAATAACTTAGTTTTTACATATTACTTTAATGAAAAAGGTGTTTTTTCAGTTGGTCCTATTAGCTGCTCTTTCAAATCAGGTGAGGTTACCTTCATTACTGGTGGTAATGGAAGTGGTAAAAGCACCTTTGGTAAATTATTAACTGGGCTTTATACACCTGATGAGGGTGAAATTAGTATTGATGGAGATGTCAAAAACAGCGTTGAATTGGGGGAGTATTTTACTACTATATTCAGCGATTATCATGTTTTTGATAAGCTTTATGGTATAGACCATTCAAAAAAGAAGGAATCAATTACTAAATACTTAAAATTGTTAAATATTCATGACAAGGTTAAGGTCAAGGATGGAGTATTTGATACACTAGATTTATCATCTGGACAGAAAAAGAGATTGGCTTTGATGATTTCCTATCTTGAGGATAAGCCTGTTTTCTTCTTTGATGAATGGGCAGCGGATCAAGATCCACACTTCAGAAAATTCTTCTATGAGGAATTATTACCTGAGTTAAAATTAAGAAACAAATGCGTCATTGCAATCACTCACGATGATAGGTATTTTGATTTGGCGGATCAAGTAATAAACTTTGAAATGGGAAAGACCATAGGGGAAAGTAGTGTTAAGCCTGCATAGTAACTTTACCATGCATGTGGCACAAATAGCCTCTGTAAGAGGTTTTCAACAAATGATAGAAAGGAGATTTACAATAATGGCAAAGGTATTTTGTAACAAATTAGTTAAATTGATATGTATAGTGGCGGTAATAGCTGTTTTTATAGTACAAGTAGGGTGTAGAACAGTTGATTTACCAGTAGATGGAAAAGAAAATTCAGGAACAGAGGCTGTTAGAATAACTGATATGGGAGCGTATTTCGACGTAGTATTGGATTATAGAACTGGAATTTCTCAAGAGGAAATGGGGAAGAAGTATGGTGAAGCCATATTGGAGGTTGTTCCAAATTATGAGGAATTAATTGATTCTTATATTAAGGAAATGGTAGGAACAAAAAATAGGTATAACAACATGTTAGTTTATAGAGTTGAAGACATACTTCTTCAGGTAAACCAAAGCTATAAAGATGAAATAAATGGGATTGGCTCTATCTTTTCTGGTGGAGAAGAGGATGTTATGGGAGATGGGAAGCTATCAAAAAGTGAATTTTGTTTATTTAATCTAATTCCTGATGTTATTTATGCGACAGCGTGTAGTGTTACATCAGTTTTTGATGAAAGGTCAGAAACAGGGAATAATATTCTTTACAGAAATGTTGATTGGTATGGTGGTTCAAACAACCAAATACCTAAAATAGGTGCCATTATTACAATTAAATACTCTGAACAAAACGATATATGCTTTGTAAGCTATTTAGGCTTTATGGGTGTAGTTACGGCTATTAATGATCAGAAAATTTTTGCAGGTGTTTTGAATAGCTCGACTGGAACAGAATATACGTCAAGAGGACGAAATTCATATGCATTTGATTTAAGAGAAGCTCTTGAGCAATTTAATACATTAGACGAGGTAGCCGAGTATATGATTTCTGATAAAAGGCATTATGCATTTAATCATCTAATAGCATTAGCTGACCCAAAAGAAACTAAAATAGTAGAAAACAACTTTAGTGGCATAGGTCCTAACAATAATAGGGTTAAAAGAGCACTAAGAGATGTTAATTCTGAATTAAACAATGGAATAGAATGGGGCATAAGTAATTCCATTGCAGCGGTAAACTCATTTGTTTTAAAAGGGAATTTTAACAACCATAACGAGAAGATGAACAAGAACCGATGGGAAACATTAAGTGAGCAATTGAAAGCTAAGGGAGAGAAGGTAAGCTTTGAGGAAATAAGGGAGCTTGCTACATATACCAAGAGCGGTAAGCCCACATACATGGAAAACGGTGATATATATTGTAAGTTAACACAGCAAATGATGGTTATAGAACCAGAAACAATGAGATTTGAAGTATTTTTCTTTCCAAAGGATGCAAAGGAGTTTCCTGAAAAGCCTGAATTTGTTGAAGTGAATATATTAGATAAATTGAACTAAGAAGCTAGTAAAATAATAACCAAAAGATACGTTATTTTTTGATATTAATATGAGGAGTGTTTATTATGAATAAGGTAGCTATGTTATTTCCAGGTCAGGGTTCTCAGTATTTGGGAATGGGAAAAGGAATCTATGATGAATTTTCATCTGTAAAAAATATTTTTGAGGAAGCAAGTGACTCTATTGGAGTAGACCTAAAGAAGCTATGCTTTGACAGCACTATAGAAGAGTTAACTAAAACCGAAAATACTCAGCCAGCTTTATTAACAGTAAGCTATAGTATGTTTAATATACTGACAAATGAAATGGGAATAGAGCCTTTATATCTTGCAGGTCACAGCTTAGGAGAAATTAGTGCAATAACCTGTGCTGGTGGATTTGAATTTTCTGACGCGGTTAAAATTGTAAGAAAAAGAGGGCAGGTTATGCAGGAAGCAGTGCCAATAGGTGTAGGTGCTATGGCTGCGATAGGAAATAGTAATATAGAAACAATAGAGCAACATTGTAAAAATGCTTCCACAGAATCAGAGCAGGTATTTATATCAAATCATAATTCAACTGCACAAATTGTAATTTCAGGCCACAAAAAGGCTGTTGATGCGGCTTCGAAAACACTGAAGGAGGCTGGGGCGAGAGTAACTCCACTTAACGTAAGTGCACCTTTCCATAGTCCATTAATGCAGCCTGCCGCCGATAGAATGCAGGAGGAGATGAAAAGGTATAAAATTAACCCTCTTAAAATTCCCGTAGTATCAAATGTAACCGCCCAGCCATATGTTGACCACACTCATATAGTTAAGAATTTAACTATGCAAATTGTGAAGTCAGTCAGATGGCATGAATCAATGATGTACCTAAAAAATCAGCAAATAGAAAGAGCTATAGAAGCAGGACCAAAGGATGTATTGAAGAATCTCATGCTAAAGAATGCACCTGAAATAATTACATATTCATTTGATAAGGCTGAGGATGCTAAGGCTATTAAGAAGGAATTTAGAAGAAATAGTGACGATGATAGCAAGCTAGTAGATAAAGGGTTGCTGTTCATTACTAAGTGTATTGCCGAGGCAGTATGTGCAAGAAATAGTAACTGGGATAACAACGAATATAATAAAGGTGTAGTAGAACCGTATAACAAAATGAGGCAGTTAAAGGATAGTATAGAAGCCACAGGTTCAAAAGCGAGTTTAGACGACATGATAGAAGCCTTTGAAATGCTAAAGGTAATTCTTAAAACCAAATTAGTTGATATTTCAGAACAAAAAGAAATAATAGATGATATACTCAACAAAACAGATTCAAAAGAATTATTAAAAGCTAAGCTTGAGCTTATAGCAAATTAGAAGAATTAAAAAGCACACTTCGTAAAATATGTTAACGGTATTGGAAATTAATAAAAAATTAAGAAACTATTATAGAATTCTGACATGATACACCTTAAGTTAGATGATAAATTTGGAGGATTATTTTATGTTGCAAAAAAATACTTTGTCAAATATACTGCTTGAGAAAAAAGAAGAAAGGGATTATGGGATAACCTTTATAATTGCTGAATCGGATGAAGAATTTGTATCATATCAGGCTTTATATGAACAGTCACGTCAAGTTTTGTATTATTTGCAGGAGTCTGGAGTTAATCAGGGTGATGAAGTAATCTTTCAGATTGATGACAATAAAACCTTTATACAATATTTTTGGGCTTGTATCCTTGGTGGAATGATACCAGTTCCTATAACAACAGGAACAAATGATGAGCATAAAATGAAATTATTTAAGATATGGAAGGTTTTAAAAAATCCTCGAATTGTTACTACTAAGGATTTTGTTTTAAAGCTTAATAAGTTTGCACAGCAAAATGGTTTTAATGAAGAAATTAAGGGAATTACCAGTGCAAGCTTATATATAGAGGAGTATGAGCCGAAAGATAAGTATGGGGAAATTCATGAAGTAAAGCCTACGGATATTGCATTTATACAGTTTTCTTCTGGTTCAACTGGAGAACCAAAAGGGGTAATAATTACACATAGCAATGTAATTATTAATTTAACTGATGTAATAAAATGGACTAACATTACAATGGAAGACAGAAGCCTTAATTGGATGCCATTGACTCATGATATGGGGCTAATTGGTACGCATATCAAATCTTTAATAATGGGCATAAACCAATACAACATGCAAACAAGCCTATTTATCAGAAGGCCTTCACTATGGATTAAGAAGGCAAGTGAGCACAAAATATCATTACTTTATTCTCCTAATTTCGGCTATAAGCATTTCTTGAAGGGTTTTGATAAGGTTTCTGACTCTGACTGGGACTTATCAAGGGTTAGATTGATATTCAATGGAGCTGAGCCAATATCAGCAGATTTATGTAATGAATTTTTGAATAAAATGAATAGGTTTGGACTAAGAAGAACCTCTATGTATCCTGTATATGGACTTGCAGAAGGAACAATAGCAGTTACCTTTCCTAAACTAGAAGAACCAATGAAGGTTATTCACTTAGACAGAGAAAAGCTTGGGATTGGGGATACTGTGAGAGAGATAGAAGCAGATAGTAATAAGGGTGTTTCCTTTGTAGACGTAGGCTATCCTCTATACAATTGTCAACTTCGCATATGTGACGAGGACAATATTGATATGGGCGAGAACAGAATCGGATATATACAAATTAAGGGTGGAAATGTAACCAGTGGATACTATAGAAATGAGGATGCTACAAATAGCTTGATTGACAAAGAGGGATGGTTAAATACAGGTGATTTAGGCTATTTATGTGACGGCAGGCTAGTCATTACAGGGCGTGCAAAGGATATCATATTTATGGGAGGTCAAAACTTCTACTCACATGATATTGAACGCGTTGCGGAAGAATTAGATGACATGGAGCTTGGAAAGGTTGTGGCTATAGGCTCATTTAATGAAGAAAAGCAATGTGATGAGCTTATAGTCTTTATACTCTTTAAGCAAAAGACGGCACAATTCATACCATTAGTTTTACAAATAAAGGAGCATATAAATAAGAGCTTGGGGCTTGATGTAGCACATGTAATTCCAATTGACAGAATACCAAAGACCACAAGCGGAAAGGTACAACGCTTCCTGCTCCGTAAAAACTATATGAAAGGCGAATATACAAGCGTCATTCAGGAGATAGAGCAATTAATACGAGAAAAATCAAGTGAAAGAAAAAATCAGATAATCGATGACGAGGTTGAAAATAAGCTGATAGAGATTTGGAGCGAGGTACTAGAAAAAATAGGTATTAACACTGATGATAATTTCTTTGTGCTTGGAGGAAACTCCCTGAAGGGGACATTACTCATCTCCAGAATAGAGGAAACCTTCTCAGTTGAGATTACGCATGAAGAGCTATTTAATAATTCGAATATTATTAGTCAAGTAGCTTTAATAAAGGGTAAAAAGACAGTATCAGATAATGAAAAAACGAAGATAGAAAAACTGAGCCATAGCAATGATGAAAGAATTCCTTCGTTATCACAGAAAAGGCTTTGGTTTATTGATAATATGGAGGAAGAGAGTCCTCAATACAATATATATACTACGCTAAGGCTTGAGGGAAATCTAAATATAGAGCATTTAGTAAATAGCTTGAATAAGGTAGTCTCAAGAAATGAGCTTCTATCAGCTTCATTTGGGGATAATGAAGGAGAGCCTGTATTACATCTGAATAAGGATATGAGAGTTACAATCCCAATAGTAGATATGATGGTTGCTAATGAAAAGGAAAGAGAAGAGATAGTGTTAGCAATGGCAGAAGAAGAGGCAAGAGAGGCATTTAATCTTGAAAAAGCACCTCTGATTCGCTGTAAGCTGTATAAAATTAATGAGAATCAACACATCTTACTCATGGTAGCACATCACATAATTTTTGATGGATGGTCATTTAGTATATTACTAAATGAATTATCCTTTTATTACGATGCTTTTGTAAATTCAAAAAATATTGAGCTACCTGAAAACGACATTCAGTATAGTGATTTTGCTAAATGGCAAAATGAAAACCTTAAAAGCACAAGGCTAAATAATCAATTAGACTACTGGAGGAGTAAGCTTAGTGGAAGCCTGCCAGTACTAGATTTACCTACAAATAAACAAAGACCAGGTATTCAGACATATCGAGGTAAGAAAATAATTCAATGTATACCAAATGAGTTATTATGTAAGCTAAAGGAGCTTGCTTTACAAAAAAACGCAACCCCCTTTATGGTTCTTTTGTCAGCATTCAAGATATTAATTTTTAGGTATTCAGGGCAAAGCGATGTAATTGTTGGCACGCCAGTTGCAAATCGAAACAATAGACAATTAGAAAAGCTGATAGGCTTTTTCACCAATAATCTGGTATTAAGAACCTCCTTTGAGGGTGAAAACACATTTAGCGAATTATTGGAAAAGGTTAGAAAAACAACACTTGAGGCGTATTCAAATCAGGACGTTTCATATGAAAAGCTAGTAGAGGTGTTAAATATACCTCGCGACATGAGTAGAAATCCGATATTTCAGGTATTGTTCAGCTTGCAGAATACACCACCTATTCCTACAAAGCTTTCTGACCTTAGCTTATCTGAGATGGATATTGATAATGGATGCTCAAGGTTTGATTTATCAGTGGATATCTGGGAAAGAGAAAATGATGCGAAGATGGTTTTTGAGTATAATACAGATTTGTTTGAGACAGAGGCTATAGAAAGAATAGCTCAGCATTACCTACACATACTCAGCCAAATAGTATACCAACCAAATGCTAGTATAGATAGATTAAGTATAGTTACTGAGAGTGAAAGGAATACAATTCTTAAGACATGGAATAGCACAGCCTTAGAATTAGGAAAAGAAAATTGCTGGGTAGAGCTATTTGAGAATCAGGTTGAGAAAGCTCCTAATGCCATTGCAGTGTCAAGTAAAAATGAGAGGCTGACATATAAGGAGCTTAATAGTCGTGCAAATCAATTGGCAAATTACTTTACGTCGCTTGGGCTAAAGGAAGAGTTTATTATAGGGATTTATATGGAAAGATCAGTAGAGATGTTAATTGCATTACTAGCGGTACAAAAAGCTAGATGTGCATATCTACCAATGGATCCTATATATCCGAAGGATAGAATTTCATATATGCTTGAAAATGCAAAGGTGTCTACTGTGGTAACAGATAGTACATTAGCTGAGTCTTTATCAGACTATGAAGACTATAATAAAAGGCTTATCGTAATAGATAAAGAATGGTCAAATATAGGGCGATTTAGTAAAACTAATCTCAGTGTTGAGTATAATCCACAAAGCTTGGCGTATGTAATTTATACATCAGGCTCTACGGGTAATCCAAAGGGTGTACAGATTGAGCAAAAAGCACTGATGAATTTTCTTGTCTCGATGGCGTTAAGTACAGAGATTAAGGAAAATGATGCGTTACTGGCAGTAACTACACTATCCTTTGATATATCTGGTCTTGAGCTATACATGCCGTTAATTGCCGGAGCTGAGGTGGTTATAGCAACGAGAGAGGAAACCTTGGATGGAGAGCTACTAATAAACAAAATAGAGGAAAAAAATATTACATTAATGCAAGCAACACCTGCTACATGGAGACTATTAATGGAGTATCAATGGGAGGGCAAAAAGGATTTAACAATACTATGTGGAGGCGAAGCTTTAAGCAAAGAGCTAGCTGATAAATTGGTAGTGAGATGTAAGACTCTTTGGAATGTATATGGACCTACTGAAACTACTATCTGGTCAACAATGGCAAGAATT
Organism: Clostridia bacterium; assembly: GCA_003251775.1. Classification (GTDB taxonomy): domain Bacteria; phylum Bacillota; class Clostridia; order DSM-8532; family SZUA-474; genus SZUA-474. The sequence goes on along the minus strand of QKEK01000314.1, from coordinate 8,617 downwards.
AGTAGAAATACAGAGCAAATCACAATTGGTAAGCCAATTCATAACACCGAAATATACGTATTGGATAAGCATATGAACCCCGTCCCCGTTGGTATACCTGGAGAAATGTATATTGGTGGATATGGCTTAGCTAGAGGGTACATTTATAATGATGAATTAACCAATGAAAAATTCATAAGTAACCCCTTTTCAGAAGATAATGATAGCAGGCTTTATAGAACTGGGGACTTAGTTAAGTACCTACCTGATGGAAATATTGATTTCTTGGGACGTATAGATCATCAGGTTAAAATAAGAGGATTTAGGATAGAATTAGGTGAGATAGAAGCATTACTGTCTAAGCATAGTAAAATCAAGCAGGCTGTTGTTACTGCAAAGGAATTGGTAGATAGCGAAAAGGCTTTAGTTGCATACATAATACCAATCGAGGAAGGACAGAACGGAGATCCTTCTAATAATGAATTACGAGACTATTTGAAGGAAAAGCTACCTGAGTATATGATACCTTCTGTGTTTATGATGATGGACTCATTTCCTATGACGTCAAATGGTAAGATAGACAGGAAATTGTTGCCCATGCCTCAGAATAGTGGAACAAAATCAGTAGCACAGACTAATCTGTCCTTAAATGAAGTTGAAAAGAGCCTATTAGATATTTGGAGAGAGGTTTTACATACTGATAATATAGGTATAAATGATAGCTTTTTTGATTTGGGCGGGCATTCCTTACTATTAACAAAGGTAAGGCTCAAGATTGCTAAAGAGTTGAAAAAAGATGTTTCTATTATGGAATTATTTAAGTATCCCACTATAAGTACTCTTGGTGATTTTCTAACAAACGATAATAAAGCATCAAAGGTGGTTAGTTCGCGGAATAATGAAGCTAATAAATCAAGGGATATAGCTGTTATCGGATTAAGTTTTCTGGGATAATCTATGTAATTCAAGAAATACACTAACTAATTTGTCTGATGAAGAAATCATAGCTGAAGGGATTGACCCTGATTTATTGAAAAAACCGCACTATGTAAAAACGTGGGGAGTACTTGGCGATATAGAAAAATTCGATGCTAACTTCTTTGGATATAATCCAAGAGAAGCTACAATGCTTGACCCACAGCAGCGTATATTCTTGGAGGAATCATGGAAGGCTATGGAAAATGCTGGATATAATTGTGACACAATTGAGAGACCAGTAGGAGTTTTTGCTAGCGTAGGTATGAATACTTATGTGCAAAATCTATATAGCCATTATGATTCAAGAGAGCTTGCAAATAACTATCAGATTATGACAAGCAATGATAAGGATTTTATTGCAACGCGAATAGCGTATAAGCTAAATCTAAAAGGGCCTGCATTTACAGTTCAAACTGCATGCTCATCCTCACTAGTTGGCATACACCTTGCGTGTCAAAGCCTTATAAATAATGAATGTGATATGGCACTAGCAGGAGGTGTAAGTACAAGACTTCCACAAAAAACTGGGTATTTGTATCAGGAAGGTATGATATTATCACCTGATGGAGTGTGTAGAGCCTTTGATGAAAGTGCAAAGGGTACGATAGGAGGAAATGGTGCAGGTGTTGTAGTACTGAAGCGTTTAGAAGAGGCTATGCGTGACAAGGATAATGTTATCGCAGTGATAAAGGGCTCGGCAATTAATAATGATGGTAGTATAAAAATGGGGTATACTGCACCAAGCATTGATGGTCAGGCAAAGGCGATTACAATGGCATATGAGAACGGGAATGTTGATCCTAGTACCATTACATATATTGAAACGCACGGAACAGGAACCCCATTGGGCGACCCCATTGAAATCGAGGCATTAAGTCAGGTATTTAATGAAAGGACAGAGGAAAAGCAATATTGTGCTATTGGCTCAGTTAAGACCAATATTGGGCATCTTGATTCAGCAGCAGGTGTTTCTGGGTTTATAAAGACTGTATTGGCATTGCATCATAAAAAGCTCCCAGCTAGCCTGAACTATCAAAGACCTAATCCAAAGATTGATTTTGGGAACAGTCCATTCTATGTAAATACTGAGCTAAAGGCTTGGGAAAGTAGCAGGGGACCATTACGAGCAGGCGTTAGCTCCTTTGGTATAGGTGGTACTAATGCACATGCAGTTCTTGAAGAGGCTCCATTAATAAATGAAATAGAAAGCAAGGAAGCCGAGTATTTACTTGTTTTATCTGCAAAAACCTCAACGGCATTAGAAAATATAACTACTCGTTTGGCCAATTTCCTAAAAGACAATGTTAGCATTAATATGGCAGATGTTGCGTATACAATGCAGGTTGGTAGAAAGGAGTTTGAATACCGCAGGTATTTAGTATGTACCTCACGTGAGGAGGCTGTTGAGATTTTAGAGGGAAAAGAAGAAGGCAAGGACAAGATATTTGCTAATAAGGTAGATTTAAAACAAACTCCTAAAGCAATTGGTAAAGAAGATATAAATAATTATTCAATTAAGGAAATTGGAGACTTGTGGCTAAATGGTGCGAAAATAGAGTGGAAGTATCTGCATAATAGTGATAATAGAAGGCGTATAGCATTACCTACATATCCTTTTGAAGGAAAGAAATACTGGGTGGACAAAAAGGAAAATGAAGAGTATATTAGAAAGGCTCAAACAAAGGAGCGGAATACCGCTGATTGGTTCTATACACCTATTTGGAAGCAATCAACACAAGAAATTGAGTATAACGTTAATTCCTTTAATACTGATGAAAGAAGCTTATTAGTTATTGCAGAAAAAAATACAGTATCTGAACAATTAACCAGTATTCTTAGAGAAGCAAGTAAACAGCTTGATGTATGCTATATTGGAAATGAATTTGAGAACACAGAAAAAGGTATCTATACAATTGAGGCAAATAACCCAAAGGATTACGAAAGACTAATAAAGAATCTTAGTATTGAAAAGGATACGGAGCTAATAGTTGTAAATCTATTAGGGCTATCAACTAAAGAGAGTTTAGCTGAGCCAGATGATTATGAATTTGGAAAGGTATTATTTTATAGCCAAATGTATTTAGCACAGGCAATTGGAAGCTCTGGTATGAAAAATTCTGTAGTATTTAAGAATATAACCAATGGTATGCACAGAATATTTAATGAAGTGCAAATAAAGCCTGAAAAAGCACTTATGATAGGACCAGCTAAGGTAATTCCAAGAGAGTATTCTAATATTCAATGTAGCTGTATAGATGTTCTCTATTCGCAAGAAATGGGAGTAGAAAATGCTATGCTTGAGCTACTAGCTGGCGAAATATTTGCAAAAACAACCGATGTGTTAGTAGCATACAGGTATATGACAAGGTTTGTACAAGCATATGAGCAGATAAAGATAGGCGATGAAGGCAAAGAAGCAGATAGCTTAAAAAATGCTGGTATAGGCTTAAAGGATAACGGTACATACATAATAACAGGCGGCTTTGGAGGAATGGGACTAATACTTGCTAAATATCTGGCTCAGAAGGTAAAGGCAAGAATAGTATTAGTGGGAAGAAGTGTGCTTCCAGACAAATCAGAATGGATGAGGTGGATTTCTGAAAACAATAATAGAGCCAATCGCAAAAAGGTAGGACTAATTAAAAAGCTTATAGAATTAGAATCACTAGGTGCTGATATATTACCTTTCAAAGCTGACATTACTGATGTTAAACAGCTTAAAGAAATGAAGACCCATATAGAAGGTCAATTTGGAGAAATAAACGGTATATTCCATGTAGCTGGAGCTCCTGGTGGTGGAATGATACAGATGAGAAAATCAGAAGCTGTGGAGCAGGTGCTACTACCTAAGGTAAAGGGAACTAACGCTATTTATGAGCTGTTTGCAGATAAGGTTGACTTCTTATTGCTCTATTCTTCTTTAAATGCGATTACAGGAGGCTTTGGGCAGGTGGATTATAGTTCTGCAAATGCCTATTTGGATGCATTTGCAACTGCACATGATAATAAGAAGGGAACAAGGGTAATAAGTATAAACTGGGATAGATGGCCTGGTATAGGTATGGCAGTAAATATTGGGCAGGAAAGCAGTCTAAGTGAGGAAGAAATTCATCCGCTTGTAGGGCGATGTATTTTAGATTCCTCAAATAAGCTGGTATATTGTTCTGAGCTAAGCCCTGAAAAGCATTGGGCACTTTCGGAGCATTTAGTGCTGGGAACCCCTACAATAGCAGGTACTACATATCTTGAAATGGCAAGAGCAGCAGTAATTAATAACGAAGGAGATGTGCCATTAGAAATAAGTGGTGTGCTATTTTTGGCACCAATGGCTGTTAAATACAACGAAAGCAGAATTGTATTTACAACCCTCACCAAGAATAATGATGGGTATAGCTTTAGCATTACAAGTAAACTAAAAACCGGTAATGCACAATCAAATTGGATGGAGCATTCAAGGGGTACAATAAGAATAATAGAAAAAACTGAAAATAATGCTGTTAATATAAACGATATAGTTGGGAGATGCAATTCTGAATATGACAAGCTATTAGAAAAACAGCAACGTCGTTGAAAAACTTCTATAAAGGAGAGAATGAAGCCTTAGTAGAGGTAGAATTAAATAAAGAGTTAATTAATGATTTGATTACATATAAAATGCACCCTGCTCTGTTGGACATTGCTACGGGTTCTTTAAGAATTTCTGCTGATGGTAACTATCTTCCATTCTCATATGGTAGCTTAATGGTATTTGATAACCTACCTGACAGATTCTATTGTCATTTAAAATATGATGAAAATAATTTATCAAATGAGATTCTAAGCTGTAACATGGATATTGTAGATGTTGAAGGAAAAGCATTAATTAAGATAGACAGATTCTCAATGAGGCTGGTAAATCAGACCGCAGCAAATCAAATTAAGGCCGCTAAGGACAATAATTCTGTAAGTCCAGAGCATATGGCTTTAGATAAGCTATATATAGGCACTATAAGCAAAAGGTCAAGTAATAATGTACTGAGCGAAGGAATTACAGCTGAAGAGGGACTAGTTATTTTGAATAAATTACTAAATAGCTCTTCAAGAACTCAGGTAATTGTATCAACAAAGAATGTGGATGAAGCTATTTCACAAGCAAGCTACATTAATCAGACAGGGACAGAAAATGCCTTAGCAGAGGTAGCTGCTACAAAAGTATATCATCCTCGCCCTGAATTGGATAATGCGTACGTTTCACCCAAAAATGAAACTCAAGTTAAACTAGCAACCATATGGCAGGATTTATTGACCATAGATAAAGTAGGAACAATGGATGACTTCTTCCAATTGGGCGGAGATTCATTACTAATGGTACAGCTACATTCAAATATAAAAGAGGTATTTGAAACTAATCTGGCTGTAGTGGATTTGTATAAATACACAACAATCTCTGCCTTGGCAAAATATCTTGACAATGATGAAGAAGATGAAAAGCCTTCATTTGATAAGGTTAATCAAAGAGTAAACAAACAATTAGAGAGACGTAAGAATAATGCTTTAAATAAACAAAGAAGGATGGGAGTAATAAAAAATGGGTAATTACAATGAAATCAATGAAGAAAGAAATGCAGTAGATCCAATAGCCATAATAGGAATGAACGGAAGATTTCCAGGGGCTAAGAATATTGAAGAGTTTTGGCATAACCTTTATAATGGGGTTGAATCGGTTAAGTTTTTTTCAAGAGAGGAGCTAATAGAAAACGGACTAGATGAACACCTACTAAACAATCCTAAGTTTGTAGCTGCTGATGCAGTATTGGACGATATTGACAAATTTGATGCCTCCTTCTTTGGATACTCAGCAAGAGAGGCTGAAATTATGGATCCGCAGCACAGAATTTTTCTTGAGTGTGCATGGGAGGTAATGGAGAGTGCAGGCTATAATTCAGAGCTTTACGATGGAAGGGTGTCTGTTTATGCAGGCTCTGCATTAAGTGGATATATGATTCGTAATCTATATTCAAATCCAGGATTAGTAGAAGATATAGGTACCTTTAAGATTATGATATCTAATTCTCAGGACTTCTTGGCAACACGTGTTTCTTATAAAATGGATTTTACTGGCCAAAGCATAAATGTTAATACACTATGCTCTTCGGCGTTAGTATCTGTTCATATGGCATGTCAAAACCTTATAGAGTATGGTTCAGATATTGCCATTGCTGGTGGCGTAAGCTTTCAGGTCTCAAGAAACGAAGCCTTTTTCTATCAGGAGGGTGGAATAGGGTCTTCTGATGGACACTGTAGAGCATATGACTCAAAAGCAAATGGTACTACAAGTGGAAGTGGACTAGCGATGGTCGTGTTGAAGAGGCTTGAGGATGCGCTCGAGGACGGAGACTATATACATGGGGTTATAATAGGCTCAGCAGTTAATAATGATGGAGCAAAGAAAAACAGCTATACTGCACCAAATGTTGATGGTCAAGCGGAGTGTATAGCTGAGGCTATTGCAATGGCAGACATTAATCCTGAAACAATTACATATATCGAGGGGCATGGTACAGGAACAAACCTAGGTGACCCTATTGAGATTTCAGGGCTAACAAAAGCCTTCAGGGCACATACGGACAAGAAGCAGTTTTGTGCTATAGGCTCAGTTAAAACGAATGTTGGGCATCTAGTAAGTGCTGGAGGTGTAGCTAGTCTTATTAAGAGTACACTAGCACTACAACATAAGGTGATTCCACCAAGCTTGAATTTCGAAGAGCCAAATCCCAAGATAGACTTTGTTAATAGTCCGTTCTATGTAAATCATAAACTAAAAAAATGGGAAACAGATGGATTCCCATTAAGAACAGGGATAAGCTCATTTGGTATAGGGGGTACTAATGCACATGTAATCGTAGAGGAGGCACCAGAAAGGGAGGAATCACTAAAATCAAAAAGACCATACCAATTGGTATGCCTATCTGCGAAAACTAAAAAGTCTCTGGAGAAAATGACTACTAACCTACTTGAGCATGTTACAAAAAATCCAGATTTACTGTTAGAGGATGTTGCATTTACACTTCATGTAGGTAGAAAAAACTTCGAAAATCGTCGTAGTATTGTTTGTAGCGATTTGAAAGACTTAAAAGAAAAGCTGGAAAAAATGGATTCTAATGACGTGATGACACATTCTCAAAAGGATAAGGAACAGGCTGTTGTTTTTATGTTTACAGGGGAAGGTTCTGTTAAGAATTATATGGCTAAGGAGCTTTATAATTCAAATGAAACCTTTAAAAACCATGTAGAGGCTTGTGCAGAAATAATTGAAGAAATACAAGGTGTTGACATTAAAAATGTTATTTTCTCAGATGCAGAGATTACAGGCTGGTCAAACGAAAAGCTAAAAATTTATAGCATCGAAAGAGCAGCACTATTTACTATACAGTATTCATTAGCAAAAACCTTGATGGAGCTAGAAATTACGCCTCAGCTTATGCTTGGACAGGGCGTTGGTGAATTGATTTGTGCGTGTATTTCAGGTGTGTTATCACTTGAGGATGCCTTAAAGCTTGCTTCAACAGAGGATGAGTCTCTAGCACAAATTTCTGATAAGATAGAATTGAATACACCTCAAATCCAGTTTATTTCTCAAACTACTGGAGATTTCATCACAACATCAGAAGCAGAGGATATTGAATACTGGACAAAAAAGCAAAGACAGGGAAAAGGCTTTGAAGCTGGCTTGAAAAAGGTGATATTGGGCTCCGAACAGCTATTACTAGATATGGGATTAGGGGAAGCAATTAAGAAGGTGTCAGATAAGCAGGATATTCAAGCTAGCCAGTTGATTAGCTTAATAGATGGTATTAATAGCACAGGGTCTGCCTCAAAAGCATTTATGAAATCATTGGGAGAGTTTCATTTAGCTGGAGGAAGAATTAATTGGTTTAAGCTTTATCAGAATGAAAAGCGTTATAGATTACCGCTTCCAACCTACCCCTTTGAAAGACAAAGCTACTGGATAGAGCCAGGTAACTCAAACAAGGAGCAAAAAGAAACAACCAAGAGTAGCTTAAAAAAATTACCTAGACCTAATATGGACGCTGAGTATATAAAGCCACGAAATAAGACTGAGGAAGTAATAGCAGAGGCATGGAGTAATATACTTGGATATGAGCCTATAGGTGTGCATGATGATTTCTTTGAATTAGGAGGACACTCATTAATTGCATCGGCTATAGCAGCAGATCTTGGCAAGGTATTTGATGTATATATACCACTAGGTGAGTTATACGAAGCCTCTACTATAGAAGAGGTTGCTAAGCTAATAGGAGTATATCAAATGCTTGATAAGGCAGAGAAGGAAAGTGCAACGTCTGAGGAAGATGAAGAATTAGGAACTTTATAAAGGTTTATATAGATGTGTAAGTGCTTAACAAACTTCGAATATATAACATCGCAAAAAGCTCATTAAATAGGTACACATAGATTTCAGGAGGAGAAAGTAATGCCAGTAATTGAATTATTAGCTGAATTAAATAAATTGGGCATAAGGCTTTGGCTAGAGGAGGAGCAGCTTAGGTTTAAGGCTCCAAAGGGAGCATTAACAGGAGAGCTTCGTGAGGAGCTTGTTGGCAGGAAAGAGGAAATAATTAAATTTATCTCCAAAACAAATGCTCAAAAATCAATTAAT
>QKEK01000014.1 GCA_003251775.1 Clostridia bacterium | reverse complement strand
GTTCCGACACTAATAATAGTGGTATTAGTTGGAGTTTTCATAGGCTTTGTTAATTCATTAATTGTTAATATGCTTAAGATAGCACCATTTATAGCAACCTTAGCAACCATGCAGGCTATTAGAGGTTTAGCATATATTATTTGTGATGGAAAGCCTATTTATATACAAAATGAAACCTTTCTTAAGCTTGGAAAGGATAGATTCTTAGGGATACCAATTCCTGTTATTGTTCTAATACTGGCATTCATTGTTTTCATTATTGTTCTATCCAAGAGCCGATTTGGTAGAAGCCTATATATAGTTGGGGGTAACCCAGTTGCTGCAAGACTAGCAGGTATCAATTCTAAGATTGTTGTAGCAAAAGCATTTATGATAACCTCGGGCTTGTCTGCTCTAGGTGGTGCAATACTTGCGTCTAGAATGAATTCAGGGCAGCCCTCTGCGTCAATAGGCTTAGAAATGAGTGCAGTTACAGCTGTTGTGCTTGGTGGAATTGCATTTACGGGTGGTGTAGGAACACTCGGAGGAACTGTTTTGGGAGTGCTTATTCTACAAGGCTTTAATAATGGGCTTCTCATAATGAATGTACCACAGTTCTGGCAGTATGTAGCAAGTGGACTTCTTTTAGTAGCAGCATTATCATTTGACTATTTAAGATCAAGAAAAAGGGTATAATAAATCAATCAAAGTTGATTTTATTATAAAACAATCAAATTTTAAATATAGGGAGGAGACTATATGTCAAAATTAATTAAAGTAATAGTTTTATTGATGGCTGTAATGATGCTTGCTATGGGGTGTGCAAAAACAGCTGAAAAGCCTAAAGAAACTGATGCAAAAAAAGATGCGACTATAAAATCAGGAGAAACAGCTAAATCGTCAAAGGATGACGAAATTGTTTTAGCAGGAATTTATAAGGATTTAAGTCAGGTTTGGTTCCAAGGAACCTCATCCTCAGCTAAAGCAAAGGCTATCAGTATGGGTGCGAGTGATATGCTGCTTGTTGATGCAAAGATGGATGCAGATACTTATTTGAACGCACTTGATAATGTTATCGCACAGGATATTGATGGCTTGATTGTATGTGTACCTGACCAGAAGCTAAGTAAGATAACTGTTGAGAAGTGTAAGGCTGCTGGTATTCCAGTTATAGCAGATGATGATGGTTTAATTGATGAAAACGGTGTTCATATAGCACCGGCACTTGAGCTAGATGCTTACAGAGTAGGTCAGCAGCAAGGGGAATGGTTAGTAAATCATGTTAAGGATAATAGCCTCATTAAGGATCCCGCTAAAACAGCCTATTTTGTTTTAGAAATGACTACTGTATCAAGTGTTTTACCAAGATCTCAGGGAGCTTTAAGCAAATGGGATGAGTCACAAATGGGCTTACCAGAAGGAAATATTATTCATGGAGACTATTTAGGTTCAACAGAGGAAGCGTTTACAGTTGCATCAGCAATCTTTACTGCAAATCCTCAAATAGATACATGGTTTGCTACAGCTCCTAACGATGAAGGTGCAGCAGGTATTGTTAGAGCACTTGAACAAGCTGGGCTTGATAAGAATGCAGTAGTTGCTGGACTTGGCGGTTACCTAGCAAAGGATGAGTGGAAAAAGGAATACTCAGCATTTAAAGGCTCAGGATATTTTAGCTCTAAGGTTGATGGTGAAGCTGTTGCTGAAGCAATGATGAATTATCTATTAAATGGTGCTGAGATTTTTGCAGAGTATAAGAAGCCAGGCGAAGAATTTGGTATTTATCCACTAGGTGCAATTATGGTATCAAAAGAGGATTATAAAGAAGTAATGGGAGCAGATGCAGAGTAAAAGAGTGTAATTAAACAATCCTAAAAATTTAGATAATCCCAATATTATAATATAAATAATAAATAATAGCACGCAGGAAGAGGATGTAACGGAGCTTTAAGTTTCTACATCCTCTTTCTTTTTATAGCTTAGGTTATTAGTAATTCTTAATCATTTTTGTTATCTTTCATACCAACGACTTTGTTCCCTGTACATTCTAGCGTAAGTGCCATTTATTTCTATAAGCTCTTTATGAGTGCCCACCTCAACGATAGCTCCTTTTTCCATAACAAGAATTCTATCAGCCAAAACTGCTGATCCAAGTCGATGCGTCACAATTACAGCAGTTTTATCTTTTGTCAACTGAATAAATAAGTTATAGATCTCACTTTCGCGAATCGGGTCAATTGCCGATGTTGGTTCATCAAGGACAACAAAACATGACTTTTTAAAGAGAGCTCTTGCAATACTTAGTAGCTGCCATTCCCCCCCGGATAATTCAATACCACCAAATTCGCGACCTATATTGCTATCTAATCCATTTATATATTTATCATTATTAATGTTATAATTAAGGTTCTTTAAAATACCCTTTATTTTATCATCGTTCTCTAAATTACTAATATCACTGAGAGCTATATTTTCTCTAAATGTGAGGTTGTATCTACCATAATTTTGTAATACGGCAGAGGATTGTTCATATATTGAATATGTATTAATATCATTTATATCTATAGAATCATATAGTACCTGACCACTAGTTACTCTATAAAGACCAAGTAATATCTTTGTTAGGGTTGATTTCCCTGAACCATTATGTCCAACTATTGCTACTGTCTCACCTTTTTTAATGCATACATTAATATTATTTAAAGCTTTTGTTTTAGAACCATAGTATATATAAGATACATCCTTTAATGTTATATCATTATTCAGCGTAGCAATCTTATTACCTCCTAAATCTTCTTTCATTTCCAAAAAATCATATACAAATTTTCCGTTTATAATATTATGATATGATTGACTAAATAGATTTGTAAAAGAATCCAAAATAGTAAACAGCCTAGTAGCTGCTATTAACGTAACAGCAAATGAAGCGACTTGAATTTTATCATAAAATAACAAAAATGCCGCCAAAGCAAAAGTTGCTACATACCCAATAAAGGTAAAGAAGCTTAAAAACAAATCAATCATAAAAATCTTTAAATCTACTTTCCATTCTGCACCTATTATTTCAATCATTTTTTCAATCCATTGTTTTCGAAAAAATAATTTAGCATTTAAAATACGGGTTTCCTTAAAAAAATTTCGATCTACTATACATTTTTTCAAGTAGTCTGCTCTTCTTAGGTCAGCTGTTAGACTATCTCTTAATTTATATTGATACTTACCCTTAATTTTTAATGAAATAAATTTAGGTATGAAAATAAAGACTACAACAAAAGCAAGAATCTTATTAAGCGTAAAAAGATACACTGTAATACTAATAACTGAAATTAAATGAAAAGACAATAAATAAATAATTAATCCACTACTTGAAGATATTTGTTCACTTCCACGGATTGCTTTTTCAATTGTATTATATAAACCATTAACTTCAAAATTATCAAGTGAAAGACGATTACATTTCTTATAAACCGTCATCCTAAATTGTCTAATTGCTTCAAGTATGCTATTTTCAGCAATATATCCCATCATGCAATCATGAAAACCACGATAAATCTTAATAGCTAAACTAACAAACAGAAAGGTCAATACCTGCTGATACATTGTATTATTTTCAAGATGAATATTTAGTAGCTCAATAAACATTTTATCTATATACAAAATTAGAGGGTCTATTCCTGCATAAATAATAGACCATAGAATAAAAAAAATCATTATTCGTGGGGAGCTTGTAACCAACAGCTTTAAATTCTTAGATATAATTGATATAAAACTATTTTTATTAAATACTTTCATACTCTACACCTCTATCATTTGCCGGAAGCTTTGAATACCATTTCTTTTGTGCCTCAAACATCTCGCAATATAATCCATTTTTATCTATTAACTCATTATGTGTACCAGATTCTATTATTTTTCCATCATTAAGAACGATTATTGTATCAGCCATCTTTGTTGAGCCTAAACGATGACTTATAAGTAGAGTTGATTTATTTTTCATTAGCATTTTGAACTTTTCATATAATTCACTTTCCGCTAATGGGTCTAATGCTGCAGTAGGTTCATCTAAAATATAAACATATGATTGCGAAGCAAGGCTTCTTGCAAAGGCTAATTTCTGCCATTCACCTAGTGATATATCAATTCCATTTTCAAACTCTTTACCTAAAATAGTTTTTTCTTTTTTTGGTAGTTTATTTAAAGTATATTGTAAATCTAAACTATCTACAATTTTATTTAAGTCATATTTATCAGAATTATCCATATTGTTTAAGTATATATTGTTTTCAAATGAAATTTGATACTTAGCAAAATCCTGAAATACGACAGAAAATATATTCTTAATATCATCTTTTGATAATAGATGTGCGGGTATATTATTTATTGTAACACTACCCGAATCTGGTTTATACAACCCCAATATAAGCTTTACAATTGTCGATTTTCCTGATCCATTATACCCAACTAACGCAAGTTGATTAGCTTCTCTGATTTCAAATGTAACACCCTTTAATACCTCTAATTTGGTGTCTGGGTAACTAAAATAAACATTCTCGAATTTTATTATTGGCGATTTACCCTCATCTACAAATAGGTTTTCTTTATTGTTGTGTTCTTTATAAGACATAAAAATATTAACATCCTTAAAATATTCACTATTTTGTTTCATATTAATTTTTGTTCAGGATTATCATTTACACGAGCTATTAAATCACAGCTATCTTTATTCTCTATATAGAAGTAGTCCAAATTTAAATGCTTTTTTAAAAAATTTTTTTGAATGTCAATTCTTATTTTTAATAAAATTCGTTTAGAAATTATTATCTTAATTACATCAGAAGATTGCTGCAAAAACATAATCATAATTATTATAAGAAAAGGCTTAACTATATTTTCAATACCAATTTTATTATTATATGAAAATAATGTTTCATCTATAAAACTCTGACGAAAAACAATCATTAAGGGCTCTAAAAAACCAATTCCCAATCCTATTATTGATTGTATCAGTGCTAATATAAGGCTTTTATTAAAAGGTATTATTAAAGTATTAATTACATTGTAACCATCTTTATTTTTCATATAGCTCTTTTCCTCTTACCTTATTTTAAAGATATAACAATTATGACGGTCTTTGGCTATCGCTTAATCTATTATACCTTATGAAACAAAACGGCTGTTAAGGGTTAGTAAATAATGTTTAATTACGGTAAATGTAACTATTCAGAAGCTGTAGACTTATTGGTATATGTAGCAAGGCTTCACATAAGAGCTTAAAAGCTTTATTAGAAAAGTTGAAGTCTGAATAGTTACACCAAATTAAAATTTGAGGAAACTTAAAATTTATTTTTGTTGTATTTTTTTAGATTTAGTGATATAATAAGCAGTGGTAAGTAATATTGGATATTTTATTCCAGTAAAGAGTGGGCTAATTTCCCACTCTTTACTGTTGTAAGAGAGTATTCATCAGCTGGAGGGAAGTATGGCTGGTAAAGTAACGGAGTTGATAAATTCAATAGTGCATCCTATCACTACGGAATTAAACTTGGAGTTAGTGGATGTTGAATTTGTAAAAGAAGGAAAAGACTGGTTTCTGAGAGTCTATATAGATAAGGAAGGTGGTATACTTATTGACGACTGCGAGGCAGTCAGTAGACCACTTAGTGAAAAGCTGGATGAGATAGATCCCATACCTCAAAATTATTATTTAGAGGTGTCATCGCCAGGCTTGGACAGACCTTTAAAAAAGCCAAGGGATTTTGATAAATATAAGGGAGAAACAGTAGAAGTGAGATTATTTAAGCCGATTGACAATAAAAAGAGGTATGAGGGAGAATTAATGGGCTTAGAGAATAACATAATTAAAATAAAAGATGACAAAGGCAATTTAATTGAATTTAAATTTGAAGATGTTTCTGTGGTTAAGAGAGTAATTAATTTCTAAGGGAGGCTTTAAAATGAGTGTCGAATTATTTCATGCATTGGAGCAATTGGAAAAAGAGCGTGGTATTGAAAAGGATATACTAATTGAGGCAATAGAATCTGCACTAATTTCTGCGTATAAGAAAAATTTTGGAACATCACAGAATGTTAAGGTTAATATTGACAGGTCAAGTGGTGACGTTAAGGTGTACGCACAAAAGGAAGTTGTGGATGAGCCTATAAGTGATTTTACTGAGGTTGCATATGAAATCGCTCAAAAGATTAAGCCTGGATGTGAGATGAGTGATATAATAGAGGTTGAAATAACTCCCAAAAGATTTGGAAGAATTGCAGCTCAGACTGCAAAGCAGGTTGTAATGCAGAAGATTAGAGACGCTGAGAAAAACATAATATATGACATGTATGCAGAAAAGGTTGATGATATTGTTAGCGGTGTTATTGGCAGATTTGAAAAGAGAAATGTTATTATAAATTTAGGCAGAACAGAAGCAATAATGCCTCCAGGTGAACAAACTCCAAATGAAGAGTATAGACATCATGACAGGATAAAAGCATATTTATTAGAAGTAAAGAAGACAAATAAAAATCCACAGATAAGAGTTTCAAGAACTCACCCTGGTTTAGTTAAAAGATTACTTGAATTTGAGGTTCCTGAAATTAGTCAAGGGATAGTTGAGATAAAAGCTATTGCAAGAGAAGCTGGCTCTAGAACAAAGATAGCTATTTTTTCTAGGGATGAAAACATAGATGCAGTTGGTGCCTGTGTAGGACAGAAGGGCGGTAGAATAAGAGCCATAGTTGATGAACTAAGAGGAGAAATGATAGATATAATTAAATGGAGTAGTGATCCGATTGAGTATATATCAAGTAGCTTAAGCCCAGCTAAGGTTGTAAGGGTAGACATAAACGAAATTGAAAAAATAGCAAGAGTAGTGGTTCCTGATTTTCAATTATCATTGGCTATAGGTAAGGAAGGACAGAATGCAAGATTAGCTGCAAAGTTGACAGGTTGGAAAATAGATATAAAAAGTGAGTCACAGTTAAGAGCTACTATAGAACAAGAATTACTAAATTATAGTGGAAATTATATTGATAATGAAGATGAAATTGATACAGATGAGTATGATGCAGATGTAGACGCGGAAGAATATATAGAGGATGACACTATGGGCTATGAAACTGACGAAAATTATTTTGAAGAGGATGATATAGAAGAAAGCCAAGATGTTGATAATAAGATAGACTAAATAAATAGTGTTATATTTATATTCACCAAACTAAATGGCTTGAAAACCGCTTGCAGGCGTTATTTGTGCCACATGCATGGATAATTTATTATATAGCCAATGGGAGTTTAAGAAATGATAAGAAAAAAAAAGGTTCCTCTAAGAATGTGCATTGTATGCAGGGAAATGAAAGATAAAAGAGAGCTTTTACGCCTTGTAAAAGGTGAAGATAATGAGATAATAATAGATGATACAGGAAAGAAGTCAGGTAGAGGAGCATATATGTGCAGAGCTCTTAAATGTATAGAGAGTAGCAAAAAGACAAAGGTATTAAATAGAGAGTTTAAGATGAACATTGCAGAATGTGTTTACGATGACTTGAAACAAAGGCTGGAGGAAGTGAATGGAAGATAAGGTATACTCATTCTTAGGTTTAGCACAAAAGGCTGGTAAGCTACATAGTGGTGAATTTGCATGTGAAAAGCTTATTGCTAAGGGTAGTACGAGATTAGTTATAGTAACTGAGGATGCTTCCGTTAACACGAAAAAGAGGTTCAAAAATAAATGCACTTTTTATAATACAAAATTAGTTTTATTTGGAGAGAAGAGTAGGCTAGGAAGTGCTTTAGGTAAGGATATAAGGGCTGTAGTAGTAGTTACTGAGGAGGGATTTGCAAGAAGATTAGAAGAGCTAATACAAACGATCCAGAAATAAATCCGGGGGTGGAACAATTTGGAAAAGGTAAAAATTTATGAACTGGCAAAACAATTAAATGTTGAAAGCAAAAGACTAATTGAAAAGCTTGAGGAGTTAGATATTCATGTAAAAAGTCATATGAGTAGTCTAAGTACGAAAGAGGTGAATGCGTTATATGACCATATCGGTTATATTAGGCATGAAGATGAGGACGCTACTCAGAAAAGTGATGAAGTAAAAAAGCAACAAAATATGAACGTAAAAAACATGAAAAAGGATATTCCTAGGATAATACGTAAGACTGAGATTAGAGTTGACTCTGAAAAAAATGAGCCTAACAAAAAGCCCAAAAAAGACTATGTGAAAGTATCAGAGTCAAATGATGGCTTAATTGCAGGCTATAGAAGGGGGTCAAAAAAGGACTTAGCTTCAGCTTCTTATAGGAATACTGAAAGACAATACGTTAATAACGAAGGCTTAAATAACACTCAAAGAACTAAGACTGAAGATGATAAACCTCAAAAAGTAGAATTAGAAAGTTTTGCTGATAAAACAAATAAAAGTATTGAGCAACCTTTAAACAATGTTCCAGAAAAGAATGAAGAAAAAATATATTCAGAACCCAAAAGTGCAGTTACAAAAGGAATAAGTACTAGCGACAATCAGGCTATTGATACAAATCAAAAGCTTGCAGAGGGAGATCAAACTGATAGACGAGGTGCAGAGATTAGCTTGGAAGCAAATATTAAAAATCAAGAGGGTAATTCAATAGAAAATGACAGAAACAGGAATGATTATGCAGACATAAAAAATGAAAACAGACAGATTAATAGACCAGAAGGCAACTATGAACTAAGGGGTCAAAACAGGTCTGATGATAAGCAACAAGGCGGAAATCAAAGCTTTAAGAATGAAAACAGAAGTGATAATAGAAATGACAACAGAAGCAATACAGAAAAACGAAGCTATAACCAGCCGTCTGGGTATAGAAATAATGGAAATGACCGTTATGATAACCAGCGGACAGATATGAGGGATAATAGAGATTCTAGGCGTGAGGGCTATAAACCTAATTTTAAGCCAGGTGATAATGAGGGTAAGCCATCCTATCGTCAAGGAAACAGAGACAACAGTGGGTTTAATAGAGATAACAGAGACAACAGTGGGTTTAATAGAGATAACAGGGATAACAGGGATAACAGAAGCAACAGTGGATTTAACAGAGACAATAGAAACAATAGTGGATTTAACAGAGACAATAGAAACAACAGTGGGTTTAACAGAGACAATAGTGGGTTTAACAGAGACAATAGAGATAACAGAAGCAACAGTGGGTTTAACAGAGACAATAGAGATAACAGAAGCAACAGTGGGTTTAACAGAGATAACAGTGGGTTTAACAGAGACAATAGTGGATTTAACAGAGACAATAGAGATAACAGAAACAACAGTGGATTTAACAGAGACAATAGAGATAACAGAAACAACAGTGGATTTAACAGAGACAATAGAGATAATAGAAACAACAGTGGATTTAACAGAAACAGCGGTGGATTTAACAGAGACAACAGTGGGTATAATAAAGATGATGATACCAACTACAATACAAACAGAAGAAGTGGTGGAAAATGGGATTCTCAAAGGTCTGGTGGAAGACAAAACAATAAATCAGATGATTCTCTTGTTATACCAAAGGCAAATGTCGTACAGACAGAAGAAAAAACTAATCAGCGTGGTGAGAGAAGAAGCTTCCATAGTAAGGATCTTGAAAAAGGTGCAAAAAGAGAAAATAAGCGTGAAGTTTCTAAAAACAGCTTAAATTCAGGTAGAGAAGGTAGATTTAGAACACACACAAGTGTTATTGGAGAAAAGAAAAGCGTTTCTGAGGTTATGTCAGATGATTTTGCTCTAGATAATTTATATGATGATTCATTGGATTTGAAGAAAAAGGAACGTAAGATTAAGAAAGCTATACGAGAAAAGCATATACCACCAAAGGCAGTTCTTACTAATGTAAAAATCGGTGAGTCTATTACCGTTAAAACTTTATCTGAGACACTAAAAAAGACCTCAGCGGAAGTAATTAGAAAGCTAATGGCAATGGGTGTAATGGCTACATTGAATCAGGAATTAGACTTTGATACGGCGGTCATTGTAGCAGATGAGTTTCATATTAAAGCCGAAAAGGAAGTAACAATTACTGAAGAGGATATTTTATTTGATGACTCTGATGATATAGAGGGAGATTTAGAGGAAAGAGCTCCAGTTGTTGTAGTAATGGGGCATGTTGACCATGGTAAGACTTCCTTGCTGGATGTTATAAGGGAAACAAACGTAACTGAAAGCGAAGCAGGTGGGATTACTCAGCATATAGGAGCGTATAAGGTAAGGCTAAACGGAAGAGATATCACCTTCTTGGATACACCGGGTCACGAGGCATTTACATCTATGAGAGCTAGAGGGGCAAAAGCAACAGATATTGCTATTTTAGTTGTAGCGGCGAATGATGGTGTAATGCCACAAACAGTTGAGGCAATAAATCACGCAAAGGCAGCAGGAGTAGCTATAATTGTAGCAATTAATAAAATTGATTTGCCAGGTGCTAATCCTGATAAGGTTAAGCAAGAACTAACTGAGCATGGACTTTTAGTTGAGGAATGGGGTGGAGATGTTATAGCTGTCCCAGTTTCAGCAAAAGCAAGGATGAATATAGACCAATTGCTTGAAATGATATTGTTATCAGCTGATATGCTTGAATTGAAAGCTAATCCAAACAAGCAGGCAAAGGGTATAGTAATAGAAGCAAGTCTAGATAAAAATAGAGGTATTTTAGCTACCCTGCTTGTACAGAGAGGAACTTTAAAAGCTGGTGATTATGTAATATCAGGTACAACAGTTGGTAGAGTGAGATTGATGACTGACGATAAGGGTAAGAAATTGGAAGAAGCAGGACCCTCTACTCCAGTTGAGATACTTGGTCTTAGTGAAGCACCAGCTGCTGGAGATTTATTTTATGCGGTTCACAATGAAAAAACAGCTAAGAGCTTGATAGAAAGAAGAAAGAGTGAACAAAAGGAACAGCAAGTAAAATCAACATCAAAGATAACGTTAGACGATCTGTTTAGTCAAATACAGCAAGGAAATATTAAGGACTTAAATATTATTATTAAAGCTGACGTTCAAGGCTCGGCAGAAGCAGTTAAGCAATCGTTAGAAAAGCTTAGCACCGATGAGGTCAAGGTTAACGTTATTCACAGTGCTGTAGGGGCAGTTACTGAATCTGATGTAAGACTTGCAGAGGTTTCAAATGCAATAGTTATATGCTTTAATGTTAGACCTTCAGTTGTAGTATCTGAAGCAGCAACAAATTCAGGTGTAGATATTAGGCTTTATAGCATAATTTATGAGGCTATAGCTGATGTTGAAGCCGCTATGAAGGGGCTACTTGACCCAACCTATAAAGAGGTAGTTGATGGGCATGTCGAAATCAGACAGACATTTAAGGTATCTTCTGTTGGTACAATTGGTGGAGGGTATGTTCTTGACGGCAAGATATTCAGAAATTCAGAGATAAGAGTAGTACGTGATAGTATAGTTGTGTTTACAGGCAAAATTGACTCTCTAAAGAGATTTAAGGATGATGTAAAGGAAGTAGCACATGGGTATGAATGTGGTATAACCTTGGAAAAATATAATGATATAAAAGAAGGAGACATTATAGAGGCTTTCCATATGGAGGAAGTAGCTAGATAGTCTTTTGAACGTAGGAAAAAGTAATTATAGTTAAATGGATGGTGATAGCTAATGGATAGAACAGATAGAATAGCAGAAGAAATGAAACGCGAAATAAGCGAGATTATAAGAATGGATCTTAAGGATCCAAGGCTACCCGACTTAATAAGCGTTATACTAGTTAAGGTAACCAAGGATTTAAGACATGCAAAGGTATATGTAAGCGTATTTGGGGATAAGGAAAAAAAGAATAATGCTATAGAGGCTTTGCAAAAGGCTGCGGGCTTTGTTAGAAAAGAGCTTGGGCATAGAATGTCTATCCGCTATACACCAGAAATCCAATTTATACTGGATGATTCCATAGAGCAGGGTATTCATATTTCTGAGGTTTTAAGGAATATAGATAAGTGACTGGTGGTTTAGATTAAAGATTATGCAATGAATTAAATTGCCTAGCTTAACTACAACGGAGGGAAATATGCCACACAACGAAAGAATTGGTTCAACTGCAAATAGTATAAATGACATTATACAAGCATTGAAGGTAGCACAAAATATTATAATACTGCCTCACAAATTTATTGATGGTGATGGGTTATGCTCTGCCATGGCATTAGGGTTAGCTCTAGAATCTTTGAATAAGAAAGTAGCTGTAAGTATTGAAGAGGAAGAAATACCAAATACACTTAATTTTACTTCAGCCAATAGGTTAGTACAAAAAAAGGCTAGTATAGATATGATGGTTGATTTAGCTATTGCCATAGATTTAGGAGATTTGGAACGCTTAGGCAGCAGGGCAGACATATATGAAAATGCTCCAAATAAAATGAACATAGACCATCATATTACCAATAGCATAGACGCAGACTTAAAGCTGGTGAATAGTGAGGCTGCTGCTTGTGGTGAAATAGTATATGAAATTTTAAAGAGTATGGATATTAGCATAGACAAAAATATTGCAGAGTGCTTATATATTGCAATTGCCACTGATACAGGCGGTTTTAGGTTTAGTAATACAACACAAAAAACTCATCACATAATAGCTGAGCTTGTATCAACTGGTATAGATGTTGCGAATATCTCACATAGAGTATTTGATATTGCGACATATACAAAAATAAAGCTAATGGGCAAGACTATAGAGAATATGGAGATATTAAATAATAAGGCCGTTGCTTTTACTGCTATTCCTTATGACTTTATTAATGAGCTAATGCCTTCGGTAGATGATTTTGAAGGCTTAGTCAACATAGGAAGAAATATAGAGGGTGTTGAGGTCTCAGTATTACTAAAGGAAAATGAGCCTGGAGTTTTTAAGGGAAGTATGAGAACTAATAAATACGTTGATGCTGCGAAGATTTCATCAGCCTTTAATGGTGGTGGTCATAAGAGAGCAGCAGGATTTTCAATACAAGGAGATTTAAAAGAAGTACGAGGTATACTGTTGACTGAAATCACTAAGGAGCTATCAGAGCATAAACCTCATACTCAGGAGAATAGCTAATGATGAGCTCACAAATTAATGGGATTTTAAATATAAATAAGCCAAAGGGGATGACCTCATTTGATGTAATTGCGAAGCTCAGAAGGTTGCTTAACACTAAAAAAATCGGACATACAGGAACTCTTGACCCTGATGCAACTGGTGTTTTACCAGTTTGTATAGGAAAAGCAACTAAAGTATCTGAGCTTATTATGGGGAGAGATAAGTGCTATATTGCACAAATCACCTTTGGAATAGAAACTGATACACAGGATGCACAGGGAACAGTAGTAAATCAGGCAAAAAACGTTGAGATAAATGAATTGGAATTAAAAAGAATTGTTGAAAGCTTCATTGGAGAATATGAACAGATCCCACCTATGTATTCAGCAATTAAGATTAAAGGCAAAAAACTGTATGAGCTTGCACGTGAAGGCAAAGAAATAGAGAGAGAAGCAAGAAGGGTTTATATTAATAGTATTAAGATAACAGATATTGACCTAAATAAAGAATTCCCTACCGCCAGAATTGAGGTTAACTGTTCAAAAGGAACCTATATCAGAACACTCTGTTATGATATAGGCAAGAAGATAGGAAGCGGAGCACATATGTCCTCTCTTATACGGACTTGTTCAGGCGATTTCAAACTAGAAGAGTCTATTACCTTATGTGAATTAGAGGAACAGATAAAAAATGATAATTTACATAGAGTACTCATACCTGTTGATAAAATTTTCAGTAATTTAGATTCAATAAGATTAAATTCAAAGCAGGCTGTATTATTTAATAATGGCGTAATGATTAACGCAAAAGAGCTAAACGTGCAGTTTGAAAACTTAAATGAGGACAAGCTATATAAAGTTTATAACGATAAAAAAGAATTCGTTGCATTGGCAAAAATACAACTACAAGACGGCAAGAGTGTCCTGAAGAATTATAAATCCTTTTAGACTACAGTTTGTTTGAGTATAATCAAGACTAGCGTAACAATAGAAGTAGAGCATAGTAATGAATATAGTAGGGGGAGGAGAAGTGTTTTGGATATTTGTTGTAATTTTAGTGATAGAGATAGCTTTTTATCTGGAGTAGGCTTAGGCAATTTTGATGGGTTACATACAGGGCATATGGCACTTATCAATACCTTAATCAACGAATGTAAATTAAAACAGTATAATTCTATAATATATACATTCAGTAAGCACCCAGAGCACATATTTAGAAAGAAACTATTAACCCCCTTAATCATAACGAATGAGCACAAAACGGATATTCTAAGAGATACCTCTCTCAATTATTTATGCTTTGAGGAATTTGATGAAGAGTACTCTAGGATCGAGGCAGAAGATTTTGTAAAGAATATATTAGTAGATAAATTACATGCTAAACTAGTTGTAGTGGGCTTCAATTATAGATTTGGGTATAAAGGCAGGGGAAATCCTCAATTATTAAAAGCTCTTGGTAAGAAATATGGATTTAAGGTTATAGAAATACCTCCCGTTAAGGTTGGTGATGAAATTGTAAGCAGTACTCTAATAAGGAAATATATTTCCGAAGGAAATGCTTCTAAGGTATTTCAACTAATGGGCAGACACTTCTCGGTACCTGGTAATGTAGTTAAAGGAAAGCAAATAGGTGGTGAGCTAGGGTTTCCTACCGCTAATATTATACCTGAGCCATACCTTGTTATGCCAAGAACAGGTGTATATATAACCAGAACAATGATTGATAACTGCTGGTATAATAGTATAACTAATGTTGGGAAATGTCCTACAGTTAAAAATCAGAACTTCATAAATCTTGAAACACATATAATTGATTTTAACTCAAATATATACGGACAAAAAATAGAAGTATTCTTTATGGAAAAACTAAGAAATGAAATTAAATTTAACTCAAAGGATACTTTAGTTGAGCAAATAAAAAAGGATGTTATAGTAGCTAAAGAATATTTTAGAGACTGAATTATTTCTGCTTATTTGGGCCATAATACAGGGTATACTATCTGTAGGAGGTCAATTAATTAAATGAACAGAAAAATCATACTAATAAGAAATATATGTATTCTCTTATGTGTTCTACTAATAGGTAGAATTTTTTTTATACAATTTGTTCAGAATACAAAGCTCACCAAGCAAGCAGCTCAGCAAAAGATTAATGATTATATTATTAAAAAGGTTAGAGGGGACTTTTTTGACAAAAACATGATACCTTTGACAAATAGAGACAAGAACTATAGAGTGGTATTAGATGATGCCGCTAAAAGCGAAAGCATACCTGTAGTCCT
The DNA here is from genome assembly GCA_003251775.1 of Clostridia bacterium. Classification (GTDB taxonomy): domain Bacteria; phylum Bacillota; class Clostridia; order DSM-8532; family SZUA-474; genus SZUA-474. The sequence goes on along the minus strand of QKEK01000014.1, from coordinate 1,623 downwards.
AAGTAATATGAAAAGTATTTCCCATTTATCTAATTTATCAATATTTGAAGCTGATAAAAAGACAGTTGAAACCTTACAGAATATGTATTCTGGAAATATAAATATAATAATAGGACTTAAGAGGTATTCAATTGATACTGTTGCAAAGCATATTATTGGATATCTAAATGAAAGTGATTATAGTGGACGAGCTGGGCTTGAGTGGTATTATGATAAGGTGTTAGATGGAAACAATGCAATTTCAATAGGCACAATAAGAGACTTTTCCAAGCAAGCTAGCAAAGAGTCAGATAAAAGAGTATTTGAATTAAACGATGAAAGCAAAAAATTAAATCTAAAGCTAACAATTGATTATAGGATACAAAGGATAGTTGAAGAGGTAATGGACAAGAATATAAGCAATGGGGCAGTTGTTGTAGAAGATATATGCACAGGAGATATTATTGCTATATGCAGTAGACCAGAATACGATCAAAACATGGTTGAAAAGTATATAATTTCAGATAAACAGGAGTTATTAAATAAAGCGGTTGCTGAGTTTGACGCAGGCTCTGTTTTCAAAATAATAGTAGCGGCAGCAGCACTTGAGGCTGGAATAGAAGACTTTAGTATAGAGTGTAAGGGTATTGTCAACATCGGTGATGTAGGTATTAAATGCCATTCATATAGTACAGGGGGACACGGGATAGTTACTCTTGATGAAGCATTTTCACTTTCCTGTAATTCTTATTTTATTAATCTAGGAGCAAAGGTAGGAGTTAGTAAAATAATTAATATGTCAAAAAAATTCGGCTTGGGGGCTCAAACCCAGATTAGTAAGCAAGGGGTTGATGAGGCAAGTGGAAAACTACCCGACGATAATTTACAGTATTATGATGGTGATGTAGCTAATTGGTCTATTGGCCAGGGAGGGATAATGATAACCCCAGTTCAAGCTGCACACTTATCAAGCATTATTGCAAATGGAGGAATTAATAATAGTATAAACCTAGTAGATGGCATAATTAGTGACAAGGGTGAAATGGTTAGAAGGATTTCAAATAGCTACGGAGAAAGAGTTATTTCAAAGAAAACAGCTGATAGATTAAAGGAAATGATGTATAAAACTATATCAGAAGGCACTGCGAAAAAATGTAATCTGGACTCAGTGGGTGGTGCAGGAGGAAAAACTGGGAGTGCAGAAACAGGTATTGTTATTGAAGGTGAGGACGTAGTTCACGCGTGGTTTACAGGCTTTTACCCATATGAGACTCCAAAGTATGCCATAAGTGTATTTGTCGAAAATGGGAAGAGTGGAGGAGGAAATGCAGCACCTATATTTGAGAAGCTTGTTAAGCAAATTGAAGAGACCTATTAAACTCCACTATGTCTGCGGCAAAAATAACCACGGTAAGCGGTCTTCAAGACAATTTATCTTGGGGATTTTAAAACTTTATTAAATTCTTTTCAATTAGGAAGTTTTAGAAACGCATACTTATTGTAATTATTTAAACTAATCTACTGAAACATTGGTATTTCAATAACGTATAGATTATTTGAACAAGATTAGAAGCACTTTGCTTCTAAAAATATGTAGTAGCGTATAAAAATCAGGATGATTTTTGATGCCAATTGAGCCACGGA
>QKEK01000156.1 GCA_003251775.1 Clostridia bacterium | reverse complement strand
GTAGTCATTGACGGACATGTAGGATATACAGGGGGATTTAATGTGGGTGATGAGTACATAACCGGTGGTAAAATGTTCACCCACTGGCAGGATACTCATATAAAAATGAGAGGTGATTCTGTAAAGATGCTTCAGGCTCTGTTTCTAACGGACTGGCTAAACTCTACCAATATACTAATAAATGATCTTAAATACTTTCCCCCAAACAGTCTTGAGAAAGGTAAACCTGTACAGATTGCTGTAAGTGGGCCAGATTCCAAATGGAGTAGTATACATCAGCTTTATTTTTCCATGATTACTAATGCCAATAGTAAAATTTATATCCAGAGTCCATACTTTATACCTGACAGATCAATAATGAAAGCTCTTGAGACAGCAGCGTTAAGTGGAGTAGATGTACATCTTATGATGACAGGTAATCCTGATAAAAAACTGCCTTTCTGGACAGCACAAACATATTTCCCACCACTATTAAGCGCTGGTGTTAAAATCTATCTTTATCAAAAAGGATGATTTAATATCAACAGTAGGGAGCTGTAATATGGACATTAGAAGTTTTCATATTAATTATGAAGTAAATGCGGTATTATACGATAAAAAAATCAGTGAAAATCTAAAAAGGCAGTTTTTTGCAGATGTGGAAGAGTCTATTCAACTAAATAAAAACAGCCTATCACAAAAAAATATACTATATAAAACAAGGGATTCATTATGTAGATTAATGGCACCCCTGCTTTAAACTACTTTATTGAATAATATTACCCTTATTATCAATCTTCTTACCAAAGAACTTTACAAACACAGTAATTGCAACTAACCCCAGAATAAGTGAGATCCATGGTGATAGACCAAATCCTACAGGAATAAAACCAAAAACTATTGCAAAAAGCGCTGATGTTATTGCATATGGCATTTGGGTTCTAACATGGTCTACATGGTCAGATCCAGATGCTGACGAAGAAAGAATTGTTGTATCTGAAATTGGAGAACAGTGATCACCAAAAACAGCTCCGGTTAATACACTACCCATACAAGCTAGCATTAAAGGTGTTACAGACCCCGTTGCAGAAGATACCTGTGCAGCAATAGGTATTACAATTGGCATTAAGATACCATTTGTACCCCAGGATGAACCAATTGCAAATGCCATAAACATGGAAACAACAAATACAATTAATGGTAAAAATCCCTGGTTTAAACTCCCTTTTGCAACTTCACCCAACCAAACATCCAGTCCCATTTCAGAAATTACACCCTTTAATGCAAAGGCTAAAGTAAGTATTACAACTGCTGTAAACATGGATTTTGCACCTGCAATCCAGGAATCCATTGCTCCTGAGAGTGAAAATCTCTTTTTTACAATACCAATAATTCCAGCTGCTAATGAACCAATAAAAGCTGCCCATGTAAGAACAACTGAAGCATCAGAATCTCCAATAGAGTCTTTAAAGCTTTTTCCACTCTCATAACCGTTGTACCAAAGACCAAAAACAGTAACAAGCAGAAACAGTGAAATTGGAATAATTACATCCAGTATAGATCCCTCAACTCCATCTTCAGGAAGTAGATCTTTATCATCTGCAATTAAAGGATTAGCTCCTTCTGCATAAACCTGGCCAGTTTTTCTTGCTCTTATTTCAGCCTTTAACATAGCACTATAATCTTTTCTCTGTAATATAAGGTTAAAAAGAAGAACTAAAGAGAAGATTGAATAAAATCTGTATGGAATTGTCTGGAAAAATATTGTCATAGTATCCCCATTAATTCCAACTCCAGCTAAACCAGCAGCAATTAACCCTAACTCCATGGCAATCCATGTTGAGATTGGTGCCATTGAAGAGACTGGTGCAGCTGATGAGTCAACAATATAAGAAAGTTTCTCCCGTGAAATGTTCTGAGCATCAGTAATCGGTCTCATTGTATTACCTACAACAATTGAATTAGCATAATCATCAAAAAATATTGCAATTCCCATTAATGCTGTTGCTAATTGAGTGGAACGAACATCTGTAGCTCTTTTTGCAATAGATGTAGCAATTGCTTTTGTTCCACCCATTTTACCGATAACACCTATCATACCACCAACTGCCAGTAAAAATACTATAATTCCAATATTCCAGGAATCAGCTAAGGATTTCTCTACAATATATAGAGAGAAAGTATCCAGAAGACCTTTTAGCGGGTTCCACCCTGCCAAAATTGTTGCCCCTGTAAATACACCTACTAATAGAGAGAGAATAACCTGCCTCTTCCATAAAGCAAAACCTATCGCCAATACAGGAGGCAATAGTGCTAACCATTGATAATCCATAAATTGCTCCAAAATAAATATTTTTAAACTATTTTCTTACCCAGTCAAATTTAACACGTTTTAATAACAATGTAAATTTTTTGTTTATACTTTCTAGTTGATTATTAGTGCCAATTTTATTTATTATAAAGGAATGAGAGTTAAAGAGTTAGCAGACTATATAGGTGGTAAGGTTATTACCGGCGATGGTGAACACAGAGTAAAAGCCGCTTTTGCGTCGGATCTAATGAGTGATGTTCTTACAATGGATGAAGAAGATCTAATATTAATCACAGGTTTGTGTACTCAACAAGTTATTCGTACAGCTGAAATGTCAGATATTAAAGCTATAATTTTTGCCAGAGGTAAGACTGTTACCCAGGACATTATTGATTTGGCCAATGACCATGAGATCACTGTTATTACAAGTGATCTCTCAGTATTTAAATTATGTGGCATGCTTTGGGGTAAACTGGAATCAGTTTACTGATTACTGTAAATTATATCACCTATACCATTGTCAGTAATTTTCAAAATAGAACAGTTCCCGCTATAGAAGATATTTCCGATACCATTTAAATTTATTGTAATATAGGTAGAAGCTTTAATATTTATATCTCCCACTCCTGATAAATCGGCTACAGCCTCTCTGGATTCAAGATTTTGAAGATTTAAATTTCCTACACCATCATTAGCTGCATTTAGTTCAAGAACTCTTCCTGAGGCATAGATATTACCAACACCATCATTTTCAATTACCATTTTTTGGCTGTTAATATTTCTTATTTCAATATTACCAACACCGGAATTGGAAATACTTTCCAAATTATTCATTGTTATATTTATATTCAGAGCCTGAACCGGATAAAATGAAACAGAACTGTAAATATTTAAAACACCATTAGATACTATTGTTTTTACATAGGGTATAATATTATCATCCCCGGTAATTTGAACCGATTGTGCTTCACCTGCTGTAATTGTTATATTAGCAACCGTATCTGTATTTACAGAACTAAAATATGAAAGGTCTCTGTCTACACTGTCCTTAATACCTGAACCCCATATAGAATAAACATTACAACCTGTTATCAGAAATGAAAATATTAGAAAAATAAATAACTTAAATAACTTTATATACATATAATCCCCTTAGAATTTATTAATTATTAAACAAAGAATAAGAGGATCTGTGTTACTTTTTTTAAATATTTCCTACCAACCACTTTTTCTGAGCCTCTAAACTTTCCATTCGTTCATCAGCATAATGTTTTAGCTGCTCTTCATCTATTTTTCCAACTGTAAAATATTCACTTTCAGGGTGAGAGAAATAGTACCCGCATGTAGAAGCCACAGGCTCCATCATAAAACTTTCTGTTAATGTAATATCAGTAACCTTTAACAAGTCGAATATAAGTGCTTTTTCTCTATGATCCGGACAACATCCATAACCTGGTGCTGGTCTAATTGATTTATATGAACCTTTTATCAGATCATTAACCGGAATTGATTCTGTAGGCTCATAACCCCAGGTATTTGTTCTTACTACTCTATGGAGATATTCACTTAGTGCTTCTGCTAATCTGTAAGAAAGGGTTTTAATCATCATTGTGTTATAATCGTCACCTTTATACTCATTAAGAAGATCTTTCAGACCAAGTCCTGCAGTACCTGCAAAAAAACCAATATAATCCTGTTTATCAACACTACAATCAAGAATATAGTCACTAAGACTAAGGCAGTTACCATTCCTATTCTTCTCCTGCTGTCTTAAGAAAGGTAATTTTCTAATACTGCCATCCTCCAGAGTTATGAATATAGTGTTGTTTCTTGTTTCTGCTGGAAAATAACCAACATATGCAGATGCAGATAATCGATGCAACATCTTGTTCAGCATAGCTTTACCCTCTTTAAGTAACTCAACAGATTCAGGATTGCTTTTTTTAACTCCCCAGGCATAAAAGAAAAATGTCCAATCTATAAAATCCACCAAACTTTCCAGCTTTATATCAGTATAATGTTTTACCCCGATATATTTAGGTTTAACTGGTGTGTAATTATCATCAATTTTAAATTTATATCTGTTTGCTTCTGTAAATGGTATAAGTTTTTTGCTGTTTAGTCTCAGTTCCCTCTGCTCTCTTAACTCCTGGTACTCGGATCTTATACTTTCAATAAAACCTTCTTTTGTATCTTTTCCCAGCAATGAATTTAAAACTCCTACAGTTCTGGAAGCGTCAGGAACATATACCACCGGATTTTTTGTTTGGGGTGCTATTTTTACAGCTGTATGAATCTTGCTTGTTGTTGCACCTCCAATAACAATTGGAATCTCAAGTCCACTTCTCTCCAGCTCCTTTGCAACATGAACCATCTCATCGAGGGATGGAGTAATTAATCCGCTTAACCCTATTACATCAGCCTTCTCTTTTCTTGCAACTTCCAAAATTCTCTCACATGGAACCATCACTCCAAGATCAATAACCTCATAATTATTGCACTGCAGAACTACTGAAACTATATTTTTGCCAATATCATGAACATCGCCTTTAACTGTGGCAATAACCATTTTTCCTTTAGATGTTGATGCTCCGGATTTTTCTGACTGAATATATGGCATTAGAATTGAAACAGCCTGTTTCATAACCCTTGCACTTTTTACAACCTGGGGCAGAAACATCTTTCCGGAACCAAATAGATCCCCTACTCTATCCATTCCCGCCATTAATGGGCCCTCAATTACTTCAATTGCTTTGGAGTATTTTAGCCTTAACTCCTCAATATCTTCATTTAAGAAGGAACTTATACCTTTTACAAGGGAATGAGCAACTCTCTCCTCAGGATTTGCATCTCTCCAGCCAAGATCTTCAGTTACTGTTTTACCGGATGACTGAAATGTTGAAGCAGCTTCAATTAACCTGTCAGTTGCATCTGATCTTCGATTTAAAACAACGTCCTCAATCAATTCAAGCAGTTCTTTGGGAATTTCATCATATACACCTAGTTGCCCGGCATTTACAATTCCCATATCCATTCCATTTTTTATTGCATGGTATAAAAATACTGTATGAATTGCTTCACGAACAGGATCATTTCCTCTGAAAGAGAAGGATACATTACTCACTCCACCACTAATTCTTGCATAAGGTAGAGTTTTTTTGATTTCTCCAAGAGCATTAATAAAATCTACTGCGTAATTATTATGCTCTTCAATACCTGTTGCTATTGCCAAAATATTTGGATCAAAAATTATATCTTCCGGTGGAAAATTCACTCTGTTTATCAGCAGGTCATAACTTCTTTTACATATTTCAATTTTTCTTTTTGCACTATCAGCTTGACCAACTTCATCAAATGCCATAACTACTGTTGCTGCACCATAACTTCGTATCTTTTTTGCATAATCAAGGAATTTTTCTTCACCCTCTTTTAAACTTATAGAGTTTACAATTGCTTTACCCTGAACACATTTAAGACCCTGTTCAATAACTTCCCACTTAGAAGAGTCTATCATTAAAGGAACTCTGCAAATTTCCGGTTCTGATGCAATAAGATTAAGAAATGTCTTCATCTCTGAAACAGAGTCCAGCATGGCTTCATCCAGATTTATATCAATAATATCTGCACCATTTGCCACCTGAATTCTGGATATTTCCAGTGCTTCCTCATACTTTTTCTCTCTTATCAATCGTGCAAATTTTCTGGATCCAGTAACATTATTCCTCTCTCCAACATTTAGAAACAGGGAGTTTTCTCTGATTACTAAAGGTTCAAGTCCTGAGAAGAAACTATTGTGGGGATTTACTTTAAAGTCTCTAGGTTTAATATCTTCTACAGCCAAAGCTATTTTCTTAATATGCTCCGGAGTTGTTCCGCAACATCCACCAACAATATTTAAAAGTCCGTCTTTTGCAAATTCCCTTATTATACTTGCCATATAATCAGGAGTTTGATCATACTCACCAAATTCATTTGGTAGTCCAGCATTGGGATGGGACGACACACCACACCATGCTATGTTGCTTATATCCTCAAGATGTGGTTTTAGATCCTGGGCACCAAGTGCACAGTTAAAACCAACAGAGACTGGGTTTATATGGGATATTGAGTAGTAGAAAGCTGTTGCAGTCTGGCCTGACAGGGTTCTTCCACTGGCATCTGTTATTGTTCCGGAAACCATAACAGGAATATCAAGATTATGCTCATCTGTATACTTTGTTATTGCATAAATTGCAGCTTTGGCGTTTAGGGTATCAAATATTGTCTCAATTAAGAGAATATCTGCACCACCTTCAATTAACCCACTAACAGCAATATAGTAGTCATTCATTAAAGTGTCAAAATCAATATTTCTGAACCCCGGATTATTAACATCTGGACTTAATGATAGAGTTCTACTGGTAGGCCCAATGGATCCAGCAACAAACCTTGGTTTAATATCTGTTGAAAATTTAAGTGCGACCTCTTTGGCAATTTTAGCACTCTCATAGTTAAGTTCGTAGACTAACTCCTGTAACCCATAATCCTCCTGGGAAACAGAGGTAGAGTTGAAAGAGTTTGTAGAAATAATATCTGCACCGGCTTCAAGAAAATCTGAATGTATTTTCTGAATTAAATCCGGTTTTGTTATTGAAAGAAGATCATTATCTCCAGTTAATGGTTTTGAATGATCTTTAAACCGTTCACCTCTAAAATCATTCTCATTAAGACAAGCTCTCTGAATCATTGTTCCCATTGCACCATCTAGAACAAGAATTCTTCTATTCATTAAACCTACTAAATCTTCTCTCTTCATATCATCAACTCCAGTTTATATTATCTTCTATGGGTTTTATCGTTTAAAGTCCAATACCCCTTACTGCTTTTAAGAAATTTGTTTTTCTGAATAATATCCCATGCTCTCTCTCCATTACTATTCTTCATTGAAGGATCTGCACCATTTAACAGTAAAAACTCAATAATTTCACTACTTTTACTATTAAAAGCAGCACACATTAGCGGAGTATACCCGGATTTTGTCTTAGCATTAATATCCTGCCCACTATCCAGTAAAAGTTTTAGTACCTCTTTACTACTGTTATTCCCTGCAGCAAACATAAGAGCGGTATACTCCTCTTCATGGGAAAGATTTAGATTAACTCCATTATTAATTAAGTATTTTAAAATTTCAGGATTGCTATTATAAACTGCTGCTGTTACTCCTGGGCTCCATCTTTTAGAATCCAGAGCCTCAATATCTGCCCCATTTAATAAAAGTAACTCTATAATTTCTATATCCCCGGACTCCCGGGCTGCAGCAATTAGAGGACTTCTACCCTGATTATCTCTCTCATTAATATCCCAACCACTTTCAACAAGACTTATAATTTCACTATTTTTCTTGTGATTAAGAATTCCATTAATCAATCTATTGGAATTGCTGCCAGGAGTAGGGGATCTACCTTCCTCTCTAATTAATAAAAGAATTGTCTCTATGCTATGCCCATAGTTCATGGCTGCACTTAAAGGGGATAGTCCATAATCGTTTAATAAAGTAAGATTTGCACCATTTTCAATAAAAAATCTGGTAACTTCAAAGTTATTATTAAAAGTTGCTGCAAACATTACCGGGGTTTCTCCAGTTAAACTTTGTGCATTAATATCTGCACCTTTATCAAGAAACAGTTCAAAAAGTTCAAGATTCGTATTTAGCTGGGATGCAAACATTAATCCGGTAATTCCTGATGAATTTGACTGATTTACATCTAAACCATAGTTAAGAATTGTCATTAATCCTTCCGGATTCATTTTTTCCCATTCAAAAAGAGAGAGATTTGGCCAATCAATTTCCACATTGTCTGAAGGAGGTGAAACACATGATGAAAAAATTATCATTAATAGAGTTAAAGATATTACTTGCTTCATATAGTTTATTTCTCCTTGAATGCTTATAAATAAAAAAGGTTGCTGTAATATTAAATTATTACAGCAACCGAATCAATCTAAAATAGTTTTATATTAAAAAGCTACCGCAGTTGCTCTAGCAGTTACAGTATATTTTAAAACTTTTGTAGAGTATGTTTTTGTTGGAGGTAGAATTAAGAAACCATCAGTTTTTGTTCCTGTTTGATCTTCTTCAATTTCCCATGAATACTCAGGCATTAATAATGCAACACCACCTTTAGCAGCTGCAGCTTTCATTAAATCAAAGTTTACAGCATCTAATGCTACTGATTTTGGACCAATTGTTGCTACAGAAGGAGCTTCCGGTGCTGCAGCTGGACCTGAAGGTAATAACATGCTGAATAAATCCATGCTTCCGCCACCAATAGCAGCAGGACCAGCAACAGATGCAGATTTTAGATTACCAATAACTCTTACACCTTCAATATCAACTTTTGTTGATAAAGCAGTATAACTATACTTAAAATCACCCATTTCCATTACATAATCTCCATTTGGTTGTAATGTATAAGTAATTGTTCTTTGTGCTGTTATTTGTCCTAGACGTTTTAATTCTTCTAACTTAATAGTTGAATCAAGATTTACATTTTGGAATGTAGTCATTTCATTGTTCATAATGCTTGATTTTTCAGAAAATGCTGATGAAGCACATGAAGAAGCCATAATTACAAGTAATACACTTGCAACTAAAACAAATGTTCTTTTAATAGATTTCATTTTTAATCCTTTTTTTGCAGCAATAATTATTGCTTTGTTAAATTATATTATAGAAACAACGTTTCCATTAAATAATAAATAATTAATATTAATTTAACCTTATTAATTACTAATTAATTATCTATTAATTTATTATATAAAAAAATAATCAGATTTCAAATATATCTATAGATTATTTTTTAGTGAAAAAATATACCCCTGACCTCTTTTGGTAGTAAGATAAACCGGATTATTCGGATCTTCCTCTATAGCATTTCTTAACTTATGAATATGTACAGAGAGAGTATTATCAATATATACATCTTTACCATCCCAGAATCTGGAAACCAGAGTATCTTTTGTAACTATCTGATCCTGATGACTAATAAAGAATGAGAGCATCTCAAACAGCTTTTTGGTTAATTTAATTGTTTCACCATCTTTCACAACTGTGGAATCAAGATAGTTCATATCCACATTTCCAAAATTAAAATTTGGAGAAGTAAGAATCTGCTCTCCAACAACCTTTGCAACTCTGCATCTCTTAAGTAATCTTCTGGATCTTATAAGTAACTCATCAACAATAAATGGTTTTGTAATATAATCATCACAACCAATATTAAAAAGTTCTACCTTGGTATTTATGCTGCTATATGTTGACATAACAATAATTGGCTGATCAAATGACTGTTTCCTCATAAGATCAATTATCTCCTTGCCGTTTATATCCCCTAAATCCAGATCCATTACAATTAAGTCATAACAGTTCCGACTTAAATCTGCCATGGCATCTGTTCCATTAGAAATTCCGGTACAAGTAAAACCTTCACTTTTAAAAGAGCTAATAACTAATTCCAATAATGAGGAATCATCTTCAATTATTAAAACTTTATTATTTACTTTACTATCCATAAAGCAAGAATATACTACGAATATTAATTGAACATTAATATTTTATTTATATTCAACAACAAGAAATCCATCTATTTTATCAAGTTTATGTAAAAATCTCTTACTTGACTTAATCTCCTGGGTATGTTCAGTAGAGGTGGATTTTTGTAAAAGTCCATAGTAGTCATATATATCTATTGCTCCAATCTTGGATTGATCAGGATGAAGATATATAACACCTTTATCATCTACCAGATAAGCAACAATTCCTTTGTCAAGGAATTTACCAAGTTCCTTACTTATGCTGTCATAGGAAATTAAAAAACCTAAAACACCTAAGACTGTATCATCAACATCCTTAACAATAATATTATAATATATGTATAGAACTCCATAGTTAGAGTCGTAATACATTTCCGTACTCCAGTTCTGGCCTGATGACAATAAGTCAAAGTACCATTTATCCCTGTCATTACCTTCTTCCATAACAACCTGGGTGCCACCAGTCTGATAGCATGTTAGAGACTTACTTGCAACAATATCGAGACCATCACAATCCATGAGTTCTATATTTTTACTAATAAAACTGTACAACTCATCCTTGTCAATTTCACTTTTTAGTAATTCAATCAGATACTGATTTTTGGAAAGTAACTCTCCACCTACAGTTATAGGCTTCAGATGGGAAGATAAACTGTTATATATATGTTCAGAGTATACAGATCTATTCCTGACAATATTCTGATAGTTTACAAGTTTAACTGTAGCAAAAATACTAACAGGTATTAAAATAGCTGCCACAATAAACATTAATTTAATATTAATTATTTGTCTTTTACTCATAGGGTGTATAATAGTAAAAAAATATAGTATTATCAAGGTAGAACTAAGGGTAACTAATTGAAGAATATAATGAGAAAACAGAAACTAAACAGCAAGTTCCATTTTTTTTACATTTTTTTTATACTATTACCACTTGTTCTTCTGGATCTGATTCTTATTAACTATTTTAAATCGATAATTATAAATATTGAATACAGTAATTATAATACCCCAGTTTTAATATTCAGGTTGAAGTTACCAATAATCTTTTTAACAATTTCTTAATTTCCGGTAATAAAATAGATAAAATCAGAATACAAAATGATATTAGTAATTTTGTACAATACGCACAATGGATAGATAATGCTCTTTTTATTTCAAATGATTTTGCATTATCAGGTAACAGTTCTCTCAATATTGCAAAAATGGATCTATTCAAAACCTTAATAGAAAAATCCAACCTTAAAGGTGACATTGTCTGGTCAAAGCCAAAAATATCCGAAATAACAAGCAGTAAAATAATAGCCGTTTATAAAGCATATCTTAATCCGGACAAAAGTTTAGCAGGATTCCTATACTTTGAAATAAATCCTGCTTATTTTATGAACCAATTAAGAGAAAATTCCATTTATAATGATATAAGGATACTATTTGTTAACAAAAATTACACCCCAATAATAATTTCCAGAAGAGTGGATGAACCTGTAGATTACAGAAAGTATATAGATCTAAAAAAAGTAATAGATGATCCAGAAAGTAATATTATAAATATTGAAGATACAAGGTTCTACACACTGGTTAACAATATAGAATTACTGGATCTTTATGTAGTCAATTTAATCCCCTATAATATTATAAGAGATAAAATTAGACCTATACTTATATACACTGTTTTCATTATTTCTGTTATTACAGCTATCGTTATAATTATAATTTTTCTAGTAACCAATATGATAGTATCTAATATTAACAATATTAATAACCATATTCTTAATATTAAGAATGGTGATTTCAGCCCAAAATTTTATAAATACAGTAGCGATGAATTTTTTAGAATAAACAAATTCATTAATAAAATGGCAAGAAAAATTGAATCGAATATTGAAGAGTTAAGAAAGGTTAATAAAAAAAACAGAGCTCTTGTAGAGTTAAGAACCACTCTTTTGCATGTAATCAGCCACAACAGTGCATCACCAATTACAGTATTATTAAACAATTCCCAATACTTAATGCAGGAATTCCCTGATAGAAAAAATTTCGAAGAGATGTATATCGCATCTAAAAACCTTAAGAGTTTAATTGATAATCTTTTAATATATCTAAAAATTGATGAAGGGTTAGACAAAACCAATGATATAGTTGATCTGTCGGAAATTACAGAAAATCTAAGTTACAGATACAAATTCAGCTGTAATAATAAGGATATAAAATTAAAAATGGAATTGGAAGATTATACCTTTATTAATTCCAATCAGCTAATTATTGAAGCTGTAATAGAGAATCTTATAAGTAATGCTGTTAAATACTCCAGTAAATCCAGCACAATTTATATAACCTGTAAATTAGTAAATAGTAGAGTAATTTGGCAAATTAAAGATGGGGGTCCCGGTTTCTCTGAAACTGATATATCCCTTATGTATAATAGTTTTACAACTCTGTCCGCAAAACCTACAGGAGGTGAAAAATCCACAGGCCTTGGACTGTATATAATTAAAACACTATTAGGTCATATAAGGGGAGATATTGAACTTAGGTCTTCAAGTTCCGGATCTGAATTTACACTAACATTTAATTACATAGAGAAGATATAACCCTGACCCCTAACTGTCTTAAGTAATTTAGGTGATTTTGGAGAAACTTCTATAATTGATCTAATCTTGAATATATGAACGTTTAAACAATTAAAATCCGATACACCGGATTCTTCCCAGAATTTACTAATTAACTGATCTTTTGTTATTAACTGGTTTGAATTTTCAATAAAATAAACCAGCATATCAAAAACTTTTCTGGTTACATCCAGGGCTTCATTATTTTTCATAATCTTAAAATTCCCGGCATCAATTGTTAAATCACCAATTGAGTATATTTTAGAGTGCTCTCTATTATTTATTACTGAATTATTAACTGCACTCCTTTTTAGTATACGTTTTACCCGGACAAGAAATTCATCTATAAAAAAAGGCTTCGTTATATAATCATCACATCCTGTCTTAAATAACTCAATTTTTGAATCAATATTATTTGTGGTAGAGATTACTATTATAGGTATATCATTTTCATTCTTTCTTATGTTACTTATAATTTCCTGACCATTTATATCCCCAAGATCAAGATCTGTAACAATTAAATCATAATAGCTTATTCTTATATGGCTCAGCCCATCCCGCCCGGAACTGGATGCAGTTACAAAATAACCTGAGTCCAGTAATGAATTCTCAATCAATTTTAACAGGGTTTTATCATCCTCAATTACAAGAATCCTGAAATCCATAAACTTCTCCTCTATATTCCAGGTTACAACAGATCAAATGCAGTACCACTTCCGGGAATAAATAGTCTGCTGTAAATTTTCCCTGCGTATGCATCTGACATTCCGGCTATATAATCACAAATTACTCTCTTGCTCTCAGACTCGGTTTCCTGTCTTTTATAAACACTTACAAAATCCTTTGGCATCAGCATTTCAGGATCCGATGAGATAGCCTCAAAAAGTCTTGTAACCAGATGACGACCTTTATACTCAATAGTCTGACCGGATTGAGACTTAATTATGTATTTTGTAGTAATTTCCTTTAATACATCCAGTAAGACCTGAGCTTCCTGGGTTAAAACGACATTGGAATTAAGAATTGATGATTCAAAACCCTCAACTTCTATAATTTGTGCAGAGATAATTAAAGCATGAACCAATCCA
Source organism: Clostridia bacterium (assembly GCA_003251775.1). Taxonomy (GTDB): domain Bacteria; phylum Bacillota; class Clostridia; order DSM-8532; family SZUA-474; genus SZUA-474. Next base: position 80,013 of record QKEK01000156.1, on the reverse strand, counting down.
CCAATGGCTCTCTTCCTTGAATGGTTAAAATCATCCTCTGAGTTAAAAATATCCTGTCTAACATTTTTTAACCCCATTTTATTGAGCCATAAAGGATCAACACGACTCTCCACATCATCCCATACATCTCTGGTTATAAGTTTTAATGCAACTCCATCTTCAAAATCATGAACAGCGTAGGAAATATCATCTGCAAGTTCCATTATAGATGTATCAAGGGAGTGGAATTGGGTCTTGCCAACCTTAAATTCTGTAGGATGAATATAGGAGGAAAACAGCTCCCTGTCATTATTAGAAAATGGTTTCATGATCCAGTCAAAAACATCCAGTTCAGAATCGTGAAAACATTTTGGAGGATGTACTTTTACACTTTTTTCATCTTCCACACTCTTTTTTATTAATAGGGAGTAATTTACTGGATACTTAATAACTCCAAGAAGAGATCTCCTGGTAAGGTTTAGTCCAAAACCCGGAGTATGGGCTTCCAGTTTGGATAAAAGCCTTAATGTCTGGCCATTCCCTTCAAAGCCACCCCAGTAACGCATCATAGTATTTAAAGCAAGTTCACCACCATGCCCAAAGGGAGGATGTCCTATATCATGAGCAAGACTAATAGCCTCCACAAGATCAACAGGAGGCAGAAATTTATTCTTACCGGCAAGTTGGGTTACTATACCCTTAGCTATTTGAGCCACTTCCATTGAGTGAGTTAATCTAGTTCTGTGAAAATCCCCATCAGTAACGCCTAGAACCTGGGTTTTAGACTGTAAACGTCTAAAAGCAGCAGAATGAATTATTCTTGCTCTATCCCTCTCATATGAGTCTCTATGATTTTCGGGTCTCTGAATTAAACTCCCACTTCTACGTTCCTGCCAGAATTTTTCCATAATACCTTCCTATCACCAGTATAAACCAAAAAATACAGTTTTAGCTACCATGATATTTAACAACGAATATCTTTAAACTGTAAAGAATAAACTATACAATACATTATGAATATAATTTATGATCTTGGTGGTGTTGTATTTAATTGGCAACCCGAAAAACTTATTAAAAAACTTTTTGATGATGAGTCAGAAAGAAAACTGATAGCTGATAATCTTTTTTTCCACCCGGACTGGATAGAGATGGACAGAGGTACACTTTTAACAGAAGAGGCTATAAATAGATCTTTTATCAGAACAGGTATAGAAAAAAAAAGAATAAAAATGTCTCTGGACTCTGTTCCGAATGCTTTAACTCTTAATAAAGAAACTGTAGATATTATAAAAGAAACAAAAAAGAACGGCCATAACCTCTATGTTCTATCCAATATGCATATTGATTTTGCAAACTTTTTAACTGATAACTACGACTTTTGGGAGCTTTTTAGTGGAATTGAATTTTCATGTTTTGTTAAAATGATAAAACCGGACAAATCAATTTTTAATTACATATTAGAGAAATATAGTCTGGAAAAAAACGAAACAATATTTATTGATGATTCCGAAGCAAATATAAAAACCGCTAAAGAGATAGGAATTAAAACAGTACATTTTACAACACCTGAAAAATGCACTGCAGACTTAAAAAAAATAGGGGCTATATAAACCCCTATCTGTTATTTATCAATTTCGTGTTGAATCATCTCTTCAGCAGTCTCTTCCGGAATGTCATTTAAACTTTTTGGAAGTATAAGATTTAAAATAATACCAATAAAAGCAGCTAATGCTACTCCTCCCAGTTCAAATGATACACCTTCAGTAATAGGAGCAATAATTTTACCACCACCTATTCCAACAACAAGAACAACCGAACTTATTGTAAGGTTTCTCTTTTCCCCATAATTAATCCCACTCTCGGAGATTGTTCTAATACCAGCAGATGCAATAATTCCAAATAACATAGCCGATACACCTCCCATTACAGGGGCAGGTATTGTCTGGATAAAAGCTCCAACAGGTGGAATAAAAGATAGAATAATTGCTACTACAGCAGCTCCACCAGTAACCCAAACTGAGTGTACTCCTGTAATTGCCATAACACCAACATTCTCACCATAAGTTGTATTTGGTGGTCCACCAAACAGTGCAGCAACAGAAGTTGCAACACCATCCCCTGTTAAAGTTCTATGTATACCTGGTTCTTTATAGAAATCCTTTTTACAAACTTTTCCAAGAACCATAGTATCACCTAAATGCTCGGCAATTGTAGCAAAAGCTACTAGTAAAAATGTTACTATAGGGATTAAACCAAATTTAGGAAATAGAAAGGTTGGTAATGAGAATGGAGCTGCTTGAGATATTGCTGCAAAATCAATCAGATGATAAGCCGGAATAAAACTTCCCATTATCAATGTAAACAGATAACCACCTACAATACCTATTAAAATTGGAATTACATTAAAAAATCCCTTTAAAACTATTGATGAGATTACAGCAATTGCCAGAGTAACTCCCGCAATTGATAGATGGACAAGACTGTAACCTGCAGGATCTACAACTGTATTCATTGCCATACCCATAGCTACAGGTGCTAGTGTTAAACCAATAACTATAATTATTGAACCAACTACAACCGGAGGAAGAACCCTGTCAATCCACCCTTTACCAAATTGTCGGATAATTAACGCAACCAAGGTATACATTAAACCGACACAGAAAGCAGCACCCATTGCATAAGGAACACCATATTTTGAAGAAATCAGAATAATTGGGGCAATAAATGCAAATGATGATCCTAAATATGCAGGAACTTTACCTTTTGTTATTAAAATATAAATTAAAGTTCCAATTCCAGAGGTAAACAGTGCTGTTGTTGGACTTAAACCAGTTAGTGCCGGAACCAATACTGTTGCACCAAACATTGCAAAAACATGTTGCAGACTTAGTGGAATCCATTTACCAATGGAAGGTCTTTCACTAATGCCGATAATTTTTTCGCTCATTATAACTCCTTATTTTACTAATATTGTATATAATATTACGACAAATTATAATATATTAAAAGAAAATTGAGGTATTTGATGAAAACTTTGGAGATAATTATTATAGCTATTGCTCTGGCTATGGATGCATTTGCAGTTTCAATAACTTGCGGTTTAAGTAAAAAAAGTGTAACCATACCTGAAACATTAAAGGTTGCCCTTTTTTTTGGAGGATTTCAGGCATTAATGCCATTATTAGGCTTTTACACAGGTAAAAATCTACCCTTTGACATTCAGAAGTTTGACCATTGGATTGCTTTTATTCTTCTATTTATTATTGGCCTGCATATGATAAAAGAGTCATTTGACCAGTGTGAGGAAGAGAGTAAAGATTTCTTTAATACAAAAACTCTCCTAATTGCTGCTATTGCCACAAGTATCGATGCTTTAGCTGCAGGATTTTCCGCATCGCTTCTTAATGCAAATATTATGGTAATGACAATAACAGCAGGAAGTATTACTTTTATTCTAAGTATAATTGGAATTAAAGTTGGAAAACTTTTTGGACATCTCCTGGAGAAAGGTGTGGAAATTGTTAGTGGTTGTGTACTAATTATAATTGGAGCAAAAATATTAGTAGAGCACCTAATTACTTCTTAAAAGTAGCACAGCCGGTATAAAAAAGAGTAAATTTCTCATCATCTTTAATATAATTTATATCCTGTTCACTAAAACCTCTGCTTTTTAAAAGTTCTTTATCACTTTCAGGAAGCTCCCTTAACGGGTTTTTAGAAAATAATCCCCTGTTTGGTATCTTATAAAGGTATTTAATTTTTCCATCCTCCCTAAAGAGTGTTAGAGATAAATTTCCAAGATTAGGTATTTTAAACAGATATATGGTTTCCTGGGTTCCAGGATAAATGTAATACTTGGCTCTATATTCCTTTCCATAGAATTCAACTGTAGAGTTAGTTGAATTTGGAACAACATTTATACGCTTTATTATGTAGTTTCCATCAATTTTACTATTATATGGTCTTTTATAGATATTATGCTCTTTATCTATTATTAGTTGATCTGATGAATTAGAAAATTCTCCCGGTTCAAAAATTATTGTTTGAGGGAAGATTTGTACCCCCAAAAGAAATGCTATATACAAAATAAATTTTTTCATACTTTATATTAGCCCTTTAAGCTAAAAAGTTAAAGGGCAATATTATTCACTTTATACTTTAAATAGTTCAACTTCATCTAAAAGAAGTTTCAATTTTTTGTTTGAGGTATCAGTAAGACCTGAGACATTGGATACCAGACTATTTATAGCTTCAGATCTCTCCTCAATCTCTTCCATAATACTCTTGGATTTATAGCCGTACTCTTTAATTTCAAGTAATGAATCATTAATATTTTTAATTCCAATATTCATCTCCTGACTTCCAATCTCAATCTCACTGGAGATATTTTTTAAAGACTCTGTACTATTTAGAATCTCCATACTTCCCTGGGATAATTCACTCATACTCATCTGAATTTCTTCAAAGGAGTGGGCAACATCTTTTACATGTTTCTCTATTTCCGAAAAAGCCTCTCCACTTTTATTACTGGACTCAAGTGCCTGTTCTACATCAATCATTAACCTCTTCAGATTTTCAGAAATATATGTGGCATTTGAACCTGTAGATTCTGCCAATTTTCTTATCTCATCAGCAACTACAGCAAAACCCTTTCCGGCATCACCTGCATGGGCTGCCTCAATAGCAGCATTCATTGCCAGTAAATTTGTCTGGGATGCAATATTATTAATAACATCGGAAATTTCAAGCATACCTGTGGCACTGCTACTAATCTGGTGGGTTACATCATTTGTATCACTTATCAGGCTGTTTCCTTCCAGGGTAACTCTAACCAGATCCTTTGTTATAGCCAGTTTTGCATCAGAAATTTTAGCAACATTTTTTATTGAAGCTATCATCTCCTCTACAGATGATGAAGTCTGATCTACTGCGCTAACCTGATCGATAGACCTGTTAGAAAAGTTATTAACAAGAGCCTGTATCTCCTCAATTGTCGATGAGCTGGTATTTATCTTATCCATTAGAGAATAAAATTGCTGGTTGCTATTCTTTGCACTCTTTAATATCTGGCTACTTTCATCCAGGCTCTTCTCTACAGTTTCCAGTAGTTGGCTATTTATTTCACCATTATCAGTTGCGGAAGTTTGAACTTTCCCAATCATTCTGGAAAATGACTCAATAGAAGAGTCGAAATTTCTGGAAAGATCTCCTATAACATCCTTTAGATTTATATCTACTCTTTTTGAGAGATCCCCTCTAGCCATCTCTTTTGTAACTGCAGCAAAATATGTTAGTTGATCAGACATCATCCTATATATAACAAAAAGAAGGGAGCCTGACAAAACTAATATTGCAACTATTGTTCCTATAGCAATTTTTACCAGTAGACTACTCTGCTGTTGGACAAAGATTCCCTGGGTTGCTGCTTCATCCCCAAATGATCTCTTTAAATCTTTTATTGCCTTTATTGCTGCTGTATCATCAACTATTGAAATTTTATTAATAGTTTCTATATCAATATCAGGTTCAGAAAAGGATTTCTTTAAAACATTGGCCTTAGATCTGTACTCTCCCATTGTATCTTCAAGGATTTTAATACTTGTCTTCTCTTCCTCTGTCAAATCCAGGAAATTTTTCAGCTCTTGAGTTAATTCCTGAAATTTTTTGTACTGTGCATCTACTTTATCAAAATACTGTACATCTTTACTAATAATATAATTTTTAAAGTTATGAATTAAACCTCCATAACCGGTGGCAAAAGTTATATCCAGTAAAATACTGTCTGCTTTTTGTGATCTAGTCATAAATCTGGATATACTGTCATCACTTTTTTTTATATTACCAACAAGGGCCAGTGCTATAAACACGCACAACACAGCAAAAAGTCCATAAATTGAGATATAGACAGATCGAATTGAGAAAAATTTCTTCCTTTTTAAACTGTTACTCATAATAAAATCCTTTTTATGAAATAAAATATTTTGATGAAAAAAAAGCTCTATTAATAAATAGAGCTTTCTATGCACAGTTTAATTGTAAGACATTATTAGTAGAAAAGTAAGCTTACACCAACAAATCCATTAATATTTTGAAATGCTTTGGAAATATCCTCAACTGTCAGCTTTACATCTGTTAAATAAACAACACTTGCAGCTATTCCCCCTAATTGAACATCAGCACTGATTTTCATATTGAAACCAGCATCAAATGTCTCTGTAGAGTCAGCATTTTCTGATAAAAGGAAATCCATAGATGGTCCAACACCAGCACTTAATCGTAATATAAACAGATCAATGGTTACACCTGCATCAAAAAAAGCTCGAATAGTTGCACCATCAGTAATATTACTTAAATCATAACCAGGAGAGAATAAACCATATGCTCCAATCTGTAATAATCCAAGATTAAGTCTTGTATCTACACCAAATGTAAAATCATCAATTGATAACTCATTTACAACCGATGCACCTTCTTCAGCGATGTACTGAACATCTTCACCAGTAAGTTGTAAATTTAACATTGCAGTAGGCCCTATTTGAAACTGAGCAAAAAGGCCTGATGTCAACATTATCAACGATACAAATAATAATATTTTTTTCATAATTGTAACCTCCACAATTTAATTCTATTATATATCTGCTTAATCAAAAAAACTAGCACTATCTTTTTTTGCAGAACTTTTTTATAAATATACACATTATTTATAACTACATAAGGAATTAAATAGACAACATAAAGATTAAATATTCATTTTTTTAAATAAATAATCCTGATTCCTTTACAACTTTACTGTTTTGTAAATATAATAATAGTTAATTATGAAAAAATTTAAAACAATACTTCTAATTATCACTATAAATATTATTTCCTGTAATTTATATAATCCCAATGATATTGAAGATATTCAACTAACAGCTTTTGAATATTTTCTTGGAAACAGCTCCAGAGAAATTGATAATGGAAGTTCTGTTTTTATCTCAATATTTACTGATCAAAAAGATAAAATCCAGCAAAAAGAGTTTGATCCCTCTGATGAAGTCTGCCAGAAACTAAGGAGCAGGCTTTATAATATAAAAAAAATAAGCGACTACAGTAACAGTGAGACAACTGAGGGTTCTAAAATAAGTGTAGCTGATACCCTTTACAAAGTTAAAGGCAATAACACAGTTAGTATTGTTGCCTCCATAACCGATGGAACAACTCAGGAAAGATCCTATATTCTTACAATGGAGTACACCAACAGTGAATGGATAGTTGTAAGTAAGGTTTCTCTTCTTTAATATCTTCCATATTCACAACCACCATTTTCTCCGGTTAAGGAGCAAAGCAATATATTACTCTTTTTTTCATAAAGTTCCAGAGTTCCTTGTGCATACCCTCCATTCCAGAGTTTTTTATGATTTTTTAAACCTTCAGGATTTTCGTAGTTTACAAGAATCATCCCATCCTTTTTACAGGAAAAATTTACTTTTAATCTGTGTTTTAAATTACTTACATCTACATCCCAGTAAATATTGTTCTCATCCTCATAGCATTTCCAGTTCTGTTTCTGAAATAAAAGATGGGTAAAATTAAATTCAAACTTTCTGCCTTCCAAATAAAAGCAGACCAGAATCTTCTCCCCTAAACTTATTGGACCAATTTTTGGGTTGCCTCCCCCAATATCCAGAGAACTGTTTGTTAAACTCTTGCCATCCTTATCCCTGAAATTATTGCAGTTAAGCCATATCCAGGGATTTGTATAATCTTTTCCCCAATTTTTATCCTGATACCCATAGGAGCTTTGTGGAATAACATCATAAGGTTGATTATTATAAACAATAGTCCCACTATATTCTGCTTTCATTCCCTGAACATGCCAAAACATTGAAAACAGATTCATACTTCTAAAAATTTTTGATGCACCGTAACCTACTGAGAAATTAAGTCTCTTTTCAACTTTTAAATCCCAACTCATTTCACCCCAATCAGTCATATACTCCGGGTGGTTTTCTGGGACTTCTCTTAAAACAGAAACACGTCCCTTAAGAACATTTTCTGTGGCTACATTAGAGTCTATTTGAACATTCATCTCTTTTTTTGATGCTTTAAATGAGTTTATACCCCAGAAATTATGTATTTGGGCTCTGTTTTCACCCCATTTTCCGGCTTTTATCATTGCATAGGATGGTTTTTTATTACCGGGAAGTTGCCCAAAGATAGGATTATCCCCTCCCAAACCGGGATTTATTACATAATACTCAATAAAAAATGGTTCCAGCTCACCTGTTTTTCTGTTTACTGCACAAAATGAGTGCCACCACCAATCATAAAACTTTTTACTGTTAAACTTGCCTATCATATAGGCATTTCTAATTGATTTTGTCATAAGTACCTCAATATGGCAGAAGTTTCCCTCTGCCATATTAAGTATATTAACCCAGTTTTATTTTAAAATCAAAACTATATTCACCTGGTTCAACACAGTATTCCGGTCTTGTTTGAGGACCACAACTTCCTGTACCAACACCTCTCTGGATTTTATCCACTGTTACAAAGGTTTTTTCATTTTTAACTAGCTCATTTGTATGAGTTCTGCTAAAAAGTTCCTTGGAACCATAATGACTTACACTGAATTCAAACCTGTCATCTGTTTTAAATTCAATTCTGTTGCTAGAGTCCTGTAAAGTAAACCATCTAACATCACACTTATTACCACACTCCTGAGGAAGAATATATGGTGTAAACTGGTCTGTAACAGTGCTGCAGTATTGTCCAACAGGATATCCTGCATCTCTATCAATGTAATTTTCCTGTGGACCTTTACCAAACCAGGCTAATTCCTCAAATCCTTCTTCTACAGTAAAAGTAACACCTGCTCTTGGTAAACTAGGTAGCTCACTATCAGCTGAAATAAAGTTACTTGCAAGAATCTCACCACTTTCATCCATTGAAAGAGTTAGTATATGCTCAATCTCCTTGGCTTTGTCGGTTCCAACCCATACTTTTTTAATAGTTATAGTATCAAGGTTAGACTCAACTTTTGCACTTACAGTTTTTAATTCATGGAAACCTGCACTCATCCAAAGCCCCATAGGTTTAAAGTCCTGACCACTCCAACCCCGGATTCCGTCATTATCTGTTACAGCTCTCCACATATTAAGTTCAATCCCAGAAGAAACAACGGTTTTTCCTTTTACAGAGATAGATTTAACTGAGTTTGTATCCAAACTAACTATAAGCTTCGAGTTATTAGCCTCTAGAATAAGTTCAGAATCTTTCTCAATTACAGTTACATTCTTTTGGGATTTTGGTGCATCATCCAATGAAGAAACAAATGGCATCTCAAACTGTTCCCAACCTAATTCATGACCTTTAGCACACCAGGATGTATCCTGATTCATAACAAAATGAAAGTTTAAGTGACACTCATCTCCAGCATTCATTACCGGCTTTTTAAATGGAACTCTAACTTTAACAGTTGCATCTGGTTCAATACTATAGCTTCCTAGAAGCCCACTTTGAACAGCAATACCATTTACCATCAATTCCCAGGTTACATCCAGATCATCTAAAGTAGTAAAATATTTTTTATTTAATATTTCAAACTCACCACCAATTAAGGAAAGAGCCTTAACTGCAAAAGGTTGAGTAAGTTTTTTAAACTCATACATAGATGGGTGTGGAGTTCTGTCAGGCCAGATCATACCATTTATACAGAAGTCAAAATCATGATACTTCTCACCATAATCACCACCGTAAGCCCAGTAACCTACACCATTTTCATCATACTTTTTAAGTCCCTGGTCAACCCAGTCCCAGATAAATCCTCCCTGTAACCCTTTAACAGTTTCAAAAAGGTGCCAGTAATCCTTTAAACTACCATTACTGTTACCCATTGCATGGCTGTATTCACACGGTATATATGGTCTTGGATCATCTACTTCTGTAGCCCATTTAACCATATTTTCCAGGGTAGGATACATTGGACAGAAAATATCTGTTACTCTGTTTCCCCTACCTGGTTCAAATGAGTTTTCTGCCTGACCATACTCCATTCGAGTTGCACCTTCGTAATGAAGAAGTCTACTGTCATCAAAACCTCTTATCCAGCCGGCGCAGGCATCGTGGTTCTGTCCATAACCGGATTCATTCCCTAATGACCACTGAATTATAGATGGATGGTTTTTATCCCGCTGAACCATTCTGGTTACTCGATCCATAAATGCCGGTAAAAATCTGGAATCTCGACATAAAAAGTCATAAAATTCATGGGCTTCAATATTAGCTTCATCCACCAGATAGATTCCGTGCTCATCACACAGATCGTACCACATTACATCATTAGGATAATGGGCACATCTAACAGCATTAAAGTTGAACTGTTTAAGAAGTTCAATATCCTTGATCATTGTTGCTCTGTCTACAGTTTTCCCGTTGAACTCATGGTGGTCGTGCCTATTAACACCTTTCATAAGAACTGCTTTACCATTTATAAGCATCTCTTTATTTTTTAGTTCAACCTTTCTAAATCCAAATCTGGTAGAAGTAGCTTCAACTATTTTACCGGTACTATCCTTTAAAGTAACAACAGCCACATAAAGATTTGGTGTTTCAGCTGTCCATTTTAAAGGTTTCTCAACAGAGTAATTTAATCTGATACTATTTCCTAATTTAGTCTGTTCCGGATCCCAGGTATGAACATGAGGTCTACCATTTGTCTCTCTGGTATTTTCATCTAATATAATTCTCTTACCGGCCCTGTCATATACTGAGAAATCGATACTGTAGATATCCTTTACAGCATTTTTATTCATAATCTTTATTTTTACATTCAATGTACCATCAACATAGTCATCATCAAGGCCTGCCTTTACAAAAACATCCTCTATATATACTTTTTCCTGGGTATATATATAAACCTCTCTATGAATACCAGCCATTCTCCAATGATCCTGATCTTCTAAAAAGCTTCCATCTGACCATCTGATTACCATTACACTAAGGGAATTCTTTCCTGCTTTAATAAAGTCTGAAATTTCAAATTCCTGCGGTGTTCTGGAATCTTTACTAAAACCAGCCTGTTTTCCATTTACATAGAGGTAGAAAGCACTCTCAACCCCGGCAAAGTGGATAATTGTTCTTTTGTTTTCAAATCCCTCTTCAATATTGAATTCAGTTCTGTAAATTCCTGTTGGATTCATTTCGGGAACAAAAGGTGGTTCTATTTTAAAAGGCATTTGAACGTTACAATAAATTGGCAGATCACCTTTATCCTGCACAGTCCAGTTTCCAGGGACAACAATATTACCCCAGGCTGAATCGTTATAATCTGAGTTAAAAACCTCCTGTTCCACTACTTCAGGTTTTTCATAAAGATTAAATTTCCAGTTACCATCTAAAGAGACAAAAGAACTCTTAGATCTGTCCATTAATAGAGCATCTTCTACTGTAGTATATGGGTACAGTGTAGCTCTTGCGGGAATTCTATTAATACCTGTTAGTTCAGGTGTTTCCCAGGGTTTTAAATTGTGTCTTAAGTTATATTCCATATAATAAGAATAATTCATTTTTTGAAAAAATAAATATTTTTACTGGTATAATTTATATGTTAAATGGTATTTTTATAATATGAATTATCCGGGTATTGATAACATAGAATCATGTAAAGTAGTAAGGTCTGTTGGTATAAATAATACAGGGGCACAGATAGGTTTTGGATTCCTCCACAAATTTGGTCAGAGAATTGATGTAAAAGATACTAAATTCTTCTACTATTCAGTAGTATACGTAATTAGAGGTCAGGGAAAGTATATTGATAGTGATGGGAATGAGTATAACCTTTCTCCCGGAACAATTTATCAGCGTTTTCCAGGGGCAATACATTCAACAATTCTGGATCCCGATAGTAACTGGTCAGAATGTTATATGGATTTTGGTACAGAAATTTTCAACTTTTTAGTTAATATGAGAATAATAAATAAAAACATTCCTGTATTTAATTATACACCGGATAGAGTTATTGAAGAGTCAATATTTCACAAGATGAAAAACCTTGAAAATTGCCCGGAGTCAGAAATACCGGAACTTCTTATTGCAAATATCTCTTTTTTAAGGGAGATTCTTAACCAGTCAATTGCAAATATTAAGTTCGATATCCCTCAGAAAATTATTGATAAGTGCTGTACTGACTTTACTAAAGATTTAAAAAAAAGAATTAATCTACAGGAATATTGTAATGATAAAGGACTTGGTTACGAGTCATTCAGAAAAAGATTTAAAGAGAGCCTGGGAATCTCCCCGGGACAGTATATTGTAAGACGAAGAATAGACATGGCCTGCCAACTATTAAAAACCTCCGATAAGTCAATTGGCGAGGTATCAGATCTTCTTGGATATAAGTCTCAATATGAATTTTCAACCCAATTTAAAAAGACAACGGGAATATCCCCGGTAAAATTTAAAAATGAAAAATGAAAAAAATCCTGAAGTATTAACTTCAGGATCAATTTGTACAACTACAGAAATTCTACCATTGTGCAGGGTAGTAATCATCTGCATTTTTAATTGTAACGCAACTGTATGGCAGAAATTTAATAGGCTCAACAAATAGTCCACTAAACCAGTTACATGCAGTTTCAACAGCCAATGCTCCATCAGCTTCTGCAGATTCCCACCTGATTCCATGACACTTACCTGCCTTTGTCATGTCCAGTGAGAATTTATTAACACCTGTTGTATAAACAATAATATCCTTTCTTCCACTCTCTTCAATAGCTCTAACAATCCCTTTAACAGGATACAAACTATCTGCAGAGTAAATCCCTTTTAGTTGATCTCCATATTTCTTTAACCAGGATCTTACTAATACAAGGGTTTTCTCTTCATCAAGTTCAGTACCCTTCATATCCAATAATTTCATTTCAGGGGCATAGGTTGTAATCTCAGTAGAGAAACCATAACATCTGGCTGTATTCTGTCCTGTTCCTTCCAAATGTTCTACTATGGCATATCCACCCTGTTTGTTTAAAGTATCAGCAAAATGTCTACCAAAGAATCTATGGCTACCCCAATCATCAAAACCTGTATAACTAATAATGTATTTAAATGCTTCCTGGGATGGTGCTTCCTGGGATACAATAATTGGGATATTTTTATTATAGGCTGCAATAATCTGAGACTCAAAATTCTTTCTTTCAGCTGGAATAATAATAACCATGTCCTGTTTTGAATTCATAATTTTATCAAAAAACTTAACCTGTGGCCCCCCAGTCCAGTCACCTACTGTAAATTCCAGATTTACACCCATTAACTTGGCAATTTTGCCCATTCCTAACTGATAGGCTTTATAATAAGGGTGATCCCCTGGGATGAATACTGCAACTTTTTTACCATTTGGACCATCACATGGTGATTTTGGTAATTCAGCTTTCTTAACCCCATATCCTGCATATTCTGTATCATGCCAGTGTCTCGAGTCAGATTTTGGAAAGGAGTCTGGGTTTGCAGGCCGTGGAGGAATTACTTTCTGTACAGAATTCCACATAATTAACTGCTGATCATCCCCACTTCTTAGTGAACCCAAATCTGTTATCTTATATCTGTCTACCTGTTTTAAAAGTGAGTTTATGTCTGTATAGCTGCTGCTACAAATAGTGTCAAATTCAGAAATAATTGAGTTAGAAAGATCAACCTGGTCACCTATTTTCCCAATAAATTTTGTATTCTCTTCTGTTAAAAGACTTACTTTATCCATTGAGTTTAAAATTTCTTCAGAGTCATTTATAATACTTACTGAAGACTCTTTAACATCACTTGTTACAGAGGATAATTCAGCTAGGGCTTTATCGATCTCACCGGTACCGGACGAGAGCTGGGTTAAACCTGCTGAAACCTCAGTAATACTGTCAGCAAACTGATCAACACCATTTAAAATAGACTTATATGAATCTGTAACATCCCTTGAAAGTGTCTGAGCCTGATGTATTCCCGAAAGAATCTCATTCATTGTAGAACCAATATTTTTTGCATTTACCCCGGTACTCTCAGCAAGTTTTCTGATTTCATCAGCAACAACACTAAAACCTCTACCAGCTTCCCCTGCGTGGGCAGCCTCTATTGCAGCATTCATTGCTAGCAAATTGGTCTGAGCAGCAACATTATCAATAATTGCAATAAATGCTTGAATCTGATCGGCTTTATTTGCTATTTGACCAATAATGTCCTCATTTTTCTGAATTTTATTACTACTTGTATTGGCAACATTCTTTAGTTCTCCAATTATTGAAAATCTGTCAGAAGTAGTATTTGTTATACTTCTTATAGAGGCAGTCATCTGGGTAATAGCAGCAGAAGACTCTTCCAATGCTACAGACTGCTTCTCAATTTCACTTGAGATATTGAGAGACGAATCAGTAACATTCTGACTCTTGTTTTTAACTTCTTCAATTGCATTAGAGAGAACTTCCATCCTCTTCTCTATCTCCTGCAACTCCTTGGCTATTACATCGGATGCATTACTTACTTCTTTGGACTTACTATTTAAAACAGAAAGATTCTCACCACTATCTCTGGCTGCACTTTTTAATTTATATATAAGGTTATCCATTATTGACATAAAGATATTTATGCCCTTTGCAATACCGGAGTATTTACGAATTGATGTAAATCGCTTTGTTAGGTCACTACTTCCATCTTCATTTATAATATTAAGTACATCTTTTTCCAGTTTATAAAGTTGTTTGTAAAATTTATTCCTAATCATTTTCCTTCCCTCTAAGTACGATTATAAAACAGCTTATTGTGATTGTCCAATAATAAAAAAAACAATATTCTTATTTCAATATATAAAAAATAATTGTAGAATATAAAATATGGATACAATTTACAAGTTAACACTAAAGGATGTTGAGTTAATTAATAACAAGATAAAAGAGTATATAATCCCTCTTGATAAAGGAGTTTCGGTTTCTGTTGTAGATAGTCATGGAGAGTTATTATCTTTTTTCAGAACAGACAAAAGTCCTCTCTCATCAATTAATATCTCTATAAACAAGGCATTTACTGCAGCAAGAGATAAACAGACCAGCGGAGAACTGGGAGAGAATTCTAAAATTAACCAATTCAATATTACAGATTTAGGAGATATAAGATATACAGGCCTCCAGGGAG
Source organism: Clostridia bacterium (assembly GCA_003251775.1). Taxonomy (GTDB): domain Bacteria; phylum Bacillota; class Clostridia; order DSM-8532; family SZUA-474; genus SZUA-474. The sequence goes on along the minus strand of QKEK01000156.1, from coordinate 64,884 downwards.
GTGTGCCAATTATTGTTAATAATGAGGTAATAGGAGCTGTAGCTGTTAGCGGGATGAGCGGACAGGAAGATGAAGAATTGGCACGATTAGGAATTTCAGCATTAACTCCTAAAAATTAATCTGCAATCAGCTTTTGAGTTTTATACTCCGTTGGAGATATACCGAGTATCTTTTTAAATAGAGAGCTAAAGTAGGTTGGTGTTTTATATCCAACCATGTAAGAGATTTCATAGGCTTTATATGATGTTTTTTCAAACAGATCCTTGGCTTTTTCTATTCTGGTATTATTCAAATAGTTAATAAATGAGTCTCCGGTCTCCTTTTTAAATGTGCTGCTAAAGTAACAAACCCCCATATTAATATGTTCTGCAACCTCCTGCAGAGTTATATTGGGGTTTGCAAAATTCTTTTCTATATAATTTATAGCCTCTTTTATTCTCATGTCATACTGCTCAGAACCTGTTAAACTTAGATGGTGGGCGACCTTTTCGGCAATTTCTGTAATTAACTCCCTTGAGTCATCAATATTTTTTGAAATTGAAAGATGCTTGTATATTGCAATTGGATCATCATATAGATCTCCAATTGTAAGATCCTGATTTTCCAATATATTTAACAGCTCTATATAAACTGAGGTAACAAACATTGTTCCAAAAAGTGCAGAACCGCCCCCTTTATTTGACATCTCACTAAATATAGAATCTATATATTCAGAAATTTTACAATTATCCCCCTCTTTTATGACGTCTGAAAAAGCCTTTCTATCAAATTTAATTTGAGGAACATTAGATTTTGCTATATGATTATTCTGATGAGACTCGGTTATATCATAGGAGATATTGTGATTATAACCAATTACAAAACGCTGGTTACAGGCTTTATATGACTGCTTATACGATTTATGTATATTATAAATTGAATTCACTATCTGACTATAGGCTATTGTAACTGACAGGTTGGACTCATTATCAAAGACGCATCTTAACTGGGTTGTTAAATTACTAATCTTATTATATAAATCCAGCTCATTAGTACTGTTAAGAAGGAGTATTATATCCCCGGAATTTCCTTCAATAAGATGAATCTTCTCCTCACCTTTTACAACACTCTCTATTAATTGATGATAAACCTTATGTACATCATTAATTTCATCAAAAGTATTATCCGAAATAGAGATATGATAGTTATCAATTTGGACAATAATTGTAGCAAAGAGTCTCTCTTCCAAATACTGAAGATCATAAATTCTCAATCTGTTAATAATCTGATCGTCGTCAATCTTATTAAGACATATTGATTTTAAAAAACCTATTTTAAGAGACTCCACATCCTCTTTTGGAAGGACAGATCGATTACTGCTCTTTTTAATTGTGTAATCATATTTAATTTTAGTTAAAACCTTTACAAAATAGTCCAGCTCAAAGGGTTTTAAAATAAAATCGTAAACTCCTAGCTGTAAAGCCTTCTGGGCATACTGAAACTCATCATGCCCACTAATAATTATTATATAGGATTCAGGCACCATGGGTTTAATAAATTCTATTAACTCCAGACCATTCATAAAAGGCATTCTTATATCTGTAACTATAATATCCGGCCTTAAATTCTGTATAAGTTCAATAGCTCTCTCACCATCTGATGCCTGACCGGCAATTTCAAACCCAAGATCATTCCAATTAATAGATGCAACAAGCCCCTCTCTAATTAAATCTTCATCATCAATTATAACTGTTTTTAGCACTTGTATTATCTCCTGAATATTTTGGAATTCTTATTATTGCGGTTGTTCCTTTTCCTACTTCGCTGGTAAAACGAAGTCCATAGGATTTACCAAAAAATATCTCTATCCTTTCATTTACGTTTTTAATACCATACATTGTAATATTATTGCTCTCTCCCGATTCTAGATATTCATGTATGGCGTTCAATCTGTCAACTGTCATACCTGCCCCTGTATCAATAACCTTTATAATAATATCATGCTCCAGTTCAAAACCTACTATAGATATCGTCCCACCCTCTCTTTTTAATTTAATACCATGATAGATAGCATTCTCCACAAGAGGCTGTATTATTAGTTTTAGAGTTTTATAGTTTGTAATAGATTCCGGAATATCAATGGAGTAATTAAACTGTGTTCTATACCTGAACTTTTGAATAAGAAGATAGTTTGTAACATGAGATATCTCCTCATCAATAGATATTATATCATTTCCTCTGCTTAAACTAATTCTGAACAGCCTGGTTATTGCACTAATAATTTTTATTATATCTTCATGTTGTTTCATCCTTGCAAGCCATACAACAGAATCAAGGGTATTATACAAGAAATGGGGATTAATCTGGGACTGCAGGGCTTTTAACTCTGACTTTCGCAACTTTACCTGCTCCTCAACATTTTTATCCATTAGAGTCTTTACTTTATTAGTCATTGTATTAAAACTATCACTTAAACGGCCGATTTCATCATCATAATTAACCTCGGTTTTTACGTTCAGATTTCCAGACTCTACCTCTTTCATTAAGGAAATCATATTATTAATAGGAATAGTTATTGTGGAAGTAATAATTTTGGAAATAATAAAGGTAAAAGAACTTATTATTAATAATAAAACAACAAGAATTGTTACAGAAATAATACTATCTTTTAAAAGAAGTGATGAGGGTATTATAGCCAAAAGTCTCCAGTCTGCATGATCCAGCTTTTTGCTTAATACCAGATTATTTTTAATTGAACTCTTTAAATTAACAATTTCAGGGTTCTCGGAGAGTTTTGTTATTGCGCTGTTAACAATTTGAGAATCAGGAGCAAAGAGATTTTCAGAATTTGCTATAATTCTGTTTTTCTCATCAATAAGCAGTACTTGGCCAAGATCCCCAAAGGAATCTATTAAAACCTTCTCAATTTCATAAAGATCAATATCCACCAGAATAACACCAAGGTCGTTATTACTGGCCTTATCTTCAATTCTCATACCACTGGATATAAAGTGCTGACCAGAGGTTTTTACTGCCTGTGAATTTTTATGCTTGGAAAACCAAACCGGCTTTTGTGTAGACATAATAGTCTGATACCATAGTGTAGTTGTTAAATCATTCTGAAAAAAAGAGTTATAGGCACTTTTATACTTTCCCTTATTCTCGCCAATTATATAGAATCCATAAATCTCTTTTATATAGTTAAGCTCATAATTAAGGTAGGTATCCATTGCCAGATCAGTCTGATATCTTAGTGATACATTTTTTTCCAGAGGTTTTCTTAGAACTGATTGAACTGTTAAATCGTCACTTAATTGCTGGCTAAGAGTAAATGCAACATCCATAATTGCCTCAATTCTCGTTTTTACCTGTAATAGGGTGGAATCACTAAATTCAATAGCTGAATCCCTTGTAGAATTTATAGATAGGAAAATAGATATACTCCCAATTGTAATTAGAGGAACTATACAGACTATTATAAAATATATAAAAAGCCTTTTCTGAAGATTCATTTTTCCAAAAAAATCTTGTATGTTCTGCTTAAGCACCAACCCTCCAATATTCTTACATGACAATATAGCACATATATTATGTATTTGCAAAAAAATGATGTTTCATGATTCCGTAATAGGTATATAATAATATAAAAATATCCATAATTGGAGAAAAAATTCGACATGATAAATAAAATTTATTTTTTTCTGGTAATACTGTTTCTTATAACAGGTTGTACTCCTAACAATAAAAACAGTGAAAACAGGCGAATAGTTGAGAAAATATCCGATGTAAGAGTTGGCTTTTCCCAGATGGAGAACAATGGTCCATGGAGGGTTACAGAAACCAACAGTATTATTTCTGAAGCTGAAAATCTTGGGGTTGAACTCTTTTATAGAGATGCAAAAGGTTCAATAGAGCAGCAATTAAAAGATATAGAGTATTTACTTGAACAGAACCTGGACTATCTTATTCTTGCACCAAAAACATATTACGACTTTAGAAAAGCCCTTATAATGGCCAGAAACAAGAACTGCAAGGTAATATTAATTGATAGAGCAACCCAGGGGCGACCGGGAGTTGACTACCTGACACTTATAATCTCAGATAATATATGGGAAGCAGAGCAGGCAGGAAAAATACTTGCAGAAGCAACAAATGGGACAGCAAATATTATCGAGTTAACAGGAACCCCGGGATCATCCAGTGCAGCAGAAAGAACTTTAGGATTTAAACAAATAATAAATCAGTACCCTAAAATGAATATTATCGCCTCAATAAGCGCAGATTTTTACAGATCTGCAGGAAAAAAGGCTATGGAAAATATTATAAGAGAGCATAAAGAGAACATTTCTGCAGTTTTTGCCCACAATGATGAAATGGCTATAGGAGCTATAATTGCCCTTAAAGCAGCTGGTATTGAACCTGGTGTAGATGTAACAGTTATATCTATAGATGGGGAGAAAGATGCACTAAAAGCAATTATTGCAGATGATCTTCTGGCATCAATTGGATGTACACCCTATTTTGGACCAAAAGTTTTTGATATTATAAACAAGCATATAAACAACGAAAAGATTGAAGAACTATACATTAATAATGACAGAATATTCACCAAGGAAAATGCTTATAAATATATTGATGAAGCATTCTAGTTTTCAAAAAATATTTTATATTTCAAAAAAAATTATAATAAATAAATAAATATCAAATAATAATGAACAATATTCAAAATCTATTTCATTTACAACTGCCAGATGTGAGTTACACTTAAAGTACGATATTAAAAAAAATGGAGAGACAAATGAAAAAAATTGTATCATTGTTAGTTGTGTTGTTTGCATTACAAACCAGTTTTGTATTTGCTAATGGGTCAAAAGAATCTGACAAAAAAATGGATGCTAAACCAAAAACTATGAAAGAACTTAAAGTTGGTTTTGCACAGAGTGGTAACCCAAATCCTTGGATGGTTGCATTAACAGAAAGTATGGAAAAAGAAGCTAAAATTCGTGGTGTTAAGTATGTTTATACTGATGCTAACGATGATATGGCTACACACGTATCAAACATTGAGGATATGTTAGCTCAAGGTTTAGATTTCCTTGTAGTTGCACCTATGGAGAATACTGGTTTAGAGTCAGTTCTAGAAACAGCAAAAGAGATGGGTGTTACAGTTATTACAACAGGTAGAACTACTAACGGTCCTTACTTAACAACAGTATACTCAGACCAAGCTTGGGAAGGTGAAAGATGTGCTGAAGTTGTAGGTGCTGATAACCCGGCTGCAAGAGTTGTAGAAATTAGAGGAATCGAGGGAACTTCATCAGTTGATGGTAGAGCTGCAGGATTCAGAAAAGTAATGAAAGAGCAGTTCCCTAATATGAAAATTATTGTTGAACAAACATGTAACTTCAATATGACTGAAGCTTTAGATGCAATGGCTAACATCATTGAATCACAAGGTGCTGAAAATATTGACTATGTATTCGCTCACAACGATGGTATGGCACTAGGTGTAACTCAAGCAATTAAAGATGCTGGTTTAACTCCAGGTGTTGATATCAAAATCGTTTCTATCGATGGTCAAAAAGAAGCTTTAGATGCAATTCTTGCTGGTGAGTGGGAAGCTTGTGTTCAATGTTCACCAATGCAGGGACCAACAGTATTTGATGTAATTCAAACAGTTCTTGATGGTGGAGTTGTTAAAAAAGAAACAATTGTTCCAGACAAGATTTTTACTATAAAAAATGCTGCTAACAGCTATGAGTTTGCATTCTAATTATACCCTGTAATTTGAAGAGCAAAATATTAAAGACTATGTAAAAATGTGCCGGCTGATTATGGTCGGCATATTTGTATACAGATAAAAAGGAGACCATGTTTTGGATAGAGATGTATTATTACACATGAAGAATATCAATAAGCAATATCCAGGAGTTAAAGCTTTAAATAATGTAGAGTTGATAGTTTCCAGAGGGAAAGTACACGCTTTAATGGGTGAAAACGGAGCTGGGAAATCAACACTAATAAAAGTATTAACAGGTGTTGAAACCATGGACTCTGGAGAAGTAATCCTGGATGGAGAGACAATAGTAATTAACTCTCCGGCTGAAGCGAATCACAAAGGTGTTAGTACCGTTTATCAAGAACTGGATCTAATACCGGATCTAAGTATTTGTGAAAATATATTTCTTGGGAGAGAGATTAGAAAAAATAGCTTTATAGATTGGAAAGAGACCGAAAGACGGGCTGATGAGATTTTAAAATCCATGGGTATAGATGTTAATGTAAACGATATCCTTTCTACTAAAAGCACAGCAATACAGCAGATGGTTTCAATTGCCAGAGCTATATCAATTAATGCAAAACTTGTTGTACTGGATGAGCCAACCTCTTCTCTGGACAGTTCTGAAGTTCAGATTCTGTTTCAGGTAATCAGAGATTTAAAAGCAAGAGGAATCTCGGTTATATTTATTACTCACAGACTTGATGAAGTTTTTGAAATGAGTGATGAAATGAGTATATTAAAAGATGGTGAACTAGTTGCAACATCTAAAACAGAAAATATAACAAGACTTGAAATGGTTTCAAAAATGATTGGAATGGATGCTTCAAGTATTGTTTCATATAGAAAAGCTTACAATGACTCTAAAATTAAGGATGAGGCAATAGTAAAAGGTATAGACCTTGTTGCAAAGCCTAAGGTAAACGGACAAAATATTGAAGTTAGAAAAGGAGAGATCCTTGGACTTGCAGGTCTATTGGGTTCAGGAAGAACAGAACTTATCAGGCTAATATTTGGAGCAGACTACCTTTCATCCGGTCATTTTGAAGTTAATGGTGAAAAAACTAAAATCCATAATACTAGAGCAGCAATAAAAAACAAAATTGCCTACTGCTCTGAAGACAGAAAATCTGAAGGAATTATTCCCTATATGTCTGTTAGAGAGAATCTAACCCTGGCAATTATGGGTAGTATATCCAGGTTTGGACTCCTTTCTAGAAGAGAGCAAAATAAAATTGTAGATAAATATATTAAAGCTCTAAAAATTAAAGTTTCCAATCCAAATCAGCCAATAAGAAGTTTAAGTGGAGGAAATCAGCAAAAGGTTCTACTTGCCAGATGGCTCTGTGCCCATCCTGAACTGCTTATTCTTGATGAACCAACTAGAGGAATTGATGTTGGTGCAAAAAAAGAGATTCTTGATCTTGTAGAACAACTTGCTGAAGATGGAATAAGCGTATTAATGGTATCATCAGAACTTGAAGAGCTGGTACAGTCTTGTGACAGGGTTCAGGTTATTAAAGATGGTAAAACAGTAGGTGGATTAAAGAATGAAGCCATAACGGTTAGCGCAATCATGGATAAAATTGCTCATGGAGCAGTAATTAACTAAAATTAGGAGGCTTAAATGGTAGCACCACTTAAAGAAAGACTAAATAGAGACATTGTTATTAATCGTTTAATTGATTATTCACCGTTAATGGTTCTATTTTTTATTGTTATTGTTAATGTTATTTTTACACCTAATTTTGCAAGTGTTAATACTTTAAGAAACCTGGCAATACAGGTAACATCCTCACTGCTTGTAGCTTTGGGAATGACATGGGTTATTGCTTCCGGTGGAATTGATATCTCTGTAGGGTCTGTAATGGCATTAGTGTCCATGGTATCAGCAAAACTTGTTGGTATAGGAGCTGTTCAATCCATTACAATAGGTATAATTACAGGTATATTATCTGGAGTTTTAGCAGGGGCTATAATAGCAAAATTCAATATACAACCAATAATTGTAACTCTTTCTCTAATGATCGGAATAAGGGGAGTTGCACAGATAATTAATGACTCAAAAATTCTGAGATTAGACAGTCCTGAATATGTATTTATCGGGAGACACAGAATTTTTGGAGAAATACCAATACAGGTTGTAATTGCATTTGTAGCAATAATAATTATGTATTTTATCTCTTCAAGAATGGTTTTTGGAAGGAAAATCCAGGCAGTAGGAGAGAACCATAAAGCTACAGAATTAGTTGGTATAAATACATTTGTTGTTAAAATCGGTATATATGCGACCTGTGCTTTCCTTGCAAGTATTGCAGGAGTTATTGATACAGCAAGGATATCCGCATCAGATGCAAATATTCTTGGAAGTATGATAGAACTTGATGCAATAGCAGCAGTAGCAATTGGTGGTACACCAATGAATGGTGGAAAACCTAATATTATTGGTACTGTTTTTGGTGCATTAATAATTCAGGTAATAACAACAATGGTAAATATGAATAATATATCTTTTGAATATTCACTTATATTAAAAGCTATAATTATTATATTGGCACTCTGGGCTCAGAGATTTTTACACAGTAAAAGGTAGGGGTAGTGATGGATATTAAAAAACATAAAAATTTTAACTTACAATACGTTTTAAAAGAGCACAGTTCATTGCTGATATTTATATTATTATTTATATTTGCTTCTATAAAGTATGATGTATTCTTATCACGACTCTTTGTGACAAACCTGCTTGTTCAAAACACAATGGTTGGTTTTATCGCTTTTGGTATGACAATAGTTATTATTGCCGGTGGTATTGATCTTTCAGTAGGTTCAATTCTGGCTATTAGTGGTATTGTTGCAGCAAGGATGAGTAGTTACAATATTGTTATAGTTGTAGCCCTAACCCTCCTAACCGGATTGGCTCTTGGTTCCTTAAATGCATTTATGGTAGTAAAATTAAAAATTGTACCATTTATTGCAACTCTGGCATCCATGATCGGGATAAGAGGATATATTCACTTAACTACGGGAAGTAAATCTGTACCTACTCCCGATAGAACTTTAGCTTTTAAAGCAATAGCTAAAGGTGAAATTATTCCAATGATACCTAACGCCCTTTTATGGTTTCTTTTAATTCTTATTATTGGTGGTCTTCTGTTAAAATATACTAGATTTGGACGACATATTTATGCTATCGGTGGAAATATTGAAGCTGCAAGGATGATGGGTATTAATGTTAACAAGGTAAAATGGGCAACATACATGATTAGCGGACTTTTAGCTTCAGTGTCTGGACTTGTAATGACTTCAAGACTAGGTTCAGGGCAGTTTACAGCAGGTGACGGATGGGAGATGTATGCAATTGCTGCAACAGTAATTGGTGGAACCCTAATTACAGGTGGTAGAGGGAAGCTAAGCGGAACATTTTTTGGTGTTCTAATACTTGGTATTATGAGACAAATTTTTAATCTCCAGGGAAATTTAAATACATGGTGGCAAAACATTGCAACAGGAGTTATCCTTTTAGCTGTTGTTATTGTTCAGTCAAGAACCATGATCAAAAAAAAGCTCTAGTTTTTTAGTCGGAATACTTGGTATTCCGACTTTTTTTATATTTTAAACATAAACGGTTGTTAACTTATTAATATAGAACTAAAATGAAAAAATGATACCATATAGAGTTGCTGTTATAACTGATATACACATAGATAATGATGAAGAGTTAAGATATAACATTAGTACTAAAAGTAATCTTCTTAAACTATTCCAGGATATAAAATCCAGCAATATAAATTTCATTATAATAACCGGCGATCTTTGCTATAACGTACCTAAAATATACATCTATAAATGGATTAAGGAAAAACTGGATGAGTGGGGTTTTGAATACCTTATAATTCCGGGAAATCATGATAATCCGCAAATGATAAAAGAAGTATTTAACATGAGTACAACATTCTACTCTCTAAAAGAGTGGAATAGACAGGTTCTCTTTCTTGATACATATAATAACAGACTTCCAATAGAACAACAGGATTGGATCAAAAATGAGATAAAAAATAACACCGATGATGAAATTATCATATTTATGCACCACCCACCTGTACTAATGGGTTCAAAGTTTATGGATACAAAATATCCTTTACGAAATATTGAACAGACCCAGGAACTTTTCTTAAATATAAATAAAAAGCTGACAATTTTTTGTGGACACTACCATACAGAAATAATAAAAGAGTATGGAAATCAGCAAATATACCTAACACCTTCAAACATATTTCAAATAGACAGAAACCATCTGGATTTTACTATCGAATCTTACAATCCTGGCTGGAGATATCTTGAATTCAGTGAAAAAAAGATAATTACACAAATAAATTATATAGATATCGGGAGAGACAAAAAGTGAAAACATTAATTGTTTATTACTCATACGAAGGAAATACAAAAATAATTGCAGAAACAATCGGAAAATCCATAGAGGCAGATATTATGGAACTAAAGCCTGAAAAAGAGATGACTTCAAAAGGATTTATGAAGTATGTTTGGGGTGGTCGTGCAGCAGTTATGAAAAAGAAGCCGGTTCTTGTTCCATTAACACATAAAATGGAAGATTATGACCTTATAATATTTGGAACTCCTGTGTGGGCAGGAACATTTGCACCAACTTTTAACACACTTTTTAGTGAACACTCCTTAAAAAATAAGAAGGTAGCACTTTTCTGTTGTCATGCAGGGGGTATGGGAAAAGTTTTTAGTAATTTTGAAAAAAGCTTGGAAGGTAACAATATAATAGACAAAATAGACATAGTAGAACCAATAACCCAAAAACTGGAAGAGAAACTGGATAGAGCTAAAGAGTGGGGGCAGAGCCTGATTCTAAAAGCAAATGCTTAATAGGTAATTTAATAATAAATTTTGCACCATAACCAGGGGTAGAATCTACTGAAAGTTCTCCTCCGTGGTTCTCGGTAATAATAAAGTAAGAAACGCTTAGACCAAGACCAGTACCTAAACCTACTGGTTTTGTAGTAAAAAATGGTTCAAAAATTCTCTTTCTGCTATTAAAATCAATTCCCGGGCCATTGTCTTCAAACTCTATAACAACTCTGTTTAAATCTTCTTTATCCATCCTGACAAAAATATCTAATTTTGGATTTTCAGTTAAAGCCCCTTCCATTGCATGAACAGCATTAACTATTATATTAAGAAATACCTGCTGAATTTTAACAGAATCACACTGAACCCGGGGAACACTATCTTCAATAAACTTGGAAACAGTAACACATCTTAAATCTGCAGATGCCAGCTTTAGAGACTTTTCCAGAATTTCACCAATATCATAAACAGAAGTTATGTCAGAACCTTTTCGTGCAAAACCGAGCATATTTGTTATTATAGTTTTAATTAAAACCCCTGATTCCTGAATATTTTCTAGCATTTTTGGAATATTTCTAGCGGAGATAAATCTCTTTACAGCTTCAACTGAAGTTCCGGCCTCCTCAGCAGCTTTTTGGCTAACAGGAATATCAATACACTCCCAAAGTCTGTTATTAATAACACTTGCACTCTGCATCATACCTGCTAGTGGATTATTTATCTCATGGGCCATACCCGCTGCAAGACCACCTACCGACAGCATCTTCTCACTCTGAATTAGAATCTCACCAATTCTAACCTTCTCCGTAACATCATCAACCCTTATAATTACACCTCTGGCATACTTATCTGAGAGTTCATTTGCAACAATATTTATAAATTTCCCATCCCATTTAACATTTTTAGTATCAAAACACTGATCAGTCATAGACACATCAATTATTTTACCAATGTCATATCTAAATCTCTGTAGAACAGGAAAAACTTCCCAGATACTCGATCCTAAAACATCCTCACGCAATCTTCCAGTAAGTTTTTCAGCTCCCGTATTCCAGTGAGTAATTGTTTCACTACTGTCTATTGAGACAATCATAGATGGAATAGAGTTGAATATAGATGTCATATAGTTTTTTGACATCCTCTCTTCCTCAACCTTTAATTTCTCCCTAAAAATTATTTCATCATTTAAATCCCTCTGACTTATTAATAGGGAACAGAATGTTTTTGTAAGAGCTCCGACTTCAGTATTTGAATTTATTCTACTATTTAAAGATTTTATAATCTTGTCTTCTATACTGCTTCTACCACGGTTAGCCATAAATTTATTCATATAAAAAGTTAAAATCTCTATAGGTTTTACAAAATAACTAATTAAAATATAGGCAATAACTATAAGTATTACAGTTCTAAAAAACTCAATTAAAAATGCAAGACTTTTTAACTGATTTAAACCACCACTTGTAAATACTCTGTTTACTCTAAAATAGAGAATCTGATTAAAGTCCTTTAAATAGTAGTAATTAATAAGGTTTTCTCCATCCTTGAATTCCTTATAAAACATCATATCTTTATTCTTTAAATTAAAATAACTGAAATTTATAACCTCCAAATCCTGGGATCTGAATGTTGAGAGAAGAGTCCTGCTTTTATCATCAATTAAATAAATTCCACCTTTATTACTCAATTCTGAATTTGTAAAAAGATCGTATAAAAGATCGGCTCTAAAACAGGTAATTAGTATTTTCTTTCCATTATCTATTAACCTAAGAAGGCCAATATAATCAAAACCATATTTTTTTACATTGTAAAACCCGGGTTTCTGCTTAATCTCGCTTAAAACAGTATTAAAATCATCAATACTGAAAAGACTGGCAAAAGTGTTAAAATCTGAAAAACTTACTATATCAGACTCGGTATACCCAATTGAGTAGTTATTAAGAGTATGCAATCCTGAAAGCTGATCATTTACCCTGTAGGTATAGGTTAATATAGCTGCAACATCCTTACCTATACTACTGATAATATACTTATTGAGTCTCTCTGTATTTATTATTGATGCCCTGTTACTTGTGTTATTTACAATTACTGTAGTTAACAAACCTAAAAATATAGTAAATATTACAAACCATAGCAGAAGCTTATTTTTAATTCCGTGAACCATATATCTTATTATATACCAAAATTGCCATATTATCTTGAATATTTTTTCGAAGTCATAGATATTTATATCTATAAAAAAGGAGCGTATATGTTTGGAGAGCTAAAGATCTTCTCAGGTAATGCAAATAGACCTCTTGCTGAGTCAATTTGTAAATTTGCAGGAGTGGAACTTGGAAATTGTGAAATTATTAAGTTTAGTAACGACAATATAAAAGTTGCATACAAAGAGAGTCTTAGAGGAAAGGATGTATATATTATACAACCATCATGCGCACCGGTTAATGAAGGATTAATGGAATTATTAATTATGATAGATGCTGCTAAAAATGCCAGTGCAAACAGAGTAACAGCAGTTGTCCCCTACTTTCCCTATGTTAGATCCGATAAAAAAGACCAACCAAGAATTTCAATAACAGCAAAATTAGTAGCTAATCTTATAAAAGCTTCCGGTGCAGACAGAGTAATGACAATGAATCTACACTCCCCACAAATTCAGGGCTTTTTTAATATTCCCTGCGATCACCTAATGGCCGGAAAAATTCTAAATAGCTACTGTAAAAATGATGGCATAGAAAATTCTGTTGTTGTGGCTCCAGATGCAGGAAGTGCAAAACATGCAGGGAAACATGCTAGAAACCTTGGACTTCCCCTTGCTATACTGGATAAAAGAAGAGCTGATGACTCTGAAACCCCACTTATGGAAAATATTATAGGTGACGTAAAGGGTAAAAAGGCAATAATATTTGATGATGAAGTAGCATCTGCCGGCTCACTAATAGAGGCTGCAGAATTACTTGAAAAAAATGGTGCAAGTGAGATTGTTGCATACTGTGTACATGGTGTTCTCTCCGGTCATGCTATAGAGAGACTTGAAAAATCAAATATTAAAAAATTGGTAGTTACTGATACCGTCTTTGTTCCGGAACATAAAAAATCGGAGAAACTTATAATAGTCTCAGTTGCTGAACTGTTCTCAGAGGTTATTACCTTTACTAATCAGGGTATCCCTATCAGTAACCTATACAACGGCCATTGAGTTATATAAGTGTATAAATCTGCTTATAGCATAACTTAACTGGTTATTGTAACTTCCTTCAACATCCCTAAGGTATGACTCAACAATCATTATTCCAAATACATAGAGCCTGAATAATTTAATTCGGGCTTTTTCACTGGGGCCTAAAATAAAGGGTGAATTAGCATAGGAGTTATAAACATTGAGAAAAAAATCATTCTCTTCAATGTCTATATAACCAGCTATTTGAGACATATCAGCAGCTGGGTCAGCATAAAAACCTCTTTCAAAATCGATAATACCCTCTATTACCGGTTCTTTATCCATTTGACTAACAAAAATATTTCCATCCCATAAATCGTAATGAACAAGAACAGGTTCCTGAACATTTTCAAACGCCCATTCATACTCATTTAATGTATTTATTATTTTATCGTGGGAAATTGGAAGAAAGACATGAACACTCTCTGCATCTTTAATTATGTTTTTAAACATAATTATAAAAGAATTAAAGTAACTCATATTTTTAAAATCTTCCTTCATAGCTACATAGCCATAATGATCGCCCTTAATATTATGCAAATATGCAAGATATTGTGCCAACTTTGTATAAATTATCCGTCTCTTACTATCACAGACATCTTTATACAAACTTAAAGGCATACCTTCCAGTTTATTCATTATGTAATAATTATAAGGAATTATCTCTTTACTGAAATCATAACGCAAAATATCCGGTACCGGTATTCTTAAGTGATTTTGAACCATTAGATGAAAATTTACCTCTGTAAGCATCATATCTCTTTCATAGGTTAAAACCTTTAAATCCTCGGGAGGTGAAACTTTTAGCACATACTCTTTTAAATTATCCATTTTTACTAAATATGAAACATTAAAACAGCCGTCTTTTAACTCTTTTAAATCCAGAATATTCTCATTTTTAAAATTATGCTTAAAAACTTTATTAATATCTCTATAATGGAGAGAAACCTTAGTCTTACTAACCATAATTTAATAATAAATCAACATTTACCATATTACCAGAAATTATTAAAAAATGTTCAATTATAAGTACAAAAGTCTAAACTGATTTGGTGTTACCCGCTCCTGCATTTTAAAGAGATGGCAAAAGTAGCTATGGTTTATATAACCCGACATCATTGCTATCTGGTTAATAGTTAAATCTTTCCTGTGAATTAACAAATTCTTTGCGTTATTTATCCTTAAAGAGTTTAAATACTCAAATGGACGCTGATTCATAACAGATTTAAACAGCAGACAAAAGTGCTGAGGTGTTACATTTATTGAGTCTGCAATATCCTCTATTCCAATCTGTTTTTTAAGGTTTACATTCATAAAATCTATAGCTGGTTTTATTTTTTTATACTGGGATTCATTCTGCCCCATACTACTGCTAATTAATGTCTCTTTAAATGAGAGAAGCAAGTTGTATAAAACCCTCGAACCGGCATATCCCTGATCGGAAATTGAGAGTTTACCGAAATTTACCATCTCCTTAATTGAAGCAGAAACAAATTCCGGTTCCAGAAATTTATACACTCCGGACATCTTGATTCCTATAAAATTTAACATACTTGATACATGAAATCCATCAAAGGAGACCCATGAAACAATTAATCCATCCTTCCCGGGTATATACTTATAGGGAATATTTGGGTAAATAATTAAACACTCCCCTTTTTTAACCTGAATTTCCAAATTATTTAAAAACAGGGTTCCGCTTCCCGATAGGCAGATATTAATCTGAAACCACTGAAACCCGTTTGGTTTTATTACATCTTCCTGTTCATAATCTGCTGCTGCACCATAACAAAAATATGGAAGGTTTTTTTCGTGGGCTGTAACATTAAAAAAGAATATATTCTTCATATATTTATAATATGTGAAAATGTTTCTATTGTATAGCTTTACTAAGGGAATTATTATATTCATATAATACTAATAGGAGCCTATTATGAGTTTTAAAAAAGAGTTTTTATGGGGTGCTGCTGCTGCTTCATATCAGATTGAAGGGGCCTGGAATCAGGATGGAAAAGGTATGTCTGTCTGGGACCATTTTGTTCAAAAACCCGGGGCAGTTTACCAGAATCATACAGGAAATACGGCGTGCAACCACTATTTTAATTATAAAGAAGATATAAAACTTATGAAGGAGATGGGATTACAATCCTACAGATTTTCTATTTCATGGCCAAGGGTTCTACCCAATGGCATTGGGAATGTAAACCAGAAAGGACTGGATTTTTACAATAATTTTACAGATGAGCTTTTAAAAAATGATATAATTCCATTTCCGACACTGTTTCACTGGGACTATCCCTATGAGCTATATACAAAGGGTGGGTGGTTAAACAGAGATTCCTCTGATTGGTTTGCAGAATATACTCAGGTGATGGTAGATGCCCTCTCTGATAGGGTTGATAGATGGTTTACACTAAATGAACCCCAATGTTTTGTCGGCTTGGGCCATGGGAATGGAGAACACGCCCCGGGGTTAAAACTTCAAAAAAGGGATATGACAACAATAATACACAATGTGCTATTAAGTCATGGAAAATCTGTAAAAACAATAAGGGAAAATTCCAAACTCACACCAAGGGTTGGAATGGCTCCAGTTTGTCCTGTTTTTATACCAATTAATGATGAACCTAAAAATATAAAAGCAGCCCGGGATGCAATGTTCAGTAACAAAAATGGTGAAAATTTCACTGCCTGGACAACCTCCTGGTTTATGGACCCGGTCTGTCTTGGAAAGTACCCTGAAGATGGCTTATTAGAGGCGGAGCAGTACCTTCCTGAATCCTACAAAGAGGACCTGAAAATAATTAGCCAACCAGTGGATTTTATTGGAAATAACAATTACCACGGAAATTTTGTACAAATGGGTAGAGATGGAGAACCTGAACTTACAAAACCTGAAGAGGGAGAGCCATTGACAGGTTTTAACTGGAGAGTAACTCCGGGAAGCCTCTATTGGGGGCCAAAGTTTCTTTATGAAAGATATAAACTTCCAATAATAATTACTGAAAATGGACTTTCCAACAAGGATTGGGTAAGTCTGGATGGAAAAGTTCATGATCCCCAACGTATCGATTTTACCCACAGATACTTAAAAGAGTATAGGAGAGCCGCAGAAGAGGGAATTGATATTGAAGGTTACTTTCACTGGTCAATTATGGATAATTTTGAATGGGCATTAGGATACAGGGAAAGATTTGGTCTTATTCACGTAGATTTTTCAACACAGAAAAGAACTATTAAAGACTCAGGCTACTGGTATAAAACAGTTATCCAATCCAATGGAGAGAACTTATAATTCTCATAAAAAAAAGGACTCAAATTGAGTCCTTTTTTTTAATTATCACTATTTATCTTTTTAGTAACAAACCTGTTAATTGTTGTTAGAATAAGTATAACAGCAAATAGCAGCCAGCTTATTGCTGAGGCCTTACCAAACCTTAACCACCTCATACCCTGAGTAAGAATATAAAATGCTGTTGTTAAACCTGAATTTGCGGTTCCACCCATAAGTTCATATCCACCTAAAAGAACATAGGGTTCATCGAACATCTGCATTCCACCAATAACACTCATTGTAGTACTAAAGAATATAATTGGTACAAGAAGAGGAATAGTTATTTTAAGACCCTGAGCAATTTCAGATGCCCCATCTATTCTTGCAGCTTCATAAAGATCATCAGGTATTGCCTGTAATCCAGCTAAATAGATAATGGTATTCCAGCCTATCCATTTCCAGTTAATAATTATACTTAGTAGAACTTTAATTGCTGTCGGGTCACTCATCCACCTTACAGGATCAAGCCCTATAGCTTTTAATACAAAGTTTACAAAACCGTAGTTTTCACTAAAAATTCTTGTAAATATAATAACAACAGAAACAGTACTAGTAATAAAAGGCAAAAAGAATGTTGTTTTAAAAATATCTCTTCCTTTTAAAAACTTTGTATTTAGCATAATTGCTAATGGAATGGCAAAAACATGCTGTAGTAGAGAACCGAAAACCAGTAAAATTGATGTATTTATTAGTGATTTCCAGAAATAGGGATCCTCTGTAAGCATTAGTTTATAGTTAAATAAACCAACAAACTGCACTTTACCACCCAGACCATATTTTTGAAAACTCATAACCAGAGAATAGCCAATAGGATATAGTCCAAATATAAGAAAGAATACAAAGAAAGGGCTAATAAGTAAGTATGGTGTCCATTTTTTATTCATTTTATCCCCCTAACCTTTAACACTACCAGCAGTTAAATTACCAATAATCTGCTTTGAAAAGAATATTATAACTATTAAAAGTGGCATTACCGATAGTAGTGTTCCTAACATTAAACCACCCCAACTTGTGTCTGATCTCTGCATCATTGTCGAGAGAGCTACAGGTAGAGTACTTTTTTTATAGTTTGGAAGCATTACAAGGGCACCCATAAAGTTATTCCAGGAATTTACAAATGTTATTGTACCTAAAACCGCAATTCCGTTTTTACCCAAAGGAAATACTATATTAGCTAAAATTCCTATCTCATTTAATCCATCTATTCTTGCAGCATCGATTAAACTTTCAGGAACACTGTTTTTCAAAAATTGTGTCATTAAAAATACACCGTAAGCACTACCCATTGCAGGTATTACTAAAGGTAACCATGTATTTAACCATTTAAAGGTTTTCATCATCTGGAAGAAAGGTATAATATTTAAAAATGGCGGAATCATCATTGTTGATAATAC
This sequence comes from Clostridia bacterium, assembly GCA_003251775.1. Classification (GTDB taxonomy): domain Bacteria; phylum Bacillota; class Clostridia; order DSM-8532; family SZUA-474; genus SZUA-474. The sequence goes on along the minus strand of QKEK01000156.1, from coordinate 46,306 downwards.
AAAGGTCATTAAAATATTTTTACCTTTAAAATCAAACTTTGAAAATCCATAACCACATACAGTTGCAACAATAACTGTTCCAATTGTTCCAAGAGTTGCAATACCAAAACTGTTAAAAAAGTTAACTAAAAATGGTATTTGGGTAGTTAGAGCTTTAAAATTGTGAGCAACATCTGTTCCGAACCAAAACCGTGGAGGATTTGAAAATATATTCTGCCATGAAGATAGAACAAACATGTAATAGAAAGGGAACGCAAATGCTATAGCTGCCAAAAACATTAGCAGATACAAAAATATTTTTCCCACAAGTAACCGCCAATTAGTTTTTTTGGTCATGCACCTTACTCCTTTAAAACAGAGCCAACAGATTGTTGGCTCCTCTTAATAATATTTTAAGATAACTATTGGATTAATACCAATGCTTCTTTTACTGCAGCGTTATAAGCTTCATCTACAGTAGCTTCACCATTAATAATGTTACTTACAGCTGTTCTCCAAACACTTAATAGAGCAGCATCAAATTGTGTTACTTCGTTTGCAGGAATTTTTAGTACAAGTTCAGCAAAAATCTCTCTAGCTTTTTGACCACCAAGATATTCTACCGGCTCACTCATAATTGAATCTTTATATAATGTAGTTTTTACAGGGAATGCACCTGAAGCTTTTAAAGCTGTTTTTTGAGCATTATCGTTAGATGCAAGGTAAGCAGCTACTTTAAATGCAACATCTTTTAAATCATCCGGTGTAGAAGTTGGAACTGTAATATATGAACCACCATTTGATGCAACTGGCTCTTTTGCAGGTAATTTAGCAACTCTGATTTTTCCAGCTAAATCCGGAGCCATCCAGTTTTGTAAGTGACCTAACATCCATGCACCTGTAGGGAAAATAACAAATGATTTATAGATACCAGAAGTCCACTCACCTGACCATTGACCAAAGTTTGCATCCCAACCATTTGATCTAACTTTATCAACCATATTTAATGCACCCATAAATTTAGCTTTAGGTTCAAAAGGTTTTCCATTTTTAAACCAGTTACCTTTACCACCATTTAAAGGAACATCAGATATATCTGTTGGGTGTGGTATTGCCCATTGATCAATAGCACCGTCACCATCTGTATCTCTTGTTAATTTAGCAGCAATTGCATAGAAATCATCCCAAGTTTGCATACTTTCCATTTGAGCCTGAGAAACTCCGGAAGCTTCTGCAAGTTCTACATTGTAGTAAATTACACTTGGTGCAAGGTCAACAGGCATAGCTTCAAGTTTACCTTCAAAGTTTCTTGCGTTGTCTACTGCAAATTTAGCTGAGTTTTTAACAACTTCTTCAGCATTGTATTTATCGCTTAAGTTTGTTAAATAACCCATGCTTACAAACTGACCAATATAACCAAAGTCAACATATTCTAAAGTGTTTGCACCATCTCCAGCTGCAAATACTGTTACAAGTCTATTATGATGACCACCGTAATCTGCCGGCTGTGGAACTAATTTAACATTAGGAAATGTTTTTTTCCAATCATCTGTAGCCTGAATAGCATTTACGATACTTTCAAAATCTCCAAAACAACCGATGTTTAATTCGTACATCTTGTTAGGATCCATAGCAGGAACACTTTTTCCTTTTTCTTCTTTTTGACCATTAGCAAATACTGTTGTAGCTGTAATTAAAGCTAATAACACCAATAATGCTTTTTTCATAAGTCTGCCTCCTTTTTTTATTCGCTTTTTGCGATGACGACTTTATGTTAGTTGACGCTTTCAACTAACCATACACCCAGTTACACATTGCTGTCAAATATTTTTTTTCAAATTTTTAAGCAAAATTGAGTATAAACTTAAAAAAAATGAAATTTTATACAATTTAAAGTTTAATTGGTTGAAAGATAACACTAACTTGACAAATAGTAAAAATGGTACTTATACTTGACACATGAAAATTAAATTAACCTGTTTTACCCTTATATTATTTATATTCTCATGCAGTACCACTGAAAACTACAATATTATAGGTACTAATGTCAGCGACAGTATGCCGGTCCCTTTAATTAAAAAATATACTGACAATATAGATTGGCAAATTCTAACTTTTCCTGCCGGAAATATTGGAGACGAACAACCATTAACAGAGCCAAGACTAAAAATGTTTAAATTACAGGCCTCAATTTTAAATGATCCTCCGTTTTTTATGCAACTTCCATTCTGGAAAAGCACCCCTCAGGAAGCTGTAGAATATGTACGTCTTGCCGAAAAAGTAGACCTTAAACCACTGGCATGGATTATTGGAAATGAGCCTGATCTCTACTCGAGTCATAGAAGAAGTACAGAGTATACTAAAGAGTATTCGGCTAAAAGATTCAGAGAATTTGCTCTGGCATTAAAAAAGGAATTTCCAAATATAAAAATTGCAGGTCCAGCATTAAGCCAGCCCAAAGATGACTGGATGAAAACATTTATCGAAATGAATGAAGATATTACTGACTATCTAATCTGGCACTGGTATCCGACAAGCGGTAAAAGTTCTGACTCAAATGCATTAAAAACCGCAGATTTAGCAGTTCCCATGATTAATAAATACAGGTCCTGGGTTACTAATAAAAATATTAAATTTGGAATAACAGAGTATGCTCTCCATTGGGATACAAATAATTATCACCATCTCCAGGATCAGACAGCCTTAATATGGACAGTAGAAACTTTAGCAAATTTTCTCATCGCTAAACTGGATTATGCAAACTACTTCTGCCTGCAAACCTATGGTGCCCATGCCCTCTTTGGTCCAACAAACAAACCGACTACATTATATAAAAGTATTCAGGACTTCGCTAGTTTGCAAGATAAAAATCAGGACATAGAGATACTGGAACAGGATAGCGATAAATCTGTTTTTCGCATTGGGGGTAAAAGTGGTGGTTTACTAATTATTAATAAAAATTCCGAAAAAGTAATAAATGTTATTAAAGAATTAATTTTTAATAAAGAGTATACTGTTCACAGGTATAGTGATTATTCATTCGAAGAATTTCCTGCTTCAGACTACATTAGCACACCGGCATACTGTGTTGATATTTTAATACCGGCTAAAAGATAGGAGAATTATGGCAAAGTTAAATAAAGTTAATACAATAAATGCCTCCAGAGTTTTAAAAATATTGTGGCAAAACAGAAAGTTGTCCCGTATAGATATTTCAAGAATTTTAAATTTAGACAAATCTACTGTTACTAAAATAGTTTCAACACTTCAGGAAAAAAATATAATTGAAATTTTAAATGAAGGGGATGCAAGCCCTCAGGGTGGTAGGAAGCCGATATTTTTGGAAATCAATAAAAACTATGGCCTGGTATTAGGTATAGAAATTCAGACAAGAACTTATCAAGCTGTTGGTTTAAACCTCCATGGTGATATTGTCTTTGAGTATCAGGATAACCTTAATTTCCAAAATATGAACATAGATGAAGCATTTTTCTACATATTAGGGGCACTTCAGGGTAAGATAAACTCTACAAACTTACCTTTAATAGGTATTGGTGTGGCTTTATCAGGAATTATTAATCCAAAAGATGGTATAATAAATCAATCCTATCCTCTGGAAATTTTTGAACCTTTTAATTTTTACGATGTTGTAAAAGATAAAACAAATATTCCTATTTTAATTGAAAACGACGCAAACTGCGGCTGCTATTCTGAGTTAATTCAGAACCTGGATAGAGCCAGCGATTTTATATTTATCCAGAGTGAGTTAAGAAATGTACAGGCTAAAAAAAATGACAATTTAAGCCTTGCAATAGGTACAGGTATAGTTATTAGAGAGCAGGTTCACCATGGAGCAGATTATTCTGCCGGTGAGTTTAGAAGTATCGATTGGGAAAATGGTTCTGAGAGTCAGTTTAAAACCAGTTATTTAAACAATGAAGTTATGCCTCTTTTAATTGATGAATTAGGCAGAAATATTGCACTTCTTGTTAACAGTTTAAACCTTACAAGGGTGATTATCTCAGGGGAACTTCAGAAATACCAGGAGTATGTTATTAAAAGTTTTAAAAATAATATTCAAAAAAACTGGTCTTACCCTACTGCTGCTAACTGCGAAGTCTGTTTAAGTCCACTCAAAGACAAGGCTATAGCCTACGGTAGCGCCGGGATGTTTATAGATAAACTCTTTAGTCTTCCGGATCTTGATACTGGGAATGATGAGTTATTAAAGGGTATTGAACTTTTTGATAAGATATTTAGCAATATTCTTAACTAAAATTAATAATTTTAAAAAAAAGATTTACCTTTTACCTTATTGGAAATAAAATTGAGTAATGGCTATAGTGGAAGATGGAATATTTACAACTGAAATTGAGATTTTAAACCATGCTGATAAAATTTCTAATAAACTAGACCTAGATATCTCGCATCTAAGAAAAGAGTATCGATATTTAGCGTCAAATTATGAGAAACTTTTAAAACAGACTCAAAAACTGATCAATATGGCTGATTATAATCAAAAAAAACTTATTGAAACTAACGAAATTGTTGAGGAAAAAGTAATTAAACTTACTCAAGCAGAGGAAAAGCTTAAAAAACTTGCTCTTACAGACTCTTTAACAGGATTACATAACAGACGAGGAATTAATAATTTTCTTACAGAATTAATTACTCGGAACAAAAGATTTGGGGATGCATTTTCAATAATTATTATTGATATTGATCACTTTAAACGAATTAATGACTCCTATGGTCATTTAACCGGAGATCTAGTTCTGAAAGAAATTTCCGATACACTTTGCACATCATTACGAGCCTTCGACCATATAGCAAGATGGGGAGGAGAGGAGTTTTTACTTGCACTGCCTGACACCAATATAGAAGGTGCCAAGATTTTGGCTGAAAAAATGAGAGAAAAAATAGAGAATTTAAAAATGTCATTTAACGATTGCCAAATTAATGTTACAATATCTTTGGGAGTTTGTGGATATAATCCGGAATATGGAATTAACAAATGTCTTGAACTTGCAGATAAAGAGCTATATAAGAGTAAAATTGGTGGAAGGAATATGGTAAATAGTTATGAAGATTGAAGATGTTTCCAAATATTATAATATTTTTAATAAAGATGGGATTGTTTTAAGTTACCAGGGACCTTTTTTACAGGAGATGATCGAAGAGATAAGTTTGGTTATGAACAAAAAACTGTCATCTTACTCTGCACTTCGAATGAACAGCCGTTACTTGAGCCTTTTTATTGAACAAGCACAAAATATTTTACACTACTCTTCCAATACTATTAAGGAAGAGGATGGAACAAGAATGAGCCATGGTCTAATACTTACAGGTATTGAGAATGGGAACATTTTTATAATTAGTGGAAACCCTGTAGACAAGGAGCACGAAACTGTTTTAAAAGAGCGACTTGAAGAACTAAAAGGTAAATCCAGGGATGAATTAAACAAGCTTTTTAAATATCAGTTAAGAAACGACAATCTAAATGAACTTAGCAAAGGTGCAAGCCTTGGGTTAATTGAGTTAAGCAGAAAAGCAGATAATGTTGAATACAATTTCGACACTCTCCCTTCTGGAGAGACTTTTTTCTCAATAAAAACAGAATATTTTACAAAACAGGAATAATTTTGTAAGGAAGTGTTAAATCTTCCAATAGATCGATGCCTGTATCGTGGGCCATCTCATTTTCTACATCATAGTACCATTCAATTCTAATTTTTGAACCTTTCTTATAAGATTCATCCAACAGATCAAACAAATAAAACATTGCTTTTGTACTACTTGTATTTAAATATATTAACTTTACTTTTAAATTAATCTCTTCTTTTGAGACTTGTATAAATTTCTTAAACCAATCAATTATTGGTTCATAAAATGCACTGGAATTCTCAGGGTATGACTGTCCCTCAATTAAATATACTCCACTATGATTATCTAATAAAACTCTTGGTGTTGACTTTCCTGCTTGTATATCAATCATTACTTTTTTGCCTCTGGTCTCACTTTTATTTTAAATCCGACAACTGTAATATCATCTCTCTGTTCATTATCGCCTTGAAATTCCTTTATTGCAATAGTTAAAGCGTTTTTTTGCTCTTCCATGCTTCTCTTTCTGTTGTCGAATAGAACATCTTTGTATCTGGTCCAACCAAATCCAAAATCTCTCTGACCACCATGCTGATCAAGATATCCGTCTGTTGTCATAAAAAACATAGTATCCTGGGTTACAGGTACTGTATGATTGGTATAGGCGTAATTTGCTTTTGATCTTTTATAACCAATTCCCTGACTATTCCCTCGAACTTCCGATAGCTCTGCATCCCCGGGTTTAACATAGTGTAACCTGATTTTAGACCCTGCATACTTCATAACATTTGTACTGTATGAATAGCAGCATAGACCAATATCAAGCCCATCATCTGCAATATCGAATGGGTTCTCCTGGCTTAGTATTCTTTTAAATGTAATATTTAATTCCTGCAATATTTTTGCAGGATCATCACTATTCTTGTAGGTGACTATTGTGTCCAGCATATTATTTGCTGTTGTTGATAATACAGCTCCAGGTACCCCATGTCCTGTACAATCTAATACTGCATATATAAATCCATCTTCTGTCTCATGGAACCAGTAAGAGTCTCCACCAACAATATCTTTTGGTCTCCAATATGTAAAAAAGTCTGAAAAATGTTTAGATAATACATTGTTAAAAGGCAGCATTGTTGTCTGAATCCTGGATGCATAAACTATACTATCTTCCATCTCCTGTTTCTGATCATTTAACTCTTTAGTTCTCTCTGCAACCCTAACTTCCAGAGTCCTGTTTAATTCCATATTAACAGTTAATGAATTCTCAAGCATAACATGAGTATCAGCATATCTTCTAGCAAGAACAATAGAATATACCACAGCCATAAGGAAGAAGCCTTCACCTATTAATGGTGGTTTTATAATTATAACAGCAAAACAAAGCATACTATACACAAATGTAACAGATAACAAAATAATACTTATTAACATTAGTTTGGAATACATTTGTTTTTTTCTAACAGCTTTAATACTCATAATGTTTAAATACACAACAAGAATAATATAACTAAAGTTAAAGCCTAAATATAAGTATTTGTTAAAATAGAATATCTGACCTGTAATCAGATACTCTACTATAACAAACATAGATAGGAAGCAATAAAAACCAGCTAATATTTTAGAAAAAAGAGTTAACCTGTCACCATAGAATGAACTAATAAACAATATTGGCATAAGGTACATGTTTATACCACCAATAAATGTTAAAACCCAATATGCCCAAGGGTAGTCAAAGAAATAATACCAAAACCCATAATAACCCATTATAAACATTCCTACAGCCAAGCAGAAACCAGAAAAAAAGATATTATATTTTTCACCTCTTCTAAACATATAAAAGAAAATAAAATATATACTCAAGAAGAAACATATTGCACTAATACTAATTTTAATAATTACATCTATTATATAATTTTTTAATAAATTATCATATTTTCCAATTTTAATCTGTGAACCACCTCCAAAGCCACCCCAACCACTTGCTGTCGAAGAAACTATTCCAATTTCATTAACCCCTAAAGTAAGAAGTCCATTTGGAATAATTACCACTTTTTGTGATAAATCACTTAAATTATATGTTTTATGTATTAATCTCTTATTTAAAAATAATTCATACCCACTATAAGAAACAGGGATATATAAACCATTATCATTAATTATATCTTCATTAGAAATTTTAAATGTTAATGTGTATAATGATTTACCATAATAATTAGCTAATTCAGGAACACTAAACTGCCAAGGAGAAAAGGGTGTCACAACATATGAAGGATTTTTTATAGTATCATCCATCGTAACATTATCAGCAACAGATTGGATTATCCATGGAGAAATTAATTCATGAGGTTTATCAAAAGATTTTATTTCCGTAATATAATCGTTTTCCTCAATTACCTCTGAATAAAGGAAACTTACTATCAACAATAGCAGAAATAATAATAGATTTTTTACACACTTCATAAGCAAAATTTCTCCATAAAGATAATTAGTATGCGTACCCTAAACTACCTGTTTTGATCTCTTCTTTATTATCAACAATCTTTTTCACATCACCTTCTTGAACATCGTAACCTTTGTCACCAAGCCATGATGCAATTGTTTTGTGGTCAGAAGAGTCTAGATGTTTCTTTAGTTCTTCACCTAATGTACTGTCTTTTGCAGCGTCTACAATAAAATCAATAAAATTTTTCATATACCTTCCTTTTAAATAAACATAGTTAATATAATATTAGTGGTTGAGCTACTTGTCAAACATAATTACCATTATATATTGTCAACATAATACATAATAGCTATTTATAAATAAAAAAGCCCTGAGATAGTACATAATACCTAAAGCAGAACTATTAATGTTAAATGGAATTTGGGATCAAATATAAAAAATAGGAGCATATTAGGAAAATATGTACCAATAATTAAATAATAGACACATATACGTATTCAAATGTACAAAAAAGTGTGATAATGGTACGCATGAATACATTTAATCCAAAAATACCATACAATAATTTACCATTATTACCCCCAGTAAATGATAAAATAGAAACAATAAATATACTAAAACAGGAAAATAAAAGCCGTTCAGCAATAGCAGAATTGAAAGGAATAGCAAAAATAATTCCTAATCAATCAATACTGATTAATGCAATAATTTTACAAGAAGCTAAAGATAGTTCAGAGATTGAAAATATTATAACAACCCAGGATGAATTATATAAAGCTATTTCTGGAAATCAAAATATTAATAACCCTGCCATAAAAGAGGTGTTATATTATCGAGAAGCTCTACATGCTGGATTTAAAAGAATAACAGAAAGAAAAATTCTTTCTGTAAAGGATATTATAGATATACAGATATTATTGTTAAAAAATGATGCAGGAATTAGAAAAACAACAGGAACAAAATTAATAAATGACCAAACAGGAGAAGTTGTTTATACACCTCCTCAAAGTGAAGAAATTATTAATCAATTATTAGGAAATTTAGTAGCATATTTAAATAATGATAGTGATTCACTATCTAAAATGGCAATTATTCACTATCAGTTTGAATCAATTCATCCATTTTATGACGGGAATGGGAGAACAGGTCGAATTATAAATATATTATTTCTGATTCTTAAAGAATATTTAGATATACCAATATTATATTTAAGTTCATATATAATAAAAAATAAATCGGAATATTATCGATTATTAAGAGAAGTTACAATAAATGAAAACTGGGAAGATTGGATAATTTATATACTGAAAGGTGTTGAAATTGTTGCAAAGGAAACAATTAATAAAATAGTAAAAATAAAAGACTTGCTAGATGAGACCGTTGAATATGTCAAAAAATCTCTACCTAAAATATACTCTAAAGAACTTGTAGAAGAATTATTTGTGCATCCATACTGTAAAATTGAGTTTTTAGTAAATGTTCTTGGAATAGAAAGAAAAGCTGCATCTAAATATTTAGTGCAATTAGAGGATGTAGGAATATTAAAGCAGTACAAAATTGGAAGAGAAAAAATATTTATAAACCTTAAGCTGCTTGAATTACTTAAGAAATCCATTTAATAAGGTTTTGAACCAGTCCGTAATTTTGTCATTATCTTTACGACCTTCCATTTTCTTAGTAACCATCTTTATTTAGCAACTATGAAATTGTTGAGTTGTCAAAATTCATATTTAATTTATTTATTTCAAAAAATGGGTTATCCTTTTTTAATGATATCAATAGAAGTAACAACAAAGTGTAATTTAAAATGTAAAAATTGTTTTGCCCACGAAAACACAGAAAAACTAGCCCATATTAACCTGGATACTGCAATTGAGATTGCAAAAGAAGGCAAAGAGTTAGGATATACCCAATTAAGTATAACCGGTGGTGAACCACTATTGTGGCCACATTTGTATGATTTTTTAGAATTGGCTGTTAATATGGGTTATACATATATTTTTTTAAATACTAACGGGCACCTGATTACAAAAGAAGTTTGCAGTAAACTAGCTAAATATAATGGAATAATTGAGTATAGCTGCACAATTAATGGGTATAAAGATGAGCATGATAGTGTAAGGGGTGCAGGGTCCTACAAATTAGCTACAGAAGGTTTAAAAATCGGTCTGGAATTTGGACTATCTGTAACAGTTTATTGTGTTGTTAGTAAAAGTAATTTGAATTCCCTACCTAAATTTACCAGTGATTTATATAATTCCTACCCGGGTATTAAAGCAGTTGTTTTTATACAGCTTAGGGGTATTGAGAGTGAATATTATAATGTTTCAGATTTAAAACTTGAACCAGAAGATTTAATAGCACTGGTTAAAATTGCAGGTTTTTTAACACTTGGTGGATATAACAGTTTTATTCTGGAAAATTCACTGACCACAGTTGTTGCAAAAGAGTTAGGACTAAAATGGCTAACTCCATCCCCTGAGATTTCCAGAGCTGGTAAAATTGTTGTACTGCAAAATTTAAATATAACACTAAACCATTCCTGCAATATTAACTTGGGAAGTTACACAAAAGGGGTTTTGGAGAGTATTTTATCATCATCCCTATATATAGAAAATACTGAAAGTGAGAGTCCTTTGTGTTCTGGTTGCAGATTTTTGTGTAAGTGTAGAGAAAGTGGAAAATTACGCCCATCCGATGAGTACCATAATGTTGGGTCTAATGATAAATTTTATTGTCAAAAAGTTTTGGAGCTAATTTGTGATTAATGTTTTATTGATTGTACCACCTTTTGGATCCTGCGAGATTCAATCCCTAGCTATGCACACTTTACAGGCTTGCGGTAAAGAAGCTGGATATAATGTTGATATTCTATATGCAAATATGGAGTTTGCTGCCAGAATTGGGGATTTATACAATGATTACTGTAAAATGAACTATTTTCTGCTAGGAGAGAGGCCATTTGCTAAAACAGCCTGGGGAGATAGTGTTCCTGAGCAATTTGGAAAGGATTTGTATGATTATTTCACTTTGTATAAGTGTAATAAGAGCCCTGTACGGTTTTTTCCTGAAGATAGTGATATTCCTGTTAAAGATTTAATAAAAACAGCTAATTATGCCGGGGAGTGGATTAGTGAACTATATGAGAGGTTTAGGGATATCCCTTACAACGTTGTTGGGGTTACCAGCAGTTTTGAGCAGATTAATGCAGGGGTTTCTATACTTAGGGCTATTAAGAGCAGTAACCCTAATGTTGTTACTTTTACAGGCGGATTTAATTGCGAGGGGGATTCTGCTATAGGTATTGTCTCCCTTGATCCCGATAGGGAGTTTCTGGATTATGTTTTTTCCGGTGAGAGTGAAGTTAGTTTTGTCAATTTTTTACATGGTTTGAACAGTGGGGTTTTACCAAAAGAGCGGGTTATTTATAGCGAGCCTGTTATGGATTTGGATGGGATACCCGATTTAGATTATTCTGATTTTTTTACCCAGCTTGAGAGGTGGCTACCAGAGAAATTTGCAAATAAGGGTGGTTTAAGCCTTGCTATGGAGAGTAGCCGGGGTTGCTGGTGGGGAGAGAAGAGTCAATGCTGCTTTTGCGGGACTTCTGATAGAGTAAAGTATAGACAAAAGAGTGAGGATAGGCTTCTTAGGGAGTTTGAAAGTGCTAAAAAGTGGGGTATTAAATACTTGCATATGGCAGATTTAATTATGCCTTACTCTTTTTTTAGCGGTTTTTTGCAAAAAATTGCCACTTTAAAAGATGGTTGGAAATTTTATTACGAAGAGAAGGCCGGGTTAACCCACCAACAGCTAATTATGCTTAAAAATGCAGGGGTTACTGATATTCAGCCCGGAATTGAGAGTTTATCTACAACTGTTTTAAATAAAATGCAAAAGGGTAATACTTTAAAACAGAATATTCAATTTTTAAGAGATGCTACAAATGTCGGAATTTCTGTTTTTTGGAATATGGTCTGGGGTGTTCCCGGGGAGACTATTGAGGATTACGAGAGGGTTGTTAAGTTAATTCCATTAATAGAGCATTTAATTCCACCTTTGGGAGCTTTCCACATGACTTTGGTAAAATTTAGCCCTTGCCTAAATTACCCACAAAAATTTGGTATTTCCAACATTAAACCAATAGATTCTTATAGAAAAGTTTTTCCAGAATGGGCAGACAGTGATAAAATTGCAATAATTCACAGTGGTGACTATAAATATGAGACCTTAAATTCCGATGTTATAGAGAGGGTTATAAAGCTTGCCCAGGGCTGGAGAGATAAGTGGAGGTCTGAATTTAGTAAACCAAGGCTTCACATTTGCAAGCAGGGTAATGGTAGTGTGGTTTTACTGGACACTAGAGGTCTTGATGGAACCGATTTAAAGTGTGAGCTTTCGGATAATTTAGTTAGGTTATTACTTAAAAATTGTGAATTTACCGGGAGTTCTGATCAAATTTGGGCTATTAATAAAAAGATAGCTATTAGTGAAGATGGATATTTTATTCCTCTTCCTACTTTTGAAGATGAAATTAGGGGTTTATATGAGTAAAAAAGTTAATGATAAGTCTATTTGGAATGAAATTTATGAGAAAGAGGAGTTTAAGCCTGGCTGGTCAAGTCCAGGGACTGATCCAAACCTTATTTCCATTATTGGGGATTGCTTAAAGCAGAGGTGTATTGGCAGCTATAAAATGCTTGATATTGGTTGTGGGAATGGTAGAAATTCCATGATTGTTGAGGAATTTCCTAGTTATGCCCTGGAATACACAGGGGCAGATTTTGCAGATAAAGCTGTTGAATTTTGCAAAGGGAAGTATAGTGGAAGTAAGAAATTTGTTCATCTGGATATTACTGAGGACAATTTACCCTTAGATGACCATTATGACATTATTATTGATTGTGGCTGTTTTCATAGCATACCCCCTGAGGCAAGAGCCGCTTACCTTAAAAATGTTTCTAAAAGAGCCGATAAAAGCACTTTATATATAATTGGTGCCTGGTATAGGGAGAAAGAGCATATTGAGACTAAGGAGCCTTCCTACTTCCCATATTTATACCTTGATGAGTGGTTTTTAAATAGTAATGATATTAGAGACATATTTGGTAAGGAGTTTAATCTTCTTTTCGAGATTATAGATAACCAGGTTTACAATGGTTTAAATAAGGGTTTTGCCTACTTTATTTTAAGGAAGTGTTAATACTCCATTTATGCCCCACATCTCTGCACCTATACCACACTGGCCATACTCTATCCAGAAGTAGCCCTCTTCCCCCCAGTGGTCGCTCCAGGAGTTTTTACAGAGCCAGGCACCATAATCGTCGTTATAGCCTACAACGCATACACAGTGTCCACCTAGTTGTGGCCCAATAACATGGTGGTAAATTCCTTTACCATAAAAAAGAAAATCCAGATTAAGCATCATGGCTGTAATTAATGGCCCCTTAGTGGAAATCCACTTCTTCATATCTGTAATAGTAGTTAAAGTTTCGTAACCGGTGATTTTAGTAACCGATTTTTCCCAATTTTCAGGGAGTTTTTGGTTTCTGTTTTCAAGGTTATATGGATACATTGATTCGGGAACTACCCCTGTTGATTCAATAAATTTTAAAGCAGGGTCTATTTTCCAACCTGTTTTACAGTTATGGTCTCCGGGACTGCCAAAGAAGAGCTGTGCTTCTGAGAGATTCTCAATTTTACCACTTATTTTCATAGCCATAGTCTCTACTGCTGCAAGGGAACCAAAGGCAACACATGAACTGCAAAAACCCTGATTTTTAACCGGGGTCATATAGTTTTTACCATCAACATCCAGCCAGCTAAACTTTACCGGGTAGTCTGATGGAAGTTCTTCCCGCTCTTTTTTATGCTTAACCTGGTTCTCCTTTGCGATCTCCTCTCGCTGTTCCATTGTGAGCATATTCTCATCTTCATGGAATCCTGCAAGGGATTTTAGCTGGTCTATTAATAAACCGGAAAAGAGATTCAGTGTTGGTGTCCATTTAATATTAGTAAAATTGCCAATCTCTTTTAAAAATTCTTCTGTTAATTTAAACATTAAAGTACCTCTACCCTATTTTTACCTTGTTTTTTTGCTATATAAAGAGCCTTATCAGCCCTCTCAATTATTGATTTACTACTATCCTCCGGGAGTAATTCTGTTACCCCAAGGGAAATTGTTATTATTAAATTATTTTCCAGTAAGGAAGTATTATGTTCCACATTGAGTCGAATTCTTTCTGATATTTTCTTTGCTTCTTCAATATCAGTATCTGGTAAAATTATTGTAAATTCCTCTCCCCCATATCTACAGATTAAATCGTGATCTCTGGCGGAACTTTTAATTGAGTTTGCAATACTTCTTAAAACTTTATCCCCCATTGTGTGACCATAAGTGTCGTTATACATCTTAAAATCATCTACATCTATCATTATTAATGATAGTTTTGTCCGGGTATCCAGAGTATCCTTTATGCTTTTAGTTAGGGTTCGGTATAGAAATCGTGAATTATAGAGGGATGTTAAAGCATCAGTGTCACTTATTTTCATAAAAAAGTCCCTGCTCTCCTCTATTTTATCAGTTTCGCAGATTCTATGTATAAATTGCTTGGTCTGAATTTGGGATTGACCAATAATTGCTATAATAAAAAAGAGAGGCCCAATGTAGATGGATTGAATAACCATTAAAGCATAAAGAATATCGTTAAAAACTGCGATAAAAAAAACACCAAAAGTTATTGTATATAAAATTGAGAAATCTCTTCTGTGTATAACAGCTTTAACAACAATAAAAATAAGATAAAAGACAATTAAACCTATTAAAACTTCAGCAACAGGAACTGAGTAGTTGGCAAATTTCATAGGGGTTACCAGAATAAATACTCCCAGAATCCCGGAACAACTTATATAAAAAAATCTGTTTATTTTATTAATTGACTCTTCAGGAAACAGTTTTGTTGTTAGAACTATAAAAAGTGGGGTTGTAATAAAAAAAGGTAAAAATTCTAGTTTTCGAATTATTTCCCATGAGATACCAGGGAAAAATCGGGTCATTAACTGCTCTCCCGTATTCATTACACGAAATATTATTGAAAAACAGATTATAGCAAAAATAAATGGAGTTCTATTCACTTTCCTATAAAAGTATATTCCAAAATGGAGAAGAGATACTGCCAACAAAATACCAATTACAAAAATATCTATAAACAGTCTGGAAAATTCGAAATTTCTTACTCCATCTTCACTTCCCAGTATAAGGCTCCGCCAAATTCCACTTACCCTGTAGTCGTAATTACTTATATGTATAACAAGTTCTACTGTGGGAGCTTTAGTCGTAAAGGAGACAATTTTTGGTAGACTTTGAGGTATACTCTCCATAGGATTAGATGAGACTACACCGTTTTGACTTACTAAATTCCCATTAATATAGAGATTATAATTTGAATAAACATCACCTATATAGAGGGAGTAGATTTTACCTGGGACTAGATTTTTTATTAAAAGTCTGTAACTACCATAACCCCAGGATGAGTAGGTGCTGTTATCAGTCCAGTAACCAGGTACTGTTATTAAGGATGATGGTTTTACACTGTTTCCAACAGGAGGGATAAACTCCTTCCAGTAAAATTCCCACTCACCGTCCAGCTTTATTGTACTGTTTTTTTCTGATAATTTACCTAAAACATCTATACTTCCAGATTCTGCCTCTGAAAACAGTAGTGAAAATGAAAAAAGAAAGGTTATAAAGAAAAAAAACCGACTTACCATGTTACCATGATAAGTCAATTTTAATTGTTGGTAAAGAATATTATTAGCCTATAGCTTCAGAACCCTCTTCTCCAGTTCTGATTCTAATACACTCTTTTAGCTCAGTAACAAAAATCTTACCGTCTCCGATTGTCTCTGTTCTTGCACCTTTAATAATTGCATCTATAGTTTTTTGCTTAAATTCTTCATTTACTGCAATATCAAGTCTAATTTTATTTAATAAATTAACCTCGGAAACAACTCCACGAAATGACTCTTCATATCCCTTCTGTTGACCACAACCTTTTACTGAAGAAACAGTCATTTTATGTATATCCGCTTCGAAAAGAGCTTTTTTCACCTCTTCGAATCTTTGTGGTTTAATCATTGCTGTTATTAATAACATTTAATACCCCCCTACTCTATTATTTGGAAACCGGAATAAGATTCCAGACCGTGTTCACCAATATCAAGACCAATATTCTCTTCTTCTACTGATGCTCTTAAACCTATTGTTTTGTCTATAATAATAAATATTATACCCATTGCAACAGCTACAAAAGCAGCAATTGAAAATACACCTAGAGCCTGAACACCTAATTGTGTAAACCCGCCACCAAAAAGAAGACCATCATGTGCTAAACCTAATGACTCTCTTCCAAAAAGACCAATTGACAATGTACCCCAAATACCATTTACACCATGTACCGGGAAAGCACCTACAGGGTCATCAATTTTTAACTTATCAAGTAAAAGTGATGCAAATACAACAAGACAACCACCAACAGCACCAATAATAATTGCGGAAACAGGGCTAATAAATGCACAAGGAGCAGTTACAGCAACCAATCCTGCTAAAGCACCGTTTAATGCCATAGAAAGATCCGGTTTTCCTGTTTTTGACCATACAACAATCATTGCTATTATACCACCAGCTGCAGCAGCAAGGTTAGTGTTAATTGCAACTAAAGAGATAAGTGAACCATCGCCAACACCAAGTGTTGAACCTGCGTTAAAACCAAACCAACCGAACCACAGGATAAAAACACCTAGTGATGCAAGTGGTATATTGTGACCTGATATCATTTTTACAGAACCGTCTGGTCTATATTTTCCTGTTCTTGGTTTTAAAATAATTGTTCCTACTAAAGCTGCAACACCACCAGTTGTATGTACAACAGCAGAACCTGCAAAGTCAGCAAAGTTTAATCCGGCTAACCAACCGCCACCCCATGTCCAGTGACCAATAATTGGATAAATAAATGCAGAAATTAGGAAAGAGTATACAATATACGCTTTAAATTTCATTCTCTCAGCCATACCACCGGCAACAATTGTAGCAGCAGCACCACAGAAAGCAGCCTGGAATAACCAGAAAGCAAAAAGAGGAACATCTGCACCACTCTCTGCACCCTTCATAAAGAATCCTGTCCAACCAAGGAAGTCATTTCCTTTTCCAAACATGATTGCATAACCAAAGATAAAGAAACCAATAGATGCCATACAGAAATCTAAAAAGTTTTTTGTTAAAATATTAGTTGAGTTTTTTGCCCGGATAAAACCAGCCTCAACCATTCCAAACCCTGCTTGCATAAAAAATACAAGAAATGCTCCAAGAAGAACCCATACAGTATCAAGCCCTAAAGCAATAGTTGCTAAAGCAATAGTTGCTACCTGGTCGCCCTCTGCAGCAGCCGGGGACAGTATTAATATCCCTAAAATAAGTGAAAGTATTACTTTTCTGTTGTGTAAAAATTTCATATATTACTCCATAATCAATATGCTTCCGGTAAAGCAAACACCGTGCCAACATTTTTGAAACAATACATAATTTTGCATAAATCATTACCAGATAAGTAATTAAAGATTTATTTTGCATAAAGCCAATTTTTAACCGGTACAAAAATGAAAGTTTTCTATTTTTTTAATTAATACATTTATGTTGTTTTATACCTTAAAACCAACATTATTGTAACAAAACATCAAAATAATCCCTAAAAAGTCCATTATTTGAGTAAAATGCTACATCAATGTCCTGTTTTTGAGTCGGAAAGTACAATGAAGTTCCTCCAAAAGCTACAAATAAGTCTAGTTCATTGCTAACCGATTTTGTATCAAAAATGGAATAAAATGCTAAAAAAACTGATTTTGCGTCGTAAAATGAGTTATTTATAGGCGGAATACCCAATATTATTCTTTTTATTACTGCTTTATCCAGTTTTTTAAGCTCTTCATAAAATAGGTAAAGTTCATTTATGTAGTTATCAATATTTCTTAAGTAGTAGAGAGATAGATTCTTTCCCGAGTATTTATTTGTGTAGGAATTTACCAATATTTTTCCCATAGTTTCCCCATTTTTATGGGACTTAGCAAATTCTTTTAAAATATATGTGTAGTCCCACCCACCCTCTTCTTCAAAATCCTGGGAAGCGACCATTATATCTGAACTATTTTTAAGACAATAAGCTACATCTGTAACAGACATAAAACATGCATCAAAACCAATAAACTCAAAAAAGTGATCTTTTAAAGCAGCTTCAAGTTCTACAGTTGTTAGCCAGTCGTTACTGCCACCATCCTGACAGACTCTTAACCCCTCTCCATGATTCCAGATTATTAAGGAGTATCTCTCTGACGGATACTTTTGTTTACTAAATGCTATAAATTGTTTAAGAACTTCACCATCACCCATATTAATCTTGGAATTCCCGGGAAAAAGAGCTTCGACTTTTTTAGAAGTTATATTGTCTCTGCTTTTACTTTCATCGAAGCTGACTTCATAAATATTTGCTCCAAAGGGTGTATCAAGGAGTGCAATAACTTTTATCCCGGAACCATAATAGTTTACACTCTCCATCTCTTTAATATCTATTAAAGCGGCATCTTTTAGATTATTATCAGCAGCCATATAGACGAGAAT
Organism: Clostridia bacterium; assembly: GCA_003251775.1. Taxonomy (GTDB): domain Bacteria; phylum Bacillota; class Clostridia; order DSM-8532; family SZUA-474; genus SZUA-474. The sequence continues at coordinate 27,611 of QKEK01000156.1, read as the reverse complement.
CAGATGTTCCAGTTCTCTTTTTTCTCCAATACTACAGGAATTTGCAATAAACAGGATTATTAATAGGTAAAGAAAGGTTTTAAAAGGTCTATACACAACCTTTATATATATTTTTTTTTAAAAGAAATTCACCACACAGTTTCTTCCTGATCTTTTTGCTTCGTAAAGGGCCTTATCTGCATCGGATATGACCTCTCCAATATCAATTTTATGCTCAATAGCCGGGAATACGGTTTTTATACCAATACTTGCAGTTATTTTAAAATCCATTCCTATAAAGTTAAAATCAAAATCTCTAATTTCTGAAAGAATGCTCTCTGCTACGGTATTTGCACCATCATTATCTGTGCCCCCAAGGAATATTCCAAATTCCTCTCCACCTAATCTGGCTACTTCATCACTCTCCCGCCTTATTGCCCTCCTTAATATTTTTGCAATTTCAATTAGGCAGTAGTCCCCTGCGGGATGCCCGTATGTGTCATTTATCTCCTTAAAATGATCAAGATCCAGAAGGATTACACTTAGAGGAGCTCTGGTTCTAAATGACCAGTTCCAGCACAGATTCAGATCATCAAAAAAAGATCTTCTGTTTTTTAGTCCCGTTAGGCTATCTGTTATAGAGAGTTTAAGAAGTTCTTTATTCTGATCCTTAATTTTTCTTGATTGTAGTGCATTGTTAAAACCAATTGCTACATAGGAGGATAAAATTTTAAATGATTCTATATCATCAGCTGAAAAACTGTTAATTGAGTAACTCTGTATTGTAAAGATTCCAATTATTTTGTCTGCAACAATTAATGGATTATAAAGTATGGATCTTGGCATTTTGCCTGTGGCACCCCATCTGTTTGCAATCTTTTCCTGGCATACAACATATTTAAAGACCTCTTTTTCAGTATCCTGAATCACAATGCTTTTTTTATTTCTTATTACCCAGCCAGCCAGATTACTTACATTATCCACATCGGAGTAGAATTTTGGAATAATTGCCCCGTCTTCCATAAAAAACTCATAGGCTATCTCTCTTTTTTCCTCTCTATACTGGGCAATACCGATTATATTGAAATTAAAAATCTCTTTAGCATACTTGTTTATATTGCAAACCATGGTTTCCATATCCAGGGTTTCTGTTATGGCTCGACCTACATGGCCAAGGGCAACTAATCTCTCCTTTGATTCTTGTATTATTTTATACTCTCTCTCTTTTAACTCTCTTACTGAGTCCTGATCCCCAATCTCTTTATCCAGTTTATGCATTTTCTTATAGAATTTTAATGCTTCTTTATACTGCCCTCTGGCTTCGTTAATTTTACTCTCCAGTTCATATATTGAAATTAGGTCAAGTTTTGAATTTGTTCTAATACAAAGTTTTCTTGCACGTTGCAGATAGTTTTTAGACTCTTCCAACTTTTTAATACTGAAATAATAATCTGCAAGGTTAAGCAATGGTGCGATACTGTAGAAGGATTCCCCTCTTTTAGTATCAAACTCTATTGCTTTTTTCCAGTTTTCTTCAGCTTTTTCCCCATTACCCTTTTTTTTACAAATTACTCCAAGTTCATCTAAAGCTGTTACTAAAACATTGTCATACCCTCTTGTATTACAGAGTAATATACATTGGTTTAAGGACTCTTCCGCCTTATCAAGCCTATTCAAACAGTTATATATAAAACCGATGTTGTTTAGAGATTTTAGCTCAGAGTTTATGTCTCCTGACTTTCTTGATGCCTCCAGTGCTAAATTTGAGTAGTTAAGTGCATCATCATAGGACTTTTTAAGTGCCAGGACTGAACCTATCCCAAGAAGTGTTTTTGTCTTTTCATCTAACTCATCTATTTTTAAGGAGAGATCCAGTGAGGTTTTAAAAGCTGTTAAAGCATTATCCAGTTCCCCGGTTTTTAAATATACTGTCCCAAGGGCAGAATAGGCTTTTAAAAGTATATTGCTGTTTTCAATAGTTTCCAGGATTCTAATTGCTTCATAAAGATAATCATCAACTTTATCTATATTTCCCTTCTCGGAAAGAGCATGAACAAGTGTAATAAGACTCTCTGCCAACTCCTCTTTAAGTTTACTCTTTCTTGAGATATCTACAGCTTTCCTGGCATAACTGATTGCTGCTTCCAGGTCCGATGAGAAAGACTCTTTACTTGAGTAAATTAGATTAAAGATCTCACTGTTCATTAGTTAAATATAAATCCTTATTTAGAAGTTTACCACACTATTAGCCCTGTATTTTTCCCCATTTACTCCAAATGCCACCCAGAATTGAGGTGAAAACCATCTTTCCTTATATAAATACCCGGGATCATTATTGAGATTTCTAGCAGGAAAAATAAAGAAACCCATATTTATTGTGATATTATAAGGAAATAACAGAATTATTTGACCTCCTGAAACTACTCCTGACCTTAAAAATTCAGAATACTCTGGAATTTCTGTAAGGTATTGTTTATATCCTGCTGTAAAATCCAGAATTGCATAATTCAAATCCAGCCAGAAATTCAGATTAATTGCTGCTGAAACCGGCTTTATTGCAGACGGCAGTTTAAATTCCATACTGAGAGTAAATGGATCAATATTTAATCCCCCTTCAAAATCCAGCTCTACTCCGGTTTCACTGTTTTTATAGGGTAAAACCAGATGATCCAGATTCCGAAATGAGTGAAAATTGTTTTGAACAACTTCTCCACCCAAGTTTCCCTTAAAAAGCAGGGATATTCGGGGTTCCAGATAGAAATTTTCAATTTCAAACCTATAGCTTCCCTTTGTATCCAGTATATCGTACCTGTACCCATACTCTCTGGAAGTAACTACATGATAGTACTCTGAAATTTTAAAGCTGTTTAAACTGCTCTTAACAAAGAGAGTAAATGTCAAAAAATCATCTGCTCCTATATAATTGCCCTTGACTCCGTTTTCTATAGAGCCTGTATAGTTATCGTTTAAAAATCCGGTAATTACTGAATTTTCTGAGTAACTTTTAATTGTAAGATGCAACAGGAACAGAAAGATGATTTTTTTCAAAGCGATTACTAGATTTTCTGAAATTCCTGCTCAATTTTCTGGAAGTTATTAACATTTTCAGCCCCAATCTCTTTAAGTTCATCAGAGTCTATAACCATTGAATCTCCCAGTTTCTTAAGATGCTTAACACTAAAATCCGCATCCTGTATTGAGACAAAGATCTTCTCTATAATATCTGCGAAAACCTCAAGAGCATTATCCATAACAGCAAGAGCTTGCCGAACATCCGTATTTCCCTGTTGAACATTATCAACTGTTGCAAAAATTCTGTTTGTTTCATGGGACATTGTTCCCATACCGGATATTATCTCTTTAAATGTATTAGTTACTGTGTTTATATGATTTGAAATAACATTAAAAACCTTATGGAGTTCCACTGCTGTATCATTAGAAACCTGGAACTGATGCTTGTTTTCCTTCATGCTCTCTTTAATAAACTTGGAATTTCTGCTTGTCTCTTCAGCAAGTTTCCGAATCTCATCAGCAACAACAGCAAAACCCCTACCTGCTTCACCAGCATGGGCAGCTTCGATTGCAGCATTCATAGCAAGGAGATTTGTTCTACTTGAGATACCCTGAATTACATTTACTACAGAAAGAATCTCCTCTGTTGACTGGGAGAGGGTTTTTAAAGAGTTTAGAGTATCCTCCAACTTCTTTGTTCCCATCTGGGAAGATTCTGATAAAAGTGTTAAAATCTCACCCTTACTTTTTGCATCTTCTGTCATATACTCTATCTGAGCAGTAATCTCTTTTGTTGCACTGTAGGAAGCATCAATTGCCTTGGTCTGAATATCAATCTTCTCCTCTACCAACTCTTTTGAGTAATTAATCTCTTCATTTGAAGCCTTTCCCTGCAGGGTATTTAACTTAAGCATGGAGAAAATCTCGTCCAGAGTACTCAAATCCATAGATATCTCTTTACTGTTTGTTGAGGTTTTTCCTGCAGCCTCCAGAAGAATTTCTCCTACATTAAATGCAGATTTTGTTGATTCAAAAAGGGTGGAGATGGACAGAAGACTCTGTTCACTCTTTTTTTTCTGGTTCTCGATAGCTGTCATATTCTCCTGTTGCATTTTAAATATAAGAAACGCAAATGCTGCACCAAGGGTTAAAAATATGAATGAGATAATAAACTGGGTTAATTGAAGTCCTTCTCCACTAGCTGTAATAGATGGAATAGAAATAACATAAAAAAACAACTGCCCCAGAAGTGCTCCTGCAATAATAAACCTGAACTGAGAAATACTATAACATAAAAATGGAGCCATTACCAAAACAACTGTTATATAGGTTGAGTATAAATAAATATCATCAAATTCATTTTTTTCCTGTATTGCATAGATAGCCCAGGCTGTTAAAACAAAGAATACTACACTAATTCTACTTGTTAGCATGTATTTCCCTTTAAGGATTAAAGAACAGTTTAAAAACATTAAACCACTAACTAAAATTTCTATTCCACCGACAAAAAAATCCAGTCTTACAAATCTGATAATGGAGAACAGAACAAACCCTACTGCCAGAGCGAAATTAATAATAAATAGAGTCTCAGCTTTTTTCTCGATTATTAGACCAGAGTCCTTATATACATCATTAATCTTTTCTAGAATTTTCATTTTTTACCTCTTTTTCTTAATATAATACTATATTCAACCACTTCAAAGGTCAAATAATTATTATTTTTTAATTTTTGTATACATTTTACCAAATAAAAAACTTTATTAAAACGATTTTATACATGATAATATGTCACGGAGTAAAATATGAACAAAAACAGAGGAAGCGAGAATATATTAAAGGAACAGATCTTTCAGATGTTTATGTTCTTCTTCTCAATTATGTCTTTTATAACACTACTGGTTTATAGTGAAATTAACCATTGGGATTTTGAACCTCTGCTTCTATTTATATCGGTTTATACTTTAATTCTGGGTTTACTGGCTTACAAAAGAGTATTTACCAAAATACTACATAAAACAGGTATATATTCAGCTCTTATTATAATCCTGCCAATGTTGTGGATGCGGGATGCTTTTTTAGCTCCCAAAATAGCTTATACAATTTTAATTTTTCTTTTAATAAACTATTTAACCCAAAAATATGAGAGAATTATACTTAATACCCTTGGGATTCTTATGGTTCAACTACTAATTATCACCTTTAATAGGGATTTTAACTATGTCGCTATCTGGATAACACTTCCATTTATTCTTTCATTTACAGCAATATTGGTAATAATAACAGAGCGATCATATATTATAGAAAAAAGATACAGAGAACAGAAAGAGCTACAGTTAACAGAACTTACAAGAACTGATTACCTTACCGGTTTATACAACAGAAAATATATGGAGCAGAAACTGCAAACTTTTCACTATATCTGGAAAAGAGGTGTACAATTTTACTCTTTAATAATGATAGATATAGATTTTTTTAAGAATTATAATGATTTTTATGGTCACATGAAGGGTGATAGCTGTCTAAAATTAATTAGTTCAATATTAATTAGTCAGATAAACAGAGAGACTGATTATGCCTTTAGGTATGGAGGTGAGGAATTTCTTATTCTTCTGGGTTTTACTGATAAAAACGGCGTTTCTCTTGTTGCAAACAGAATAAAAGAGTCTATAGAAAAAGCTGCAATACCCCATGAGAAATCCTATATTGATAAAATTATTACAGTTAGTATGGGAACGGCAACTGTAACTGAATCTTACAACAGTTTTGCGGATCTGATTGATAAAGCAGACAGAGCCCTATATGCTGCAAAGGACTCCGGAAGAAACAGAATTATTCATTATGAAGAGGAACTTATTTTAACTTAAACCTAACAGGGTATCTGAATCTGACAGGAACACTTTTTCCGTTGGATTTTGCAGGTGTACATTTTAGTCCTGTAATTGCATCTATTGCTGCCTGGGTCAAACCGAAACCCGGGTCCTTTAATACTTCAATATTCCTTATATTCCCTTCCTGATCTATAAATAACTCAAGGTAAACTATTCCTTCAATTTTCTGTTTATTTGCAAGGGGCGGATATATTACTCTTTTTAAAATTTCATCTGTAGGTATTTTAGGTGGATCGGAAATTTTATGTTGGGGGAGATACTCAATAACTTCTACAGGTTCTGTATAGATCTGCTCTACTTCAACAACAACTTTTTCTGTCTCAATAACTTCCTCTGCAATAGCTTCCTGTTGTGGTACTTCCACCACCTCCTCCTTTGGTTTTGGGATTACAGGTTTTGGCTTTGGAATTTCCTTTACTACTGGGGGTGGCGGTATATATTCCTGGATATCAACCATTTTAAATACAGTGTTATCTTTTCTCTCCTCTTTTTTCTTACTGCTGATTGAGACAGTTAGAATAATTATTATATGTATTATTACGACAACTAAAAAAAGGGATATTTTTAATGAATTGTAAAAAAGTCTCTCTTTTTTCACTCTTTACCACCTTTAACAACAAGGGAGACTGCCCGGTGTTGTAAAAGTTTTAGAATTTCAACAATGCTGTTAACATTTTTATACGGTGTATTTTTATCTGCCAGAATATGAATTCTTACAGATGGGTTTTCAGCTATCTCCTGGGCTACAAGCCCTTCTATATTATTTATGGAATTCAAGTCTCCGTTGTAATAGTAGTTACCCTCAATATCTATCCATATCTCTATATTTTTATCTCCCTGGGTTATTTCCTGAAAATCTGACTCAGGATACTCTATTTTTACCTCTTTTCGATAATTTATAAGGGATATTAGCATTATGAATATTAATAAAAGAAAAGCTATGTCAGACATTGAGTTTATTGGAACTATTGGGGCTCGTCGCTTTCTTCTTTTTATCTTCATTGTAAATTCTCATCCATAGAAAAAGAAAAATTATCTATACTCATCTCTCGGGCTATCTCGATAATATGTACAACTTCCTGGAAGGGAACTTCGGGGTCTATTTTTAGCAAAAAAGTCAGGTTTGGACTAACAGATAGAAGAGAACTTACTTTTGTTTCCAAATCACTTAAGGTGATTATCTCATTATCCAGATTCAAAGTCCCATCAGCATCTATTTTTACTTTAATAATATCCTTTGTATTAACAACTTTTGTAGACTCTTTTTTAGGGATTCCCAGAATAAAACCTTTATTAATATTAAATACGGCGATAACAATAAAAAAGATAATTAATAGAAAGGCTAAATCGCTTAATGCTCCGGAATCAGCTATATCGATTCGTCTTTTTTTCATTAGCTCTTGTAATCCTGAATCAGAATATGAGTAACTATTGTACTGCCACCCTCTTCTACTTCTGATGCAAATTTATCTACTATATGGGCAAATATATTGTAAGCACTTATTGCAACTATGGCTATAATCAGTCCAAATGCTGTTGTTATCAGAGCTTCAAAAATTCCCCCTGCCACTAATTGTGCATTTACATCTGAGGCATTTGCAATTGATTGGAATGCCCCTATCATACCTGATACTGTACCAAGAAATCCTGTTATTGGAGCTATTGACCCTAGAGCAACTAGAAGATCGAAACCATTCTCCAGACTATTTATTCTTTCTGCAGCTTCTGTTTCCATGGCCCTTTCCATTCTGTGTTCACCTAGCTCATAAACATCCAATCCTGCTAAAAAAACTTTAGCTGCCAACTTGCGGCTGGATGCATTCCTGCAATATACCACTGCATCATCTTTTTTGTTACTTTTTATCAGATCAAGAAGATGATCTCTAATATCCTTGGCATTAAGTTTATGAATTGCCAGAAAAAATGTTCTCTCTACAATTAATGTGGCAGTAATTACTGAGAATAGCATTAATGGCCATACTGCCCAGCCACCAAGATCTAGAAGTTCTTTTAAAGTCATTTTTTTCTCCCGGTTTTATTATCTTTTATAAAACTGTCTAAATTATAAAGTGTTACTAAAATATCCGGAGACTCAGTTACATCTCTGTAAATAGTCCCTGAATCTCTTAGTTCCCATATATTTTCAGGAAATGTCTCTTTGGTATATTCTTCATTCCACTTAATATCCTTAAACAAGTTTCGCCCCTCATCCAATTCAGGAAAGAGGTATGAATAGACTTCTGAGCTTTTTTCCATCTTTTCCGGTAGATCAGAATTCTTTTTTAAAATGGATACAACCTCTCTTAAACGATCAATCCTGTTTTTTACCTTCCACTCTCCATCATCATTTCTGTAATATTTATCAAAATAGCGAATTTCTCCAGAGTTTATATCCCAGATTTCAATTGGATCAATTTCAGTTAAATTTATTTCTGAACCAAAGGTTTCTATATAGTATTTACCTGATGCTTCAAAAGAACCCTCAGTCCAGCCATTTGCCCAGTTTGAAAAGAGTCTAATTCTTGTGACATATACAATATCCCGATCTTCACCTGAATCCACTATTCCGGTAATTTCAGTCCCGGGTAGGGATTTTACAGTAAATGTTAAGAGGTTATCCTTACTGTTTTTTGTCTCACAGGACTGAAATAGTAGTAGGATAATGGCGTAATAAATACAATTTTTAAATTTCATAATTTTATCCTTATTAAAAACTCATACTAAAACCAACTGTTATAATTGGAAAACTAAATCCACTGCTTGGAGCTTCCTGAATCTCTCCGCTCCACTTACTAAACTGGGTGCTGGATCTTGGGAGAATACTACTTAGTAATGGAGAGAGAATATCCTGAATAGCCAGATATGCCTCCCACTGGTATTTACTGTTTTTAAAATAGTTATGGTAACTTACTTTTATATCCAGTGGCAGAGAAATATTACTTCTTAATGTATCAGAGTAGTAGGAAGACCTTGTATACATCTCTGCTATCTGGGAATTTCCATCTTTATCCTTAACCTCAGCCTGGAAGGAAGTAATTTCTCCCGGCTCACTGGAAGGTGTACCTGTGGCAAAGGCCAGTTTGGATGTAATAGTAAAACTCTGGGTTGGTTTAATATTGAGAAGTAAATTCAGAGAGTTGAATCTGTGAAACCCTGGATAGTACCAGCTGTTACCGGCATTTGGCTTTAAATATCTGGCATATATAAATGTGTAACTGAATAGCCCATCTATTAAACCTGATGATTTCTTGTCTAACATTAGATCCCCTCCAGCGGCATGCCCTACCCCATCAAAATATAACTCTCTCTTAACCTCACTACCGGAAGAGTTATTTACCGAGTAGAAAATATCATAAATATATTTATAATACCCCTCAATTTTAAATTTCATGTCCAGTGGCAAATAGGTTTGCCATCCGACAACATTGGTAAAACTTTTTTCGGATTTCATCTCAAAATCCTTAATCCCTAAATCCTTGGAAAAACTTTCACTTTCAAATGGATTTTTATTAAAGAGGCCAGTTCCAATACTAAAACTGTTATTTTTTAATATTCCCCAGCTAATATTGGGACTATATGTAACATTAATTCGTGGAGAAATTTCCGGATATGTATTAAGAGTATAATTATCAGCCATAAAAAGACTATGATCAACTCTTATCCCAGAGTCAATTTTAACAAGGTTTTCAAGTAATGAACTGTTTAAATTTACATATAAAAATGAAGTAAGTGTTCTGGAATCTGAGGACGATGGTTTAAATTCGATACTTTTATACTCAGTTTTATATAGTGGAGGGCCGCCTTGAGTTATTGTCCAAAAATTGCCGGCTCCTGTATTCCCTGTAAAATCCAGACTACTGCCCCCACCAAATTGTAGATAGATTGAATTAGTTAGTGAGTAATCCAGGTCTAACCGTCCTTGAATACCCTGTTTTGCTGTATTCTGGGTATATGAAGTTTTAGTAAAGATGCTAAAGCCCTCGCTTGGCAGAGATGGATATTGTTTCTTAAAGCTATCACTATAGGCTCTGTAACCCTCCTCTGTAAAGTTTGCATCCATCTTATTTTCCCAGTTTTCGTAACCCATTAGGAAATTCAGATGTAACTTTTCTGTTGGAAGCATGGAAATTCCGGTAGATATAAAAAAATCGCTGTTTAAATAGAAAAAATTAAACCCGTTTGCAATCTCTTTTGTTTTATCTCCCAATTCTATATTCTTAATTCCAACACCATCATTACCCCAAAATCCATTTAAATACCATTTAAAAGATTGGGATGGATTGTATTGGGATTTTAGATAAAAGTCATAGATATAGGGAGCCTTGGAAATATTGCCAACTGTTGCTGAGAGTTCTTTAATGTTAAGCCCATCTCCCACAGATTTTACCAGATTCATTGCCAGCTCGTAATTAGTAAACCTGAAACCCGTCAGGATACCAAGTTTATTATCTTTGTCCAGGGGGAATTGACCAAAAGCTTCAAGAGTAGAGGTTGATAAAACTCCGCTATACTTTAACCCATCTGTAGGGTCTATTGTTTTAACCTCCAGTAAAGCACTGGTTGCCTGGCCATTTTTGACACTAAATATCCCCGGGGAGAATTTAATTGATTCAACTATATTGGGATTAAAAATAGAAAATGCTCCACCCCAGTGATTCGGGTATTTTGTGACAAACCCATCCATTACAGCAGTTAAACCATTAGGATCACTACCCCGAACCGACATATATGCACCAAAATTACCTGAGTAGCTAACACCCGGAAGGATTTTTACAGCATTTACCACATCTTCAATAATTCCCATTTTTGAAGCTGACTCTATAATCTCTCTCTCAATAACTGTGGATATCCCAATTTCTTCATCAGTCTCCCCAATCTGTTCAGCTTCTATAACTAACTCTTCACCTTCGAGTATACCCTCCATTAAAAGCTCGATAGTCAGAGTTTCATTAAAATTGGTAACCAACTGTTTACGTGGTTCATAGCCAATAAGTTCAGCGATTATTACTGCTCTGTTTATATCCCTATCAAACTCCAGTACTACTTGACCATTAAAATCTGTAAAATACTGTAAACCGGAATTTATTTCTGTTATCTTAACTCCCTCCAAAGGAAGCTCCAGGTCTTTATCGATAACTTCAATTAATAGATCAATAGAGAAAATAGAGGAACAGAAAATAAATAAACTTAAAAATAATACATTTTTCATTACCTATATTAAATGAAATAAATCTCTATTGTTCAACTATTTTTTTTTCTTTATGTAGCCCTTTATTATATATGACGATATAATCTTTTTTATATGAAAAGAATCATAATACTTTTATCAGTATTTATTATTTTTATTTCCTGCTCTTCAAGAGAGAGCAGTTTACCAGAATCCAGATTTATGCTTGGTACAGTTGTATCTATTCAGATATTTGATAAAAAATCTGATACCCTTCTAAACAGTGCCTACAACATTATTGATTCAATAGAAAAAAAGATGTCTGTAAAAATTGAAGGGAGTGACATTTACAAAATAAATAAGAATTCAGGTAAAAATGCTGTTACTGTATCAAATGAAACACTGGATGTTATAAAAAAGGGTATATACTACGGTGATCTTTCCAAGGGAAAGTTTGACATTAGTATAGGTCCATTGGTTAATCTCTGGAATATTGGAAGCGGTGGAGAAAAAGTCCCTGAAATTGAGAAGATTGAATTAGCTGCATCAAGGGTTGATTATACAAAAATCAGAATTGACGATAGGGAAGTTTTTATTGATCAGAATATGGCTCTGGACCTTGGAGGAATAGCAAAGGGTTACACTGCGGATAAAATTGCTGAGTATTTAGTTGAAAATGGTATAAAAAGTGCAATAATTAACCTTGGGGGTAACTTAAAAATTATTGGAACAAAGGAGAATAATCAGCCTTTTAATGTAGGGATACAAAACCCTTTTAGTACAAGGTATGCCTATTTGGGAATTGTAAAAGTCCGTGACTCATCTGTAGTCTCAAGTGGGGATTATGAGAGATTTTTTGAGGTTGATGGTGTTAGGTACCACCATATTTTTGATAAAACTACAGGATTCCCTGTTAATAACCATGTTTCATCTGTTACTGTTATAACTAAATCATCGATGGATGCAGATGCACTTTCTACCACTTTCTTTTCTTTAGGTGTGGATGAGGGGTTTAAATTAGCAAAAAAGTTACAAAATATACTACTTGTTTATGTAACTAAAGATAATATAGTACACATTTCAGAAGAACTGGAAGGTAATTTTGAACTGACTGATAATTCATTTAATCTTATGAATAGCAAAGGAGAAGTATTACAATGAATAAAGCAAAACATATTGTAGTTTTAGGTGGAGGGTATGGAGGTATTCTTACAGCAAAAAAACTGGCCAAGAAGTTTAAAGACCCTTCTAAGGTTAAGATAACTCTTATTGATAAAAACAACTACCATACAATGCTTACAGAGCTGCATGAAGTAGCTGCCGGAAGGATCCCTGAAGATGCTATTAGAATAAATTTTGATAAGGTTTTTGCAGGAAGAAATGTTGATGTTGTTTTAGATGAGATAGAAAAAATTGATTTTGAAAATAAAATTCTGGATGGCAAGGTAACTTGTACAAAATATGATTACCTGGTTCTGGGAACTGGTTCAAAACCCACTTTCTTTGGTAATAAAGGTGCTGAAGAGAATGCATTTACTCTCTGGTCCTATGAGGATGCAGTAAGAATTAAACATCACATGTGGAAAGTTTTTGGTAAAGCAAGTGTAGAAACTGATCCCTTTGTTAGAAAAAGACTTCTGACTTTTGTTGTAATAGGTTGCGGATTTACGGGAATAGAGATGATTGGTGAGTTAGCCGAGTGGAGAGAGAGAATCTGCAGAACTTTTACAATTCCTGAGAAAGAGGTAAGACTTATTGTTGCTGATATGCTTCCAAAAGTTCTTCCTAATTTTGATGAAAAACTAATAAACAAAACGACAAAAAGATTGGAAAAAATGAACGTTGAAATACTGCTTAACTCGACAATAGAAGACGTTCAGAAAAATTTCATCCAGATTAAAGGACAGGATAAAATTGAGACCAATACAGTTATCTGGGCTGCCGGTGTAGAAGGTTCATCAATAATTAATGATATAAGTGATGATAAAATTGAAAAGTTGGCAAGAAACAGGGTTCAGACAGATAAATTTTTAAGGGCAAAAGGCCGTGAAGATGTTTTTGTGGTAGGGGATAATATTTTTTATGTCCCAGAGGGAGAAGAGAGACCTGTACCACAAATGGTTGAGAATGCAGAACTATCAGCTTCAACTGTAGCAAAAAATATTACAGCAACTATAAAGGGTGAAGAATTAAAAAGCTATAAACCAAGTTTTCATGGTGCCATGGTTTGTATCGGTGGGCGTTACGGTGTAGCACAGTTAAATACAAAGAAGCACAAATTTATCCTTTCAGGTTTCTTTGCAATGTTAACCAAACATATGATAAATTTCATCTATTTTATACAGGTTGCAGGATTTCACAAATTATGGACATATTGGAATCATGAATTCTTTCATGTTGAAGACAAAAGAAGTTTTCTTGGGGGACACTTTGCCAAAAGATCCCCTAATTTCTGGTTAGTTCCCTTTAGAATGTTCCTTGGTGGGATGTGGTTTTACGAAGGGATTCAGAAACTATCAAAAGTTATAGAAGATCCCAACGCAATTTTCTTGTTAGTATCCAAAATTGATACATCGGGAGCTACTCCGGAAGAGGGGGCAGAGGTTGTAGCAGAAGTTGTACAAGCACTACCTGTTCCTGAGTTTATTACCAATATTGTTAACTGGTCTATGGATCTGGTTTTTTATACACCTGCCGGAGATTTTACTTTTATGGCAACAATTTTCCAGACAGGAATGGTTTTTGCTGAGATTATAGTTGGTTTATGCCTGTTAGGTGGGCTATTTACAGCTCTAGCATCAATTGTATCTATAATAATGGGTAGTATGATCTGGGCTTCGGGAATGGCACCCTTTGAAATGTTATGGTACATGATTGGTGGTGTAGCAATGATTGGTGGAAGCGGATCAACCTTTGGTATGGACTACTACGTACTACCATGGTTAAGCAAAAAGTGGAAAAAACTTAAATTTGTAAAAAAATGGTACCTTTATACTGATGCTTAATGATAAAGAACTTGAACTACAGCTCCAGGTTGTTAGAAAGAGATTATCTACCGACCTTAAATCCGGGAATCACCATTTAAATGAATCCCTGGATTATTTAGCTGAAAGTAGTGGAAAAATGCTAAGACCTGCTCTGTTACTAACCGGGAGCAGGTTTGGCAGGCTTTATGAAAAAAATATCGATGAGCTTATTAAACTAGCAACTGCGATAGAGACTCTGCATATTGCAACTCTGCTTCATGATGATGTGATTGATGATTCGAAACTGAGAAGAGGTAAGGAATCAGTTCAGTCCAAATACTCAAAAGAGTATGCCATTTATATGGGAGATTATCTTCTAAGTCGCTGTTTTTTAATGCTTACTGAGTTGCAAATCCCTAAAGAGTTGGCTGTAGCATTAGCTAAAGTAGTTTCAAGAATTTGTATTGGGGAAATGGGACAGTTTAAATTTAGAAACAGTTTAGCTCTTACTCCTATGGGTTATTTAAGAAATATCTCCGGAAAGACAGCAGCACTTTTTGCAATTGCCTTAAGTGCTGGTAGTTATATAACTAAAAGTTCCAGGGATGTCACAAAAAGACTGGCTCATGCAGGTTACCAGATAGGTATGGCATTCCAGATTATTGATGATCTACTGGATTATACCGGAGATGAAAATATGGTTGGAAAGGATCTGAAGTCCGATCTGATAAAGGGCTACTACACTATGCCTGTTATTTTTGCCCTGGAAAGTGAGAATAGTAATAAAACCGAATTAACTAAAATACTGGAAAGTGGAGTTACAAAAGATAATATAGATTCTGTTATAGCATTAATCAAAGGTTCTGGGGCTATTGAGAGAACAAGAAAGCTAGCATTAAGGTACCATGATAGAGCTATAAATGTAATAAATCCCTTACCGGAAAACAGTGCCAAGAATATGCTACTAAATTTGATGCCAAAGTTAATAGAAAGAGTAAATTAAGGAGTCTTATTTAATGAAAGTTTCATCATTTTTAAAATTTGTAGAGATACAGACAAAAGTTGCCAGTGTCCTTCCATTTACAATCGGTATTCTCTACACTGTTTACAGATTTGAGAAATTAGACTTTAAAACCATGATTATCTTTTTTATCAGTATGCTGACCTTCGATATGGCAGCAACAGCTATAAACAACTATATGGATCAGAAAGATATAAATAAAAAACTGGCATTGGCACTTATTTTCACTCTACTTCTTATAGCTGTAATTACAGGTTTTACAGTTTTTTTACTTACTAATTGGGTGATACTGACTCTTGGGATCCTCTGCTTTATCGTGGGGATAACCTACTCTTTTGGTCCAATACCTATTTACAGAACACCTTTAGGAGAACTATTCTCAGGTTTTTTTATGGGAGGTCTTATACTTTTTATAACTGTCTACACTCAGGTTTGGGATAGAGGATTTATACTTTTTGAATTTTCCCGGAATATGATAGATATAAAACTGAATTATAAAGAACTAATAAATATTATATTATTATCAATTCCCCTTATCTGTATGATAGCAAATATTATGCTTGCCAACAATATTTGTGATGTTGAGAAAGATATAGAAAACAGACGTTATACACTAGCATATTATTTAGGAAACAGACTATCTGTAAAACTATTTATACTTCTTTATGTAGTTTCCTATATTGTTATAATAGCAGCAGCTTTTTTCAGAATTTTACCAATCTATGGATTAATAACTGTTATAACAATTATTCCAGTATTTAAAAATTTGAAGTTATTTTACAAAGAGCAGGTTAAATCCAGAACCTTTGTTTATTCTGTAAAAAACTTTATTATTATATCAATTTCAATAATTCTATCATTTTTTATAGAATTTTTAATTCACTTGTTTTAAAATGTTAATAACTATATTTATAGGAGAAATATATGAAAAAATTATCAAAATTGTTTGTTGTTGCATTAGCGTTAATTGCATTTAATGTATATGCAGAAGATTCAAAGGTTGATGTTGTTACTACAGCATCTATTGTAAATAATGGTAAAGCTTTGATGAATGCAGTATCTGCTAAAGGTGGCTGGTTAGCAGCAACTTTAAATGATATTACATTAACTGAAGATATTGTTATTGATGGAAAATTTATCAGTAAAGAGAAAGTTGACAGAAAACTTGCACTTTATACACAGGATGATAAGCGTAATATTACAGCTCAATTCACTTTAACTGCACCAAAAATGATAGTTAAAAGTCCTAACTTCAGAATTACTGGTGGAACATTTAAAGGTGATATCTATGTAGAAGCTGAAGGCTTTAAACTTGATAAATCTTCAACTGTTATTGGAAACATCTACTTCAAAACAAAAGATCAACAAAAATCCTTTGTTATGGACAAGACAGCTGTTTTTAAAGGTAAACAATCAGTAATTAAATAATTTACCTTTTAAATTTTATATCACCCGATTATTTCGGGTGATTTTTTATAATGTATAAAGCAATATATCATCTTTTCTGCTTCTGAATTTAAAACCGTAACTTTCGTAGGCTCTAATACCCTGAATATTTTTTCTATGAACCTCAATTTTTACAGGTTTATCAAACTTATGTTTTTTCTTTAAATTTTCAATACCTTCATAGATAAACTGTTTTGATAACCCTCTGCCAATAAAGAGAGGATTTATTGCAAGTCCCAAATATACACCATCTTTTTCAAAATAGTACTCCATTAAACCAAAAAGTGTATTATCTTTGTTAAACACAGCATAGCCAAAGCAGCCTCTGGGCCCTTTAAGAGGATTATCCCCCCTCTCTCTACTTTCGTGGTACCTGTCCATATATATAGCTTTTTCAAATCCGGAATATCGCCAGCTTTCGATCTCCAGTACATTTGCATAATTTATTTCTTCAAACCTATATATAAAATGAGTCACTTTTTATCTCCTTGTAGTCTATTATCCTTAAAATATGTTAATATTATCGAAAGGTGATTGGATGACTAAAATTATTTCAATAGAAGAATTCTTATTTTCTAACACAGATTATCCAATAATTGACGTTAGAGCCCCAATAGAATTTAATAAGGGGCATATTATTGGTGCCATAAACATCCCACTATTCTCTGATGATGAGAGAGCTCTTGTGGGAACTTGCTATAAACAGCAGGGTCACGATAGTGCTGTAGAGTTGGGTTTTGAAATTGTTGGACCAAAACTGGCTGGTTTTATTAAACAGTGTAAAATAATATCCCCTGATGGAAGAATAAAAATATACTGTGCCAGAGGTGGAATGCGTAGTGGAAGTTTTGCATGGCTTTTGGAAACTGCGGGATTTAAAAATATTCTGAGACTAAAAAAAGGTTATAAATCCTATAGAAATTATGTCCTTGATTTCTTTGAAAAAGAGTATACATTAAAAGTTATTTCAGGAATGACAGGTAGTGGAAAAACTGACATTCTCATTGAAATGGAGAAACTGGGATTACAGGTAATTGATCTTGAAGGATTTGCAAACCACAGAGGATCTGCATTTGGAGGTATTGGGAAATCCCCTGAAACTTCAAACGAAAAGTATGAAAACAGAATTTTCAGTAAACTAATGCACTTTGATTTAAATAGAGATATATGGATAGAGGATGAGAGTAGAAATGTCGGAAGTGTCCTTGTTCCCCCTGCAATTTTTAAAAGAATGGAGACCTCCCAAAGATACATAATAAATATACCGATTGAAGCCAGAGCAGAGAGACTTGCAAAAGATTATACCGGGTATGGCAATGAAATTATTCTTGATTCACTGGAAATTATAAAAAAAAGACTCTCGGAAAGATTCCCCAAAATAGTTGAATTTATAAATAGTAGAAAATATAAGGAAGCAGCAGTTCTTATTTTGCCCTATTATGATAAATCCTACACGAAAGGTTTAGAGAGACGGGATAAAAGTAAGTGTACAATTATTGATATTGTAGATGACAATCCTAAAAAAACAGCAATTAGATTAAAGGAGATAACAAATGGATGATATAAAATTAACAACATTAACAAAATTTTCTGGCTGTGGAGCAAAATTAGGGCCAGGACTTCTGGATAGAGCCCTTTGTGGTTTAACACAGCCTAAATTTCCAAACCTGATGGTTGACTTCACAACAAGTGATGATGCAGGTGTATATAAAATAAACGATGAGCAGGCACTTGTGAATACTCTAGACTTCTTCCCACCAATAGTTGATGATCCATTTGCATTTGGTCAAATAGCAACTGCAAATGCACTGTCTGATATTTATGCTATGGGGGCAACACCTATAACTGCAATGAGTATTGTAGGATTTCCACTCCACAAAGCGGATATATCAATACTTCGTAAAATAACCGAGGGATGTTTAGATAAACTTAAAGAGGCAAATGTTCCACTTGTTGGTGGACATAGTATTCAGGATGAAGAGTTAAAATTCGGGGTATCAGTATCCGGTCTTGTTCACCCAGACAAGGTTCTGGTAAATAACACTCCTGAGTTGGGCGAAGTTGTAATTTTAACAAAACCTTTAGGAACAGGAACTATTAATACAGCTTTAAAAAGAGGGCTTGCAACCGAAGAATCCATTAATGCTTCTATGGAATCCATGGTTAAACTTAATAAATATGCTGCTGATATTATTAAAAAGTACAATGTAAAATGTTGTACAGATGTAACCGGTTTTGGCTTGGTAGGACATGGTTGCGAAATGATTAATAACTCAGGTTTCGGATTAACCATAGATTTTAATTCCATTCAACTTCTACCAGGTACAATGGAATGCGTTAAAGCCGGAGCCATTCCCGGAGGAACTAAAAAGAACATGGAATTCAGAGGCTCCTTTGTAGAGAATATTTCAGAGCTGCCTGATGAAGTTAAAAATATTGTTTTTGATCCACAAACTTCAGGAGGGCTTCTATTTACCATTGATAAATCCAATGTAGAATCCATTCTTAAAGAGTTTAAAAAGGCTGGAATTTCTGGATATATTGTTGGTAAAATTACAGATAATAGTAACTCTATTAGAATTAACTACTAAAAGCTGTTTATTAAAATAATGGAATCATTAGTAATTTAGTTATATAATTAATTGAGGGACAGATATGGATAACAATATTATTTATAGTAAAAAAGAAGTTTTAAATTTATTAAAAAGACAGATAATTAACTCTGTGCTACCAGAGGGAGCAGAGCTTAATACTAAACTTCTAATTGATAAATATAATCTGAATTTCAATGATTCTCTTGAAATCCTTCTTAGACTTGAAATAGAGGGATTTATTTTTCCAGGTGATGAGGACCAGTATGTGGTACCTCCAATGCCAAACAAAGATTCTATATCCGTAATTAAATCACTTAGACGGGAGATTGAAAAAATATCTCTTAAAAACATTATATTTAGGCTAACAGACAGTGAGATTGATGAATTTGAAAATGTTCTAAAAGATATGCTTCTTGCTGTAAACGGCAAAAATAATGAAGCTTTTTATAGGCTTGATGTTAAGTTTCACTCCATTATTGTTAAGAATTATGATCCATATCATCTCTACCCTTTATGGAATATTTTGATTACAAAGATGTTTTTTAACTATTCCAGATTAACCAATTTAAGGGAGAGTTGTTATGAGCATGAAAATATTTTTAAAGCTATTAAAGATAAAAATCTGGAGCTGGCGGAGCAGCTCCTGAACGAGAATATTATCTGAAATATCCTAAAAAGCCAGCTTATAGATATTTACACAATCTTCCCTGTTTAAACTTTTAAAATTTCCCTTATTACTGTCGGTTATATATTTTTTTGCCATTACATCTATAAGGGACTCATCTAGATTAATCTCACTTAATCTTACTGGAAGATTAAGATATTTATAAAAATTCTCGACTTCTTCAATTCCTTTTAATGCCGTTTCCTCCAAATTCTCGAAATTTATATCGATATTAAAAACTCTGGAGGCAAACTGTACAAATCTATCCAGATTTTCCTTATACACATATTTCATCCATGCCGGAAATATTATTGCTAGTCCGGCACCATGAGCAATATCCGTTATTGCACTTAGCTCATGCTCTAAACCATGGCTGGCCCAATCAGCTATTCGACCAGTTCCAAAAAGATCATTATGTGCAACAGTTCCAGCCCACATTAGTTCAGCTCTAGCTTCGTAATCCTTGGGGTTATTTACTAATTTTTTTGCCTGATAGATTATAGTTTTCATAGTTGCTTCGCAAAGTCTATCAGTTAGATCAACATTTTTAACCTTTGTAAAATATCTTTCAAATACATGTGCTAACATATCTGCGGCACCACATGAAGTTTGATAATCCGGTAGTGTTAGAGTAAGCTCCGGATTTAAAATTGCAAATTTCGGTCTAAGAAAGTCTACAGCAACAACTTTTTTTAATTGTTCATCCTCTTTGGTTATTACTGATCCCCCACTAGTCTCTGAACCTGCTGCAGGTATCGTTAATACAACTCCAACAGGTAAGCTTTCTATTGGACTATTAATATTTAGATAGAAATCCCAAACATCACCACTGTATAAGGCTCCAAGGGCTATTGCTTTTGCAGAATCTATAACACTTCCCCCACCTACTGCTAAAATAAACCCGATACCATGCTCTTTACACAACTTTATTCCTTGTTGAACCAAAGATAATCTGGGGTTAGGTTTTACCCCTGACAGCTCAATAACAGTTATGTTCTGTTCTTTAAGAGATGTGATAATTCTGTTATACAGACCACTCTTTTTTATGCTGCCACCACCATAATGAAGTAGAACTTTATCTGAATATTTAATGCACTCTTCCCCTACACGACCTTCGGTTGTCTTTCCGAAAATAATCTTTGTATCATTTTTATAATCAAAATTTATCATCTTCTCCTCCTGTTGTAGTAACTTTAAAGGTTGGAGTCTGCTCTAGGTCAATACTATTGATTATAATTTTATGAAAAAATAGAATGTTTATATGAAAAACTTTACAATGCAGGAGATAATCAGCGAAACAGGGTTAACTGCAGATACTTTAAGGTATTATGAGAAAGAAGGTATGATATCTGGAATTCACCGAAAACCTAATGGTCACAGAGTTTACACAAATAGTGATCTGGAATGGCTGAAATTCGCAATATGTTTACGAAAAACTGGAATGAGTGTTAAAAATATTAAAGAGTACAGAAAACTTATGGATGAAGGAGATAAAACTATATCTATAAGAAAAGAGATGCTTAAAAACCAGAGAGAGAAAATCTTAGAAGAGATCGAAGTTCTTAAGGAAGGTATCAACAGATTGGATTTCAAACTTGAATATTACCAATCTATTGAAAGCAACCTATAGGTTTATATCCTCAAATCTTAAATTCTGGAAAGGCACACGGCTCTGCTCCAGATATTCAACTACTTCTTCGAATTCTATTTCAAGAACCTTTGCAAGATTTAGTATTATTGCAAATAACAGGGTATACTCATGTATTCCCTGAATAAAGTTATTGTTAAAATAGTATTTTTTTACCTGGGATACCTGGTCAATAACCATAGAAAACAGCTTTATTATGTTCTTTTCGTTAATCTTAGGCAGTGCATCCAGAGTAATAATGTTGTACTCCGTTCTGTTCCCTATAGATAGCAGGTACTGAAATGCGTCTACAAACCTTAGTGTCAGTTTATCCTTTGGGATATTGGGTTTAACATAGTAATACTTATAGCATTTAGTTAAATTTGCTAGTTCAGCAAGTTTAATATGAAGAGCTAAAAATCTTAACTCTTCAACATTATTGGAACCCATTACATCTTCTGGGATTGTAGTTGTCTGTGCAATATCACTCTCTATTCTGCTTTGTAGTTCAAATAATTTCTGTAAATCCATATAACTACTCTCTTTTTGTTAATTTTCTAAAAGCTCAACTCCTAATGTTCCACTTTTATATTGAGTATAAATTATTAAATAGATTTTGTCCTCACCTAGGCTTAATGTAATTGAAATATTATCTAAAGTACTATAACCGGAATCCTTAGAACTACAAAATAAGGTACCTGATGATGACTTTGCAGTAACACTAACATCCGATGTGTAAGAACCAGAACCACTATAACTATCATCCCATTTTAGTGTATAGGTCTTTGAAGGGTCTACATCAAACT
The DNA here is from genome assembly GCA_003251775.1 of Clostridia bacterium. GTDB lineage: Bacteria > Bacillota > Clostridia > DSM-8532 > SZUA-474 > SZUA-474. The sequence continues at coordinate 5,441 of QKEK01000156.1, read as the reverse complement.
GATAGAAATAATTCACTTGATAATCCGGTAGATTAAGATCATTCATTATGTTTTTTGGTAAGCTAACAACTTCGGTTACTTTTAAACTATATATATAGGGCACTCCAGTTGACGATGAGTTTTTATTAACAGAAAATATCATAGTTTGATCAGAATCAGGATTAATAATTAGTCTATTTGTACCAGAAAGAAGAACTGTTCCTGTAAAACTATTATCTTTTGTTATATTAACTTTATCGAAAAGATTCTCAATACTGTATGTTTTACCCCCTATAAGATCAATTGAATAGTAGTCAAAATCTGTATCAGATTCAATTATGCCACTATAATCAACATCCTGTAATATAGGAAGAGCGGTATCAACACTATTATTAGCATCAGCCGTTGCTTCATTTATCAGAATGCTAATTTCAGATTGGAAATAATCTGTACTATTAATACTTACTTTTAAAGGAGCTATACAAACAAAATAAGTACTTCCTAGCACAGTATTAACTGCAATATTTCCTATAGAAAAATCATTAATTTTGATTTTTGTACCACTGACATCATAAACAAAAACCACTGCAGGAGAATAGAGTAAATCATTGCCCATTACTTTAATGGTTGTAATATCGGATACAGCATCAAAGGAATACCAATACTCATCTCCGATATTAGTCGTGGAACTTCCATTAAAAACAGTATATTGGTCAGGAATTATCGTAAACTCAGAACCTAATGTTACTGAAACTGGATTCTCTGGAGTTAATTTTAAGTGAACAGAAGTCTCTACCCCTGGACTTATTACAAACTCTTCAGAAATTCCAGATACAACAGGTACTGTTTCACTGATATTTGTATTAAAAATTTCCATTTTAATGGTATAGGCACCCTGCTCTAAATTTATATAAATTGGAGCAGTACTATCTAGTACATTATCAACAGTTTTTGTTAAAACCTCCGTACTACTGCTAAATACGGTTATTTCCACTCTACTTGCCTTAAAAAAGCCTCTAGATGAAAGAGCTTCTGAAAGCAACGGGGTAACCTTCGGAATTGAAATATTAACTCTTCCAGTAACTCCTTCATCAGTAATATTATTTATATTACAGCTAAATGATACTATGACAAAAAAGAGAGTTAATAATTTACTCAAACGTAACACTTAAAACTCCTTCAGTCGCAGACATTGAATTTACTGTTATTTCTTTTGTAACAGAATTTATACCATCTGATACTGTTATTTCCATTACATAAGTACCTGGGACATCCGGAGTAAAACTAAATGTACCTGATTTATCAACTATATTATTGGTTATATCAGTATCAGCTAATAATGAACTGTCAGGCTTTGTTAAGAATTTTATTTCATTTGATAAAGCAACGCTAACACCAAATATATTATCAGCTTCCTGATCTGTTATACTTACTGTTTCGGATGTCCATAAATTTCCACTTACAACACCTAAATTAGATGAATTAGCTGTATAAGAAATTATTGGATTCTTATTGTATATATAGAGAGATGTTTCACCTGATGATATAGAAGTATAACTTTGTGATATAGCTAGAACGTTATCATCTATATCATATAAAAAAGCAACAAATTTTAATGTAGACATATTTACTATATTATCCATAGTAAATTTTTCACTATAATAAGAACTATAAGAATTTAAATTACAATTAAATACTTCATCTTTAATAAAAGTATAGGAGTTATCTAGCTCTTTTCTATAAACATTTATTTTTACAGTATTCGCTGTTGCATATTTTTTATCTGCGAAAACGTATAAGTTTATATCAGACAAGCCTGAATCTGTTAATGTTAGTTTATAAGAAGCTAATTTATTTATATCACTCATTGATAATTGTAAAGAGTATGTACCTGTATTTAAAGCAGTAAATGAATAAAGAGTTTCTTCATTTTCATATCCATAAACGTAACTTACATAATTACCGGTATCGCTATTTATGGTTTTAAACATATTGCTTCCATTAGTGAATTTAATTGAATATTTATGATCAGCAACAACATCAAAAGTGTAATAATCAACATCGTTTATTTTATTAAATGAATAAACACCCTCTATACCGTCTGCTGTCAACGGTGTTGCTGTTGCTAGAGTATCATTTCCATCATCACTACTATCAAATACATTTAAAGTAAAATTAGGAGATAAAATTGTAGACGATGAGTAGTTTAAGTATTCTGTATATATTAGAGATATATAATATAGACTATTAGGAACAGTTTCAAAAATACTTCCAGCATTAATATTACGGATATAAGTACCATTACTATCAAATAGTAAAAAAGTATAGAATTCGGCTGGATTATTAAATACACCAGATGCAACAATTTCAGTAAGTTCGCTTGTTGAAGTAAAAGAAAACCACATCTCACTTCCATGATCAATTAGTTGTTGTGTAGAACCATTTACACTAAAAGGTACAAATATAGATGAATCAATAATATTCTCAACTCCTAAGGATATTTCAGTAGGTGCAACTGGTTTACCTTTTAGAAGAACATCTACTGTTTGCCCAGCTACAACAGTAAAATCCTCGGAAGTACCCTCTAGAACTGCTTCGGTATCACTATTGCAGTTATTGAATATATATGCTTTTAGACTATATGTCCCCTCTTCTATAGTAACAGAAACATCAGTAGAATCTCCAGAAATATTCGATTCAACTGTTTTATAAAGAGTTGAATCTTTGTATATCTCGAGAACAACTTTATCCATTGCTATTAATGCTCTAGAATCCTTTTCAAATCCTATGGATTCTTTTACATAAGATGAGATTCTTGGAAACTTTAAAGTGAACCCCGTCGTATTTGTTTGTTCAACTACATTTAAATTGTTACAACCTACAAATAATAGAAAAATACTCACTATTATTGATATTTTTTTAATTAAATTTAACATTTATAACTCCTTCGTTATCAGCTAATGCTGTTATATAATAATCTTTAAAAGAATTTTCTACTCCATCAGAAACTAAAAGTCTTATTTTATAGAGACCTGGACTATCTGGCGTAAAACTGAATTCAATTTTATTGTCTAAATCCGTTATTCCAAAATCATCAATTGTTAATTGAGAATTTTCTGGTATAGTTTTTAAAATTAGTTCAGATGAGTGCAGTCCAATAATACTATTATCTTCCGCAATATCCATTTCAGTCCAATTTACAGGTGCTGATGACCAGAGAGTATTTACTGAGCTAGCAGTGTTTACATCTGATTCATCAATAGCTGGTTTGGTGTTGTCCAAAATCAAGGTATTAATTTCTGAAATTTGATCCTTTTTTGCGACAGCTAATAAATTACCATCATCATCTCTTAGGTATGCTTTTAATGATAGTTGATCATATTGTTCTGGTAAATCAAAAGTAACAAAAGTATTTACTGCTCTATTATCATAGGATTTTGAATCTATTAAAGTTTCGCCTCTAAACAAAGCTACTTCCAGATCAGAACTGCTTAGAAAACTGTCTGTAAATAAAACATTCACTTCAATGTCCATTTGACCAATTTCTTCAACAGCTACAGTGTATCTAGAATAAGGAGAATTTATACTATTACATTCAAATATTATTGTTCTACTATTTAAGAAACTAGATTCAATTTCATTATAACCATTAGACAAGTTTTTACTATACACAATGAATCCATTCGCATCCCTTTGATTTATTTGAATATAACTACTTTTAATTTTAAATTTATATTTTTTAGTTGCTTCTCCACTGAACTTAAAGTAGTCAATATCACCTATTTTTTCGAAAGCACCTGTATAAATAGAATTATCCGGAGATAATTCTATTGCAGCAGCTATATTATCATTTAAATCATCAAAATCTACTGCCGGTTTTACACAGAAATCTGCTGTTATAGTTGGAGAAATTAAATTATCACTTGCTTGACCTAGAGATATAGAATTTTCTACAAATAAAATACCTATATAATAAGTTTCTCCAACCTGTGTATAGAATAAATCATTAGAAAATAATCTTTGACCACTACTAGATAAAACTGTGTATGAAAACCTTTTTGTATTATAATTAAAGGGACTACTACTTAGATTATTACTTAATATGTCTACTTTGGTTTTATTGGAAGTAGCAATAAAAGAATACCACTTTTCTGATCCAGGTATAATTTCGTAACCTTGAGTAGTCATTTTTACAACTGTTGGAAGGAAATCATCCTCTGAAAACAGTATACTTTCACCTAAAGTTATTGATTCTGCATTAACAGGTATTGGGGATACCGAAACAGGAACTACTTGCCCAGATAATACAGTAAACTCATCGGAAATTCCAGAAACAACAGGAATAGTATCACTATTATTTATATTATATATATCAACCTTTAAAGTATAAGTTCCGGCAGGTATTGTAATACTCAAATCTTTACCGCTATCTATTGAAGAGTAGATATCAGTTGAAATGTTCTCACTTTGAACAACTTGAGAATTTGAATATAAAGTTGCTACAAATTTATTGGCAAAAAAGAACCCCCTACTATTTGTCAAAACACCTGTATCTTTTACTAATTGTTCTGCAATATAGTCAGATACTAAAGGTATTGAGATTTGAACAGTACAATCTTTTGTTATCAATTGAGTATTATTAGTTCCAATTTCTTGACTACAACTTAATATAATAATGCAGGAAATAAAAATTATAATTTTCTTATTTAACGTCAACATCAATCCCTCCTTCATTTTCACCAAGAACACTAACAGTAATTAATTCTCTAACTGATATCGAACCATATTTTGCAATAATGAAAAAACTAAAAAATCCGCTACTATCAGGTGTAAAATTAATCCTTTTAGTTCCTGAATTATATATAACATTGGAACTATTTAGAGTAGACTCTCCCGGTTTATTAATAACCTCAATTGAATAATCAAGATTATCTGATGAAATGATCTTTTCATAACTATCTTTTAATACAAATGTATAATCATGAGATTCCCACAAAATGCCTTTAGAAGCAGTGTAATCGTTTGTTTCTTCACTAGTTTCAGTAATTCTATATAAGGAATTATTTGTTAACCCGTTCTTAATCAATGAATACAATATTTTATTTTTTAGCACAGGCACTCCAAATACATCGATTACTTCGATTTCGACTACTAAATCTTTATAGTCTGCATAAACAGGAACATTTATAAACTGATATGAATAATTTTCTATTGATTCTGTTGTATTTGTATATACTACTTCGTCTGCTTCATTTTTTACTTTTAAAAGAATATAGTCAAACTCGGCTATTGGATAATAAAAATTTAAAGCTAGATTATAAGACTCTAGATTGGTTCCATCATCTGGATTGGTTCCATCATCTGGATTGGTTCCATCATCTGGATTGGTTCCATCATCTGGATTGGTTCCATCATCTGGATTGGTTCCATCATCTGGATTGGTTCCATCATCTGGATTGGTT
>QKEK01000234.1 GCA_003251775.1 Clostridia bacterium | reverse complement strand
ACACTTACAGTTCTCATTCTAAAGCTGTTTTTTATATATTCACTATCTCCATTCCAGATATAGTTTTCCGGGATATCAATTTCCACAGTATAGTCCTGACTCATGTCATTTGTAAATCCCCAGTCTTTAGCTTCAAATTCTCCAGAGGAGCGGTATATTGGTGGATACTCTCTTTTGATAGGCTCAATGGGCTTTGGTGGAATAACCATAGCTGACTCATACCTTTTAATTATATCCTCCTTACCCTTTCTGATTCTTTCATATAAATCAAAGGCTGGGTCCTGTACTGTTGGAGTCCAGCACAGCCTTACTCCATAGCGTTCCTGTGTCATTTCAAGCTTATTTAATATTTTAAAATAATGTAGGTCTATCGGGGTATACTTGTTTGGATTTTTTAGTGTACGCTTAGAGCTTGATTCAAACCTTTCCTCTGTTGATACCTTAAATGTAATTTTATGTTGAGCACGATATTTGGAAGCTACTTTATTACTTGTGCTATTGCTTTTTTTAATTGATTCTCTTGCTATTCTCGATGAGGCATCAGTAATATCTTCTGCATATGATGGACAAACCTCAAAATTAACCCCTTTATACATACCGCTCACACTACCATTAATGCCGTATTTTGTATTTTGCGACTCATTTTGCTGTTTTTCCATCCCCTCCTGTATCTCTGTACTTAGTGTGCTAGAAAGCTCTAAATCAAAATTCACATCATATTCTGATTGTTCTTCTAATGTTGCTTCTCTTTTTGAGAATGTTTTCTGCTCTATTATAACCTCCTCATTAGGTGCAAGGCTCATAGTGTATATATGCTCTCCAATAGCAAAGCCCTTTGGTCTTATTCTGGTTCTATCAAAAAATACATACCCTAGCTCAGACTTTAATGAGTTGAGAAAGCACTGTAAATTGATTTGGTTTGATTCACTTACGCCTCCATTAGATACAACTGGTATGTATTTATGATTTCTTTTTATTCTAATATTGTTTTTCACAAGTATTTGGCTTAAGTGTTGAGGATTAGAATTCTGCAATGCATCAAAAACCTCAAATATTCTCTCCTTTAAAATATTATCAGGTAATGCCCTTCTCCTATGTATTGCTTTAAAATAATGTCTTAAGTGCTTCATTTGTGAAAACGTTATTGCTGGTTTACCATTATCTGCTGTAAGATTTAAGGGTATAAAGTAATAAGACTCTACAAAACGGTCAGAAAAAGATGTTTCAATGTTCATAATGCTTTCATCTACTCCAGAATAAAATGTTTTTCTCATGATTATGTCCATTCCTTTCCTCAGGGCACAAATCAAGGTTAAAAGAAATTCATTTATTTATACCTTCTCTATTTATGTCATTTTAATAGGTCATTTTCTTTTAACCTTTCACCCTCACATTTATGAATTAATGTATAATATGACCAGGTTTTTATAATTATGAATGAATCAAAAAATGTAATTTAATGCTGAATTATGTGTCACCTTATAATATTCTGTGTTTTTAAGTATATATTACCATAGTAAATTATGTAAAGTCAATCGTAAAGGTTTTTTTGAGCAATAAAAAAACGAACTTCATTAGAATTTATATCAAATCTGAAGTTCGTTAAACGCTTTTTATCTGTACTGTGACAATCTTGATGTCTTAAACCGTGTTTATTTCTATTGAGTATTACCCATCTCAATAATATTAAGCATCTTTAAGGTAGCTTTGATAGCTGATTCGGTCTGATCTGAATCTAAGCCTCTAGTTTTGAATTCCTTGCCATTATTGTCCCATGTAATCACAGTTTCGACTAAAGCACTGGTTTTACCTCCAGGAGGTATAGTAACAACATAATCAATTAGTGTTGGAAGATTCTTACCTAGCTTATCATATATCTTTCCTAATGCCTTCATAAAAGCATCATACTGCCCATCACCAGTTGATGTTTCCTCAAAGAAGTTACTATCTATTTCAACACATAGCGTAGCTACTGGCTTTAAGTCCTTTGCATGACATATATAATAATTTTTTATACTTACCTTTTCGTTAACATATCTGTCTCCTAGAACATCAGAAATAATAAATGGCAAGTCCTCTGTAGTTATATTCTCCTTTTTGTCACCTAACTCTACAATTTTGCTAGTCACTCTTGAAATAGAATCATTATCCAACGAAATTCCAAGCTCTTCTAGGTTTTTAAGTATACTTGCTTTTCCAGATGTTTTACCCAAAGCATATTTTCTGGACCTCCCAAACCTTTCAGGAACCAGCTTGTTAAAATACAGGTTAGCCTTATTGTCACCATCAGCGTGAACCCCACATGTCTGAGTAAACACATTATCCCCTACTATGGGCTTGTTTGAAGGTATTCTGATTCCAGAAAAGGCTGCAACTATTCTACTAATATGATTAAGCTCAGCTTCATCAATACCTATTTCAGTATCATCACAATGATCATTAATAATACCTATTATGCTCGCCAAAGCGGCGTTTCCTGTTCTTTCTCCAAGACCATTAACTGTTGTGTGTATACCTGAAACACCCGCCTTGATTGCCATATATGAATTTGCTGCAGCCATATCATAATCATTGTGAGCATGGAAATCAAATTTTATATCAGGGTACTTTTCAAGCATTGTTTTACACATGCTATAAGTCTGCTCTGGATTTAGTATCCCCAGAGTATCCGGGAGCATAAACCTCACAATACCCTGTTCCTTTAGATTATCAATCATATAAAACACATAGTCAGGAGAGGTCAACATCCCATCAGACCAAACCTCAAGATAGGCGTTTACATCTATCCCGTTTTCTTGTGCATATGATATCACAAATTTTATATCCTCAAGATGTTCCTCAGGAGTCTTTTTTAATTGGTTAGTTACATGATTTAGTGAACCCTTACACAATAAGTTTAAGACCTTTGCACCAGCTTCAATCATCCAATCAACTGACTTTTTCCCATCAATAAATCCCAGTACCTCAACCTTATCTAAACAATCTCTTTCTTTGCACCAGCTTGTTAACTTTTTAACTGCTTCCATTTCTCCCTTTGAGATTCTTGCTGAGGCAACCTCAATCCTGTCTACCTTGACTTTTTCTAGCAGTATTTTAGCAATATTAAGCTTTTCACTGTCTGTAAAAGCAACCCCTGGTGTCTGTTCTCCATCCCTTAGAGTAGTATCCATTATTTCTAATCTCATATCTATACCTCCATAGTGACATTACATCTTACAGTTAAAACAAAAAGCCTCCGCCCCAATAACAGGACGAAAGCTGTACTTACGTTTAACCACCTGATACTCCATACATACATATGTGTTCCTGTTAACGGAGGAAGACCGTCAGAGCTTACTATACTTTCAGTCTGAGATTCAAGGATGATTTTCAATACTAATCTACTTGCATTGGGCTTGCACCCTCCCCAACTCGCTGTGCCGTTCAAAAAGCATTTACTGTTCCTGTCATAATCTTTGCCTATATTAAAAATAATTATACACTAAAATAGCACTCCTGCCAAGATGTTGTCTTAAATTTTTTCAAAAATAGTGTTACAGCGGTATTCCCACTTAGTACTCCAGATTAAATTATGCTCTGAATTACATACAATAATGGTACAACCAAAGCTAACATGCCTGTACAAAAAATCCACGCTGAATTTGCTAAATCAGTATCTAAATTGTATATTTGTGGGGGTATTAATGAGTTAAAGGCAGGAGGCATCGCTGAGAGAACTAGTACAACCTTCAAGAGCAATCCGTCCATAATAGCCCCAAGTCCAATAAAATATGCAACACATGTTATTACTACTGGTACAAACAAAAACTTTACTGATGCAATTGCTAGGCATTCTCTCAAATATCCTTTTACAGCCTTTATTCTCATATTATATCCGACTGAAACTACTAGCAAAATGGATGAAAGAGGAATAAGAATTTCATTCACAGTCTGATACTGCATTGGTCGGACAAAACCCATAACATTTATGGCAGTTCCTATAAATATGCTAATAAAGTATACTGCAACAAAAGGGTCTGTAATTATTCTTATAATTGTATTTTTCTTTCTTTCAGTACCTTCGCCTTCTCCGTGCATTTTTGCAATTGGGTATCCTACTATAAAGTAAGAAAACTCCTCAAGCAATTTATACATAGACACATATACATAGCTTGATTCACCAAAGAAAACGAAGCAAATAAGTCCTCCAAAATTACCTATGTTGGTAAAAGAGCCTGACACAAACATTGAGCCTGTTTTCCTTTTGTCGTGCTTCATCAGCCTTGAGTATGAATATCCTAATACTCCTCCAAGACTCAAAGCACAAGCACCAAGAATAGGGAGTGCAAGAAACCTTACATTCCCAAGCTTCGTCCCCCAAAAGGCTCCCAGCGTTATTATAGGATTTATACCCAAAAGTGCAGACATCTGCAGGAGTCTAACATATTTTGCAACAGGTATAGAATCCTTAATAACCCCTTTATTATCTGAAACCCTGATTGTTTGTCCTACAATCAAGCCTAACGCTATTAACCCAGTAGAAAGTATAAACTTAAACAGAAGTACATCTCCTTTTGTAGATAAATTTTAATGAAGTTTTATGCTTACATATACGACCCCTAATAATAAATCCTTACTTATTAACCACATTTACAGGATTCCCTGATAAAAATTCTTTTA
>QKEK01000038.1 GCA_003251775.1 Clostridia bacterium | reverse complement strand
TATTATATATGTTCAGTATCATCATAGCACCACCGAGAAATTTAGCCCCCTTTGCCAGATTACTACCATTATAATTCCCTATATTCTGTGTACTTCTGTTTCTGAAAAACCTGCTAGCTTTATTATAGCCTGACTTTCTTAATGCTTCGCTAGTCCTAAAATCCCTCATACCCTGACGCAAGTATTCAAGTCTTGCATTATTTGCAGCATCGGACAGGTTTCCTAACCCATAATCTATTCCATTATCTGTTATGTAGCCTCCTGTATCATCACTAATACCAAATAGATCTGCAAAGGCTCCTGCATTTGATAAATTTATAAATACCACGTTAAAGGTCAAGCTGATACATACGGCGATAGCAATTAACCCCATAAAATTACTTATGAATTTACTGTAAATTCTTTTTTGTTGATTGTTTATTACCTTGCTCTTTACCCCTTTACTGTTCAACCATTTCATACTCCATCACCTCCAGAAGTATATTTATTTACCTCCTGTTCAAGGCGGTTTATCTCTGCCAATAGCTCTGGAGCAGGCTCAAGCTCCTTTGCCGCTTTTAAGTATTTAGCTACCTCCTCAAGCTCCATCAAATCCAGCTTCACCTTAGCCAGCACATAAAACACATAAGGACTTTTAGGCTCAATTTTCAAGGAATTTGAAAGATAATACTCGCTTTTCTTGTAATTTCCCAGCTCGAGACATATTTCTCCGGCATACAGCTGTGCCTCAAATAGTCTTGGCGTAATTCTAATCATTTTTTCTAAATATCCCAGAGCCTCCTCCTTTGCTCTTGGTGAATCGTTTTTCTTCCCATACATATATCTGTTTATTGCCATATTATATAGCACATCAAGGTCATTAGGCATTATCCTTCCTGCTGAGTTAAGATAATTCCATGCATCCTCTATACGCTCCTGCTGCATATAGAGAAGACCAAATTGCAACAATACATTTACATCGTAATTATCCTTGTTATACAGCTCCTGTAGCTCTCTTTCGGCTTTTTGATATTTCTGGTCACTTATTAGCTGTGAAATCTTATCAATACTTGAGTAGTATTCACCCTCAGCCTTATAAGGATTTAAGAATATTCCTGAAAGGATAACGCATAGGATAAATACCCCATATAGAACAGCATATATTACTCTTCCTCTTTTCCTTTTATCCTCAGGTGCGAGCTTTCCTTTTATGAATGGAATATGTGCAATGAGGACAATTAGTGCCAGTACAAAATAAATAACATTCAAAGTACTAAAGCCTGTAATTAAAGCGTTTATTAGTATCCCTGCAACTAGCAGTAAGCATAAAGCTGTTATCATCTATTTCTCCTCCTTTGCAACCATACTCAATAGATTATTAACCTCTCCCTGAGCGTGAACCGTCATCCCGTATGGGTCTGTTCTATGATCCTCATATGGTAGTAAATCAAGAACCTTCCTAAAGGCTCTCAAGGCTTCTTTATACCTCTCTGCCTTCTTATAGCAATGTCCTAAAGAAAAGTAGGCTTCAACATGATTTGGTACAATTGATATAGATTTAAGGTAACACTCAATAGCCTTATCAAACTGTCCCGTGTTTTCCCTAATAGCTTGCTCATAGTAGTTAATACCTGAGCAATACCAAGCATACCCTAAGCGAGCATCCAATTCTAAAACCTGCTTCATATAGCTATTAGCCTCAGCACTGTTTTTTCTTTTCCACTGGTTCATCGCATTTATATAATGATACAGAATGTTTTCCTCTATCTGATTTGTGTATTGGATATCTGTTTCTGTTTTAATAGCGTTTGCGTAGGACAATGCATACACATACAAATATCTGTCATACTCTTCGGTATATTCTTGACTGTAGGTAGTCATGTTTTCTGCTCTTTTTAATGAGTCCTCAAAATCACCAGAATTTAAAAGAGCGAGTGCATGATTGAAATCCATTGCTAAGCTTTCATGCCCCTGTTCCCTTACCTTATTTATTATCTCCAATGCAGTATCTATTTTCCCATTCGTAATAAGCATATAGATGTATTTCTCCGCAACCTCAAAATCTGAGTTCTGCTTATCATATAGCTCTTTATAGAGTCTTTCTGCTTCCTTTGTGTTATCTGCTGTCACATACATAGATGCAGCAAAAAGGTCTCTTTGTCTTGCCAGCTCCGCATCTGTATTTACGTCAACATTCTTTAAAAAGGCTTCAGTTGTCTCTAGTACCTTTCCATAGTTATTGGCTTCTACCCTATATTCAGCATAAATTCTTGCCAGCATATAGTTCAGCTCAGAGGACTTAGGATACTTTCTTCTTAATTCCTCTAGCTTAGCTACTGCCTGAGTATGATTTCCCATTGTCGCCAGCTCATTATACTTATACATCATTTTTAATTCTACCTCGACACTAATATCATCAAGCTGGTCAATATATTTGTCAAGCTTATTTTCGCTTACGCTACCAAGTCTTACCCAAAAATCAGAGAAAATCTCATTCTGTACAAGCCAGTCAAACATCTGCGTTGCATCATTCTTATTCTTTTGCTTATATGCAGCCCTGTAAGCACCCATAAAGCATTCTGGACTGAAGTCAGGATTGTTTATGCCTGTCTTATAATTATTTAAGGCACTACTGTACGATTCTGCTAGCATATCAAGATTACCGTTAAATAAATATATGTAGCTATTAATAGGGTCAATAGCCAGTGCCTGATTTATCTGCTCCCTTCCCTGTGCAATCAGATTATTATCACTGCTTTTTAGACCCTTTAATGAGAGTAAATACCCTCTTGTAGCAATAAGCTTTGAGTATGCCACATCATATTCTCGTATTGCACTTTGGATTATCCCTGTCTCATTTAATAGGTCTCCCTTTAATACACTGCTTTGTATCTCAGCTTCTACCTTCTTTAATGGATTTGTAGAGAAGGTATTGAACATAATAATTACAGCAACAATAGGCACTATAACCATCACTGCAAAGATAGGTATACCCTTCTTTGCAGTGCTTATTGCTACTAATTGCTCCTGCTTTCCATGTATAATCACCTTTGTTGCATTGAATACTACATATAGTATATAGGCATTCACTAATGCAGCTACTAGATAATGTATAAATACTTGAAGAAATGCTGCGGGTATTATAGCACTTATAACAAGAGTCGACAGCTCTTGTATATATGCACCCATAATTAAAATTACAGTTAATGCTATTGTAAGGAGTAGCATATATATAGGTTTTAATAATACCATTTTAAACAGTCTTAAGTATAGATTGCCAATACCAAAGATACTGCCCTTTTGCTTAATAGAAACATAATATAGCATTACGCCTGTAATCATAAAATACTCAAGTATAAACCCCAGAAGAATAAACACACCAGTAAGTGCCAAAGCTCCAGCTGTGTTTTCCATAATAAGCTTAGCAAGTAGCCCAGAAAGCGAGGCAGTGATTATACCAAAAATAGAATAAATAGAAAGTATAAATATCCAAATAAATATTGAAACTATGCCAGAGTTAATTATTTCTCTTGCATTTAGTAAATCTATTAGCCTTGTTTCACCATTAATTGCCTTCATAATCATTATTGTAAACCCAACAAAGCCTATAACGTTCCATACTGCTGTAAGAACTGTGGGAACTGCATTTCCCGTAAAAAAGATGTATAATGTATTGGGGATAAATGATACCATTAAAAGGAACACTGCTATCAGTAAATACTTAAATTGATTATCCTTCTTTATAAATGTTGAGTATATTTTTTGTTTGAAGCTCATCTTAACAGACTGTGTAGCTTCTGCTCCATTGATATTTGTTTCTGTTTCATTCACACTTTTTTCATTATCAGGCTGTTTATAATTATGCTCCTTTAATGAATCAAGCTCTTCTAAGGTATCGACTCCCTCTAGTACATCAGAGCTATTTTCACGCTTTGATGCCTCAGTATTATTTTTCTCCTCTTCTTGAGACTGCTCCTGCCCCAAAGAATTTCCACAATAAGGACAAAACTGATCCTGGTCATCTATTTCTCGACTGCATTTATTACATTTCAACACTGTTCCCCCCCTGCGTATCCGCTTAATATACTTTAAATTCTATAACATTATAGCAAAACAGGCAAGTAAACTTTTGAGTTACCTGCCTGTTATAGTTCCCTTAAATAAGATGTACGCTTATGAGTGACTATAGTCTTTGGCTACCAATGCTACCATATACCCGATAGCTTTAGACTATATTATTATCACAATAAAAACATTACTCTATGATTAATTTATTAAATTCCTCAATTAAAATGTTCAAGTCATATATTGCTTTGAAGGTTTCATACCGTGCTGCTAGCTTCTTTTCCCTTACAGCTAAAACCTCCTCATTTGTAACCATTCCATTATTATACTTAAGCTCAATCGCCTTTAACTGATCGTCCATAAGCTTTTCGTACCTCTTAGCAAGCTTTAGGGCTTCTCCGCTAGTCTGAATATCATTATACATGTTTTTAACCTTTACTTCTACTCCTGACTTAGCATCATTATACGCATACTGTGCTGACAGCATATCTGCCTTTACTTCAATATATTTTGTATGGTACTCCTTATATACCTCCTTTGCAAATCCAAAGCTCATTTCCTTTGCAAGAAAATTCTTTTCCTTTTGGTACAAATTAAGATCATTATTTAACGCCTG
>QKEK01000148.1 GCA_003251775.1 Clostridia bacterium | reverse complement strand
GAGTAAAGCTTCTTTAGCTTAATGTCATGGTCAATGACCTTTATTTCTTCGTATTGCTTAACAAACATTGAATTAATTAGATTATAAAAGGCAAATGGTGTAAGTAGCATAGCAAATGAAATTGCTACCCCTAAAAGTATAAGTAATACCCTGCCTTTTTGTCTGAATATATTCCTTGCTACCAGCTTATTAGAGAATTTCATTTTTTGATATAACATAAGTCCTTCTATTAAAATTCGTTTACCCTTTTTCGGTGGTTTTGGCCTCATAGATTCCTGAGGCATCAGCCTCAATATCTTTCTAGCACCAAAAATACCAGCTATCCCAGAGAATAAGACAGATAGAATTAATGCCTGTAAAAGATACTTCCCTTCAAATTTATATGACAATAATGGTATTGAAAAGATTTTTGTATAAAGCCTTGTAAACTGATAGGACACAGCTCCGCCTAAAATCATTCCTGTAATTGCACCTATAGCTCCTACTAAAACAGTAGTTTTTATATATGTCCACATTATTTTTGCATTTGAATAGCCTAGTGCTTTCATTACACCGATTTCTGTCCGCTCACCTTCAACCTTTCTAGCCATAAGTACTGCCATTATAATAGCAGCAATGAACAGAAATACAACTGGCAGGCTTTCAGCCATTGCCTTTTCGCCCCTGATTTCCTCTTCTGTGCCTGTATAAGATATGGTTTCCTCCTTGCTAGTTATATAAAGAACCTCATTAATGTCTTTTATCTCATTCTCTATAGCCTTAAGCTGTTCCTTTTCTATTAAGCTACTTTTGACTAGTATTTCATTCATAAAGTCCTTACCTATAGCCTTATAAAGAAAAGCCTCACTTACATAAACCATTCCATATTCCGCAGGCATTGGCAATAGTGGTGTATCCTCAGACACCAGATAGATAAATTCAGGACTTAGCACAATTCCTGCTACTCTTAATTTATACTGCTCACCTGACAGCTTTAGATTTATTGTATCCCCAGCCTTTATATTCCTTGCATTAGCAAAGGTCTCTATGACCAATACCTCATCCTCACCTAATTCATATGTATCAACTAGTCTATTCTTATCTGTTTGACTGTAAAGAATGTTAACCTGCTTAGTTAAGGAAATAATACCTGCCTTGGCTTGGTCATTTTCAAATATTATATTTCCTTTATATTTGCCTCTAGCCTCTATATCTAGGCTATAATTAGTTTGCCTCAGTTCAGCAACCGCTTTATCAATATCAACAGGTGTTACATAAAAATCCGCCAATCCATGTTCCACATAATACTTATCAACTGTATCTGATAAATTATATACTGCCATTACAAAGGACAAGTATATTGTTATACCAATAGAAATCAGTAAAAGCAAGGCTATATATTGTCCTTTATGCTCCTTTATGCTACGAAGCATTTTTTTGTTTATCTTCTTCATTACCATTCCACCTCTTCTACTGACAATATATTATCATTATAAAAATCATCTATAACCTCGCCGTTTTTCAGTCTTATAACTCGGTTTGCAATCTGACCTATTGTGGCGTTGTGTGTTATGATAATTACTGTTTTTTTATATCTCTCGTGCACCGTTTTAAGTACCCTTAATACCTCCTTACCTGTTTCTGAGTCCAATGCCCCTGTAGGCTCATCACATAGTAACAGATCAGGATTTTTTGCAACCGCTCTGGCTATTGCTACTCTTTGCTGTTCCCCACCACTCATTTGTGATGGAAAATGTTCCATTCTCTCTGAAAGACCTACATTCATAATTACTTCGTTTATACCAAGGGGATTTGGACTAATTTCTGTAGCAAGCTCTATATTCTCTCTAGCCGTAAGA
Source organism: Clostridia bacterium (assembly GCA_003251775.1). Classification (GTDB taxonomy): domain Bacteria; phylum Bacillota; class Clostridia; order DSM-8532; family SZUA-474; genus SZUA-474. The sequence goes on along the minus strand of QKEK01000148.1, from coordinate 4,116 downwards.
TTTGAAATAAGATTATAAAACTGAAATACAAAGCCAACATTGTGTCTTCTGTAGTTTGTAAGCTCTTTTTCACCCACCTTGTTTAACACCTTTCCCTTATAATATATTTCCCCGCTATCAGGCTTATCCATACCGCCTATGATATTAAGGAGTGTGCTTTTGCCCGAGCCACTAGGACCTAAGATTACTATAAACTCACCCTCATTGATTTCCACTGACATATCTTTTAAAGCGTTAACCTCAACATCACCCATTTTATAGGTCTTTGCTACCTTATTAATTTGAATCAAGCTCATTTTTACTCCCCCTTAGCTTTATTATCAGGTTTTGTATACTGATTTTGTTTGTTCATTTTACATCTATATTGCTCTATTATTCTGTGCTAGATTTAAACATATATAATTTATTTTAGAATTACCCTTATTTTTTCCTTAACAGCCCTTTTAACATCCTCCACTGTACCATTTTCTAAATAGATATACATAAGCCATTCATACATAAGTGCTGCATAAATCAACTCCGCTACTACTCTTGGGTTTTCTTCAAATAGATTATTCTCACTCAGCTTTTTTAATAGCCTTTCAATGTTATCTATAAGGTTATAATCTGCCTTTATCAATGTATTTACAAGCTTATTCCCTGACACTGCTGAGTTAAATATAGCCTTGACAAGACTTTTCATAAGTGTATTGGTCATTAGCCATTCATATTTTTTTATTTGTTTCTCTAAATACTCAATAACAATTTCAGATGTATTACTCCCCTTGCTGAATTCATATTGTTCAATGCTATTATCCGACTCAGCCGCCTGATTAATTATATCTACCGCTGCCACAAAGATTTCGTCCTTGCTATTAAAATAGTTGTATAAAGTCCCAGTCCCCACAAAAGCCGCTTGTGCAATTTCCTCCATTGAAACGTTTTCATATCCTTTTTCCCTAAACAACCCCTCTGCTGCCTTAAGTATCTCCTGTCTTGTTCTTTCTTTCTTTTGTTCTCTAATCCCCGCCATGGAAACGCCTCCCTTATAATAATAAACTATGTATAAAAAATTAGTAATAATCAAACATGACTCAGTATTCTTAATGATAATTTATGAATTTACATCAATTATGAACCTAATATATTTATGAATCTATTCATATTTTATAACTATTTTAGAATTTTGTCAAGATAATCTATCTTAAAGTTTCCTCATTTTTCCATAAACCATAATTAAACCTTATTGTGCAAACAATAAGAACCCTAAGCTGTCCACTATCTTTGATAGCGTCGACAGCTTAGGGTTCAATAATAGTTCACGCAAAAGGTATAAAAACCCTATTTATAGGCTTTCATAAGCTAGATATTTCATATATTTTTGACTCTTCATTCCATGGATGATAGCCGTTAGCAATATGCCTCCATCCATATTTTTCATAATAATTCTCATGGTTTGTGCATAGATATAATCTTCTAAATCCTAATATAGAAGCCTCTTTCCTGCCATGCTCCAGCAATTCTGCTCCTAAACGTTGTCCCCTTTCATCCTTCTCAACGTATAATGCACATAGCCATGGATACAAGTCCTGACGGCTGATAAAATCATTACTTATTAGCCCGTAGCTACCTATAATTACATTATCCTTTAGCATAAGATACCATCTGGGCAATGGGTTGTCAGTTGTAATACTATTAGTAATACAATCTGAATAAATTTTCCTGTCAATTCCCCATTTCAATGAAAAGTAATCTATTCCTCTCTCTAGATACTCAGGGTTCTCACGAATTCCTAATATTAGCATATTAACTCCTCCATGCATTTGGCACAAATAACGCCTGTAAGCGGTCTTCAAGACATTTCGTCTTGGCGATTTAACAAACTTCATTAGAATTTTTATCAAATTTGAAGTTTGTTAAACGCTTACATATTCAATCTTACTTCCTATTTATTATTATACGCATAAAGCACCATTTGATATATCTCCGTAAGAGATTTCCCTGTTTCTTCTGCAAGCCACTTACAATCCTCATACTCTGGTGTAGCTTTCTTTATGCTATCATTATTGGCAACCTTAACTCTGACATTACCGTACTCAGTAGTAACCGTAACAGTTTTTCTCTCCATACAATACCTTTTTTGAACACTTCTTCTTATGCCTATAGTAGAGGTTTCCTTGAATATTATATCAACAAGCCTTTGCTCATCCTTTGCTTCTGTAAGCACTGTCAATAGCACCCCTGGACGATTTTTCTTCATATATACTGGTATACTGAAGGCATCTCTTGCCCCATTTTTTAATAGCCTTTCCATAGTATATCCAAGGATTTCTGGCGTTGAGTCATCTATATTTGTTTCTAAAACAATGATTTCATCACCTTCATTTCTAGACTTGAAGGTATCAGCCGTCTTATCTACTTCCTTAGCTATCTCTGTTTTTGTTATATTGTTGTCAATATCATCTGTAACTAAATTCCCTAGCACCACTCTTAAAGAATTCAATCGCCCAGTCTCTCTTTTCCCAGCTCCATACCCGACTCTATCAATAGTCATTTTGGGCATTTGACCATAATCCTCTGAGAGGCTTTTAATTATTGCCATTCCAGTAGGAGTAATTAGCTCAGTATTAATATTCTCAGAGATAAGAGGTATATTGCTCCCCTGTAGCATTTCCATTACAGCAGGCACAGGTACAGGCATAAGACCATATGCTGACACTCTATAAAGCCTTGTCCATCATGCAAAGCAGAGGAAAATACCCTTTCTACACCTAGTAAATCTAAGCATATAGATGCACCAACAATATCCACTATCGAGTCTATCGCACCCACCTCATGGAAATGCACCTCATTTACCCCTTTATTATGTACCTTGGCTTCAGCAAGAGCAATTTCCTTAAATATATTTTTACTTAAGGCTTTTACTTTATCATTTAATTGACTTTTATCTATTAATTCATTGATATCCACCAGATTTCTAGAGTTGTGATGATGCTTATTTCCATGGTGGTGGTGACTAGACTCGTGATTATGGTGATGTTCAATAGAGCTGTGGATGGTGCTCATTTTTTAAAATCACATCGAAATCTGTTACAGTAATTCCGCTTTTAACCTTTTGTTCAATAGCGATATCATAGCCATCGAGCTTAAGCTTATTTAGTTCATTTAAAAATAACCCCTTATCTATCCCAAGAGCAAGCAATGCTCCTACTGTCATATCTCCGCTTATTCCTGAAAAGCAATCAAAATACAATACCTTCATCATACTCTCTCCTATACCATGCAATTATAAACTTAAATTTAATTATTTATTAACCTTTATTTATTAATTCAAATCGTTTTTATGTGTATTCTCTAATTTTTTAGTCAAAGCCATAAAGTGGTCTGGCTTACAGCTTATTAATCATACTTGCTAGATAGCCTGCCCCAAAGCCATTATCTATATTAACAACCCCTACGCCGCTGGCACAGCTATTAAGCATGGTCAATAATGCAGATAATCCACCAAAGCTTGAACCATACCCAATACTGGTTGGAACAGCGATTACAGGCTTATCCACTAATCCCCCAACCACACTTACCAAAGCCCCCTCCATTCCTGCTACTACAATTAGTACCTTAGCGTTCATTAGGATATCAAGGCGTTCAAATAATCGATGTATACCTGCAACGCCCACATCATAAACCCTTTCCACTCTATTCCCCAGAGTTTCTGCTGTAATAGCCGCTTCCTCAGCGACAGGCATATCAGAGGTTCCAGCAGTTACAATAGCTATATACTTACTCGAAAGAGGTATCTCCCTTTTCTTTATAACAACCATTCTTGCCATTTCATAATAGACAGCATCCTCTGTAACTTCCTTAATACCTTCATAGACAAGTTTAGTAGCCCTACTCGCAATAATATTATTATTCTTAACCATTAGCTTTTGGACTATAGCCTTAATCTGTTCAACCGTCTTCCCTTCACTATAAATAACCTCTGGATACCCATTCCTAATATTTCTATGATGATCAACCTTAGCGAAGCCTAAATCCTCAAACGGCAACGTTCTCAAGCTATTCACTGCCTCATCAATGCCTAACTGTCCCGATTTCACATCCTCAAACAGCTTTCTCAAGCTTTCACTATCCAAA
>QKEK01000236.1 GCA_003251775.1 Clostridia bacterium | reverse complement strand
AAACTTAAAGCAACTAAAATATTTCAAGATTCAATTGTAGGTGTAACAAATGGAGATTTAGTAAAAAGATTAGGTACATATAATATATGGTTAAAGACTAGAAGAATTGAATCTATAACTACTAATATGGATTGGGAATATGTTCTATGTAAACCTGGAGATTTAGTCAAAGTTCAACATGATGTTCCTTTACTAGGTTTAATTTCCTGTAGAATTATTGGTATAACATCAGGTACATTATTTGAAGTTGAAGAAACTATTCCTTATGAAGTTGGTAAAAATTATGTAGCTTTAATAAGAAAAAATAATACTGAACAAGTAAGTGTATCTTTAGTTAATCAAGGTGCTCCAAGTAGAGTTTTAGAATTAACTTCTGCTATAGGTGGTTTAAATAAGGATGATTTATTATCAATACATGAAGCAGGTACATTACTAGGTGAGTATATTGTATCTCAAGTAGAACCAAAGGATGATTTAACAGCTACTTTAACATTAGTTAATTATGCTCCTGAGATATATACTTCTGGTGATAATCTCCCTCCTTTTGTTTCTAATGTATATAAACCTGCAAACTTTGGGAATGAGGCAACTTTGTCCCAAGGGTTTAATTCTAATGATATCTTTGGTACATCATCTAATGTGATAATCAATACTGATAATGTTGTTGATTCCAGTAATAGAGATGCAATTAAAGTCGGAGAAATTCCAGCAATTCTATTAAGAGATGAAACCTTTGAAGCTACAGAGATAGGACTCAGTACAGATTACTATTATTATGTTAAAGCAGAGAACTTAAAACTATATAGAAGTCTCATACTCCCTAACGCCGTAGAAGAGTTAATAATAGATAAAGCTATAAGGAATTTTGATGTTCTATTAGATGATAGTAAGGTGTGTTATACAGATAATAATGATGGTAATACTTTATATGTTTATGATGGAGTAACTCATACCAAAATTATAGATGCTACTGTTTCTCAACCTCAATGGTGGGATTTAAATACTATTGGATATATTCAAGACTCTAAATTGTATTATGTTAATTTAGGAGATATTGCTAACCCTGTATTATTTATGGATGGAGTTGTTATTACTAATTATGATTACTATAATGGTTATATTGGGTTTGTAGTAAATGGTGATGATGCTTTATGGATAAAAGAAAAGACAAATACAGACGAGTTAGATAAAGGAGTATCTATTGATTTAGATATTGATGTAGCTCAAATAAAATTAGCTAAGAGTGCTCGTATAGGTTCTGATTATGATGTTTATTACAGAGACCAAGATAGTATGCAAAGTTACAGAAATAGTGAAGCATATAGAGCCAGTGTAATTAAACATGCTGTTAGAGATGACAGCAGTTATTTATATATAAGTAATGAACTAAAAATGTTTATAGCTGAGGTTAGGTCTTTAGAAGCTCAACAGAGAAGATTGGAAGTTTCTAATGAGGTTACAAGTTCTGTAATAAGTGGTTTTGTTAGTGTAGCTGGAAGTAGAGAAATCAGAGGTGTGTCCAATGATGATTTAGAAAAAGTAGCTAGAGGTGATTACATTGTTGGACTTGTTTTTCCTGAAAAGACTAAAATTATAGATATAGGTGCTGGAGTTATATATGTAGATAAAGGTGCTAATTATGCTTATAGTCAAGGTAACATTGGAGTAGAAGGGACTAGACTTTTATTAAATGCTAATAGAGTTGTAGTACCTGGAACTATAACTACAGGATTATTAGAAACCAATGTTTTAAATTCTGTAGAGAGAGTTCCTGTAGGATTACCCAATGCAGGACAACCTTTATACCAACATGATTTATATACAGGTGAAGAGTTACAATACAGTAACACTACAGGAGAATTACTTAGAAGTTTCTCACCTGAAAATGGTTTATGGTTATCTGATGGTGTTACTGTTGGAGGTACTAGTCCTGATGACCCATCTCAATCCATTGGAGGGATAGCTAAGGCAGGAGACATAAAAGAGCAACCAACAATTCCTATAGACCCAGCAAAAGGGAACACATGGAAATGTACTCTAACTCAAACCACAGGTGGAGTAAAATACTGGAATAGATATACATACATGTATAATGGTGTAGATAAATGGATAGAAATAGCTTTTGAAAGAATATTTACTGAAATATCCAATGCTACAGAACTAAGTGCTTTAAATCCTACAAAAGGAGATACATTTAAAGCTGTAGTTACATTTGCTTCAGGAGGTACAACTTATTATGGTGGGGCTTCTTATGAATATATGTCTACAGGTTCTTGGTTATATATAGCAGATAATACCCAAACAGTTTTTTCTGGAACAGTTAATCTGACTAGAGGAACAGTAGCCCCTGGAAGTACAGGTTTTGGCTTAGATTCTACAGGAAAACTAACTGCTAGTTCTGCTGTTATCAGAGGAATTATATATGCAGAAGACGGGGAATTTGCAGGAACATTAAAAGCAGGAACTACAACAGCAAATGGTACAGGATTTGTAGTTGATGGTGTAGGTAATGTAACTATGGCAAATCTTACAGCAACCAATGGTAGTTTTAGTGGTAGTATAACAGGTTCAACTATTACAGGAGGTACTATAACAGGTTCTGTGGTTAATGGGGGAAGTGTTAATGGAGCGACTATCAGTGGAGGTAGTATTTTTATATCAACACCTAGCTCACGAGCAGTATCTATAGCAGGTGGGGATTGTATATTTTATAAATGGACTGGTTCAGGATGGGCAAGTACTTGTGTACTACAAGCAACCCCTTCTGGATTAAATATAACAGGAGGTGGTGGTTCTGTTTTAGATATTAACACAGATACAACCAATATTTATTCAACCTCTATTAATATATCTTCTGATATATACACCTTCGTTGGACAAGACCTTAATGTCAGATGTACTCTTTATGCAGATGCTATAAAGAGAACGAGATTCTCTACATCGTCACTGACAAATGCTCAATTACATGCTACAATAAGAGCCAACTTTAGTTCTACAGGATATCATGATTGTACTGTTGTAAAAGGTGGAAGAGTGTACACAGGTTTAATGTATTATCTAGGTGCTTCCAGCCCTATGTTTTTTTATGGAAGTGGATATGATTATGTTTCTCCAGACTCCATAAGCCCTACAGATACAACAGCCTCTATTTACTCAGAAGTATTTATTTAGTTAAAGAATAAATCAAATTCATATCTATAAGAAATACTCTGTCCCTGTCCTAACCCTCCTATTTGGACACACAGAGTTTTTCCATCCTCTAACAAAACCTCAGCATGATTGAAATAGCCTCCATTAACTTTAGTCCTTTTATTCATATCTAATACAACCATGTCTAATTTTACTCCAAACCTAACATAATATATATTCATAAACAGTATAACAAAATCTTCGCAATCTCCTTTACCTCTGTTTAAAGTTTCTAAAGGTGTACTCCATATATCTTTTTCTCCATCAGGACTATAATAAACCTTCGCCCATATCCACATAACTATATCCTGCCAATTTTCTAATTCTTCCCACTCTTCCATATAAATTAAATTAGTTTTCTGAATCTTCCTCAGATTAACTCCATCATTAAAATCATCACCAACAACCAAGTTACATCCCATCATAACAATAATTAACATCACAGAAACAATCTTTTTCATATCTTATCTCCTATCTAATAATTACTATAACATACCTACAATAAAATGTCAACCCTAATTTTTTCCTAATATGCTATAATATAGGTATAGGGGAAAAATAATAATGATAGATATTAAAAGAAGGACAAAAGCATTAGGACTCTTTATAGTAATACTTATATTAACATTCGGAAGTATAACATGGTTTACTAAAAAAGTATTAGAAGAGGACTATAACACACAATCAGAACAACTCTTAAAAGATGAATGGAATCTACTTAGAAATTCCTTAGCTCTCTATTTAGAACAGGCTAAGGTACAAGGACAATCTATAGTGGATTATGTACAGTTACAGATTTCTTATGAATTAAAAACAACAGAAGAAATTGCATATGCACTTGATACATATAATGAACCAAATAACTACATAAGAAAAGTATTATCAGAAGCTGTGGAAACTAAAGCATTTTTTAAAGGTATTCAGTCAGATTTTACGGATGGTTTTGTTGTAAGAGGAGGTGTTGTTACAGCAGACACATCAGCTAACTGTGCATCCTTTGGTTCAGAGAGGTCTTTTGAATTAGAAATGTTAATGCATGCAAACCCTGCATTAGCTTGGGAAGCCTTTAACAGAATAGCAAATGGTGATGTAGAGAATTTAAATAAAGGAGCAATAGATAGACCAATATTTTTTCAATTCTTATCTGCATCTGAGGGAGTAATATTACAGGATGAAGATACCCCAATAGACCAGAGAGGAAAATTAGCTGTTATATTATCCTCATATGATATAAATGGTTTAGAAAAATTCTTTTTAGAAACCCAATCATGGGAAAGAACCTTTGAAGCATTTGAGTTTGTAACTCCCACATACATATATAATAAAACTGATATGGCAGGTAGGGCATACACAGAGAATGGATATAGAACAGCTATCCCTAGATTATCAGTTAATATAGTTTTCACATTAAAATCAGCTATATCAGCTATAGACCATAACCCAATATTGAAAAGAGATTTATCAAAGTATGAAATTAGAAGAGAAGAACTAAAGAGAGATTATCTGTTTAGAGAAAGAATTTTATACTTAGTGGTAATCTTACTCACTATCATATGTTTTATTTCTATGCAGTATACAAATCAGTTAGTACAAGCAGAGGAAGAACAACTATGAGAGGAGGATTATGTTATACAGTGCAGAAGAACTTAATCAGGGAATTAAGATAATAACAGAATTAGTTTTATTGATAATGGCAACTTCTATTGGAGTCTTTACAAGAGAACTAATATTTCCTTCTAAAAGTAAATTTAGTAAGAAAATTGGATTTGCAATCTTAGCTGGATTTATAGCTTTTGGGATAATGTTAAAATTTACAGGAATTACATTAGAAATTTTATTTCTAATTTGTATAGGTTTAGGATTCTTTATTTGTACATTTGAGGGTTGGTTTAAGGATAAGAAAATATTAAAGATAATATTAAGAATTATTAAGAATACCAAAACAACATTGGATAGTACAATAGAAGAAATTGATAAAGAATTGTAAGAGAGGAAATGAATGGCAAATAAATTATTATTAGCAGATGGACAATATGAGGTGATTACAGTAGATACTACATTAGTTGGTATAGCTGGAAAACAGTATTGGTATAGAAATGGAAGTGCAGGAGATATTACAGTAACATATGGTGGAGCTTTAAAAGCTTTAAATCCTAATGAAGTGGTGGGATTAGTTTATGATGGCAGTGTGTGGACAGAAATTAGTGGTAAAGATGGATTAAGTGATGTATTACCTATTGGAGGTATATTTACATCTAGTGCAGGTGTAATACCAACAGGATTTGTAGAGGCAAATGGGCAGGCTTTAAGTAGAACTTTATATAGTTTATTAAATGAGAAGTATGCTGATATGGGTTATCCTTACGGTAATGGTGATGGAAGTACTACTTTTAATGTTCCTGATTTACCTGCTGAGAGTCCTTTTATTACAATAGTAAATGCTCGTAGAGTTCCTGACCAAGAGTATGTAGATGAGATTCAGATTGATAGTAGGCTTACAGCTTTGGAAAATACTGTTGGAAAAGATTTACCAATAGGCTTTGAATACACACAAAGAGCAGGCAGACCAACGCCAAGTGGTTTAGGACTAATAGGTATATGGGAAAATGTATCTTCTGAATATGCAGGTCTTTTTGACCGTATCGAAGGAGGAAACGCATTAGCTTTTGGTGGGGGGATACAGAGTGATAAGTTTCAGGGGCATGAAATATCTGGGAATGCTGGTGGATCCAATTCAGGGACAGGTAATGGTGCGACACCTTCATATGCAGGTGCAAACCCTGGTGGAACAGGTGATTGGATATCAATTACAGGTACCAATATTGTAACAGACGGTGTCAACGGAACTCCCCGAACAGGCATTGAAACAAACCCTATAAACTCAACAGTAAGAATTTGGAGGAGGACAGCATAATGTTTGCAAAATACAGAGATAATAAATTAGTAATAATTGATTCAATGACACAACCAGAAGATACTTTTATGGTGCCAGAATCAACAATTGGTGGATTTAGTAAAGAGTATTACAATGATGATTTTTCTTTAAAATCTTTAGAATGTTTAGTGAAAGATGGAATAGTTAAATTAGAACCGACTCAAAAGATATCAGAGTCTGGAATTATTGTAGATAAAACCGATTTTGAACTAATGCAAGACGGAATAAAAGAAATTCCAAAAGGTATGAAACTTGGAAAAGAATCTTTAGAACGAAAAACATTAGATGAACAATTATCTGATAAAGAGATAACTGAAGAAGAATATGTTATATTATTAGAAAATGAAAAAACCCTTTTACAAAGAAGAATAAAACCCTTATGTCAAGAACAATTAACAAAATTAGATTGGAAGGTTCTTAAATATCAGGAGCAACAAGTATTACTTTCTAATAACATTCCTGTACATAACCCTCTAACTACAGAGCAATATATACAGATACTTACAGATAAGCAGACATACAGGGATTTATCTAATTATGCAGAAATGGCTGTGAATGATATAAAAACAGAGCAAGAATTAAAAGATGCAAAAGTTCTTTTCTCTCTTGATTTCACAGACATAGAAGTTGTTAGAAATTTAACTAATGATTTCAGAAACATCTACGGAGAATAAATAATGCAAACTGAAAAACTAAAATTACAGGAATATGATAATCACAGAAAACTATTATTATATTTCAATAAATCTGTATCCATCCCTGCTGGGGTGGGTAATAAATCTAAAGCATATTTTGTAGTAGCTTCTGATGCAGTTAAGGTACACTTAAAAAATGCTGTTCTATATGAATCTCTTAATGAAGAA
>QKEK01000147.1 GCA_003251775.1 Clostridia bacterium | reverse complement strand
CTATAGAGAATGGAGACTATGCTTATTATAAAATAAATGATAGGGTTTTGTTTTGGAAAGAATTACCTAAAGAACCAAAGTGAGGAGATATATGGAACTACAAGGAAGATATACAGATTGTAAAATATTCACAGATTATGTAGAACAGACTGCATTAAGTCAAGTTTATACATTTTTAAATCACCCAGCTTTTAAAGATTGTAAAACAAGATTCATGCCTGATATACATGCAGGTGCAGGAGCAGTTATAGGCACAACCGTAGAATTATCAGATAAGATAATACCTAATGTCATAGGTGTAGATATAGGTTGTGGAATGTTATCCTATAAATTAGATATAAAAGAAATAGATTTTCAGCTATTAGATGTATTTATTAAAAATAATATACCATCAGGGTTTTCTACAAATAATAAAAAGCAATTTATGGGAACAGACCTTGAGCTAGATATAAAAGAAGTATGTCAAATCATAGGTATTGATAATTCAAGAGCTTTGTTATCTGTAGGGTCTTTAGGTGGAGGAAATCATTTTATAGAGATAGGAAAGGATGAGGAAGATTATCTGTGGCTAACTATTCATTCAGGGTCAAGAAACTTTGGATTACAAGTAGCTAAATATCATCAAAATATAGCAGTAAAAAATAAAAGTAATGATATAGATATTTCTCTAATACCTCCAAAAGAAAGAGAAGAATTTATAAATAGAAATAAGGTTTCCATACCAAAAGGAATGGAATATCTTACAGGAGAATCTGCTGAAGAATATATAAGACATATGAAAGTGGCTCAAAGATATGCAACAAGAAGTAGAGAAATTATGGCAGACAACATCGTATCTTTCCTACAATGTAATGTATTAGAGTCCATAGAATCTGTTCATAATTATATAGACTTTAAAGATAAGGTGATAAGAAAAGGAGCTATATCTGCACATAAAGATGAATTAGTTGTGATTCCTTGGAATATGAGGGATGGTTTAATTATAGGAAAAGGTAAAGGTAATTCTGATTGGAATAATTCTGCACCACATGGAGCAGGGAGAGTTATGTCTAGGTCTGAGGCTAAACAACAGATAGATATTAAAGAGTTTGGAGATTCTATGAAGGATGTTTATTCATCTTGCGTTTCTAAAGATACCTTAGATGAATCACCAATGGCGTACAAAGACCATACAGAGATAGAAAAATACTTGAGTGAATCTGTAGAGATATTACATAGAGTAAAACCTGTGTACAACTTTAAAGCAGGGGAATAGAAGGGTTTTAACAAATAATAAGAAAATGTTTTCGCTACTATATTAGGTGTTTTATTTAGTAAGATTTTTAGTGTATTTTTGATGCTTTTTTCACAGTTTTTTATTAGTTTTTTGTTAAGTTTTGTCCACCCTCTTCAATAATTTTTAGGAGAAACAATTTATGCTTTAATGGGGTTGTTTTAGGGTGGATTTTATAGCTTTTATGTGGGGTTTTTATATAGGAAATAATACTATTTTTATAGGTAATTTATATGGTATTTTTAAAGGTTTTTAGAATAATTTTTAATGTCCACGATTACACTACTATATATGTTTTTGTTTAATTTACTATAATTTTTTCTTGAAATTACTAATTTTTTCCAAGTGTGGTATAATGTAAATATAGGAAAACCAGTGAAATACCTGTATAGAAGGGTTTCAAGCATAGTAGTTTACTGTGGGGTTTTTCGCAGAATATGGGGGTGAAATTATCCCCTGAGCTTGCGAGGTATTTATGTTTATATCTAAAGAGAGAATAGAGAGAGAATTAAAGGATGAGGATGATTGGAACGCTCTGACACCGAAAGAGAAGAGAATGTTTCTATTATATTGTACAAATGGGTTTGATGGGTTAAAGGCTTATATGGAAGTTTATGACCCAGAGAATAGAGAAAGGGTTGTAAAGTTCCCAGGGTCTAAGGCTGAGGCTATTATTGCTAAGGTTGAGTTTGAGAATTGTTTAGAGATTTATGGAAATCTTTTAAAGGAGATGGCTAGTACTAAGGTTAATAATCAAATATTTCTATATTGGACAAGTCTTGCCTTCTATAATATTTTTGACTATATAGATACTGAGGGTAATTTTCGTTATGAATCTATAGAAGAGGCTAAAGAAATTTTGGGTGAAGCCAAGTGTGCACCTATTTTGGGGATTACTAAAACTTTACATCCAAAGGATGCATCCATTGAAATACATACTGTCAGCCTATATCCTAGGGACAAGGCATTGCTTCAGCTCCAGAAGTTCAGTTCTTTCTTTGGTGAGGATGTTGGTGGTGGAAACGGATTTGCTAATATTAACTTTAATATGGGTAATGGTGATTTTGTTTTACCTACAAAAGAAGCTGATGAAGCTAAGAGGGAAAAATATGGGCTTAACCAGTAGTTATGATATCCCTATTGAACTTAATTTTCAACCAAAGCAGAGATTGATATTAGAAGCTCCTTCATCATTTATATTAGCAGGTGGTGCAGCTGGTGGAGGTAAGAGCTGGGTAATAAGAGCCATGGCATATATTTACTCTATTAGTATGCCTGGGTTACAAACATATATAATTAGGAGAGAGCTAAAATCTTTAGTTCAATCCTATTTGGCAGGGGATGGGGGATTTCCTGTTATGTTACAGCCATTAGTTGATGCTAAATTATGTAAAATAAATTACTCTACAAATACTATATCATTTAAGAATGGAGGAGCTAAAAGAAATAGATGGGCTGGAGGTAGTGTAATAAGACTTATACATTTAAGTAGTCAGGCAGCTATTGAATCAATCACGGGGGCTGAATTGGGTCTGGCATTGATTGATGAAAGTTCTTCGCTACCAGAAGAATATATTCAGCACATTATTACAAGGGTTCGATTAGGCTCTTGGCGACCTCCTGAAGATAGTCCATATAAACACTGTGTACCTAAAATAGTAGGGGCTACTAACCCTTCTGGTGTTAGTAGATTATGGTGGAAGAAAAAATTTGTTGATGTTTTAGAACCTTATAAATTAACAAAAGTAGAAGGCGAAAGTTTACCATTATTATTTGTTCCTAGTCTTGCTATAGATAATGATGCTCTTATGCAGAGTGACCCAGGATATATAGAACGATTAAGGAGCATGGATGATGAAGTCAAAAGACAGATGTACTTATATGGTAATTGGAATGTTGATTTAGATGCTTTATTTACAAACTCATTTAAAGAGTCTGAGAACAAATTGCCACAATTTAAATTACCAGCAGGACAAAAGGTTTATAGAAACTTTGACTGGGGTTCTAGTGCTCCTTTTGCAGTAATATATAATATTGTATGTGATGGAACAGCAATCGAGATTGAAGATAAGAAGTATTATTTTCCAAAAGGAACAATTATTATTGTAGATGAGATATTTGGAGGAGACCCTCATAATTTGGAAAAAGGTTTAGGTATATCAGACATACAGATAGGAGAACATATTAGAAAATATGAGTTAGAACATCTGAATCATGTTAATGTATTACCTGGGGCTGGAGATGGAGCTATATATACAAGAGACAATAATAAACATTGTCAGGTAGAGGATATAAACAGAGGATTTTACGGAAGAGAGATGTATGACATAAACTGTTTATTTAAGCCTTTCTATAAGCCAGCAGGAAGTAGGATTGAAGGATATTCTAAAATGAGAAGTATGTTTGTTGCAGGACATGGCTGGAAAAATCAGTCTTTAACTTCTCCTGCATTATTTGTAACATCCAATTGTAGATATTGGTTACAACAAGTTCCTAATCTACCTAGAGACCCTAAGAATATAGATGATTGTAGTAAAGGTACTAGAGATGAGTTTGCTGATGTAACAAGATATATAGTTTTAACTAACTCTCCTCAAGTGAGAACCATAACTGCTTCAGTGTATTAAAATAAATTCCAAGTATGGTATAATATAAGTAAGAGTGATTAGCACTTGCTCTTACTTTATACACAACAGCTAAAATAAAATAAATTAAATTGAAAAACACAAGGATATAAATGATATCCTCCTTATTGCCGTGTACTGATTTTTGGCTGGTCAGATATAATGGGTGCTACTTTAAGGAGGAATTTTTTATATCCTTTTTTATTATAGGAGAATTAAGAGTTGGGAGTTTCAACAACAGAGCAGTTTATTACTAAAAGTAAATGTATACATGGTGATAATAAATTTGGATATGATAGAGTAGTTTACAAATCTGCTAAAGAAGATGTAGAGTTATTTTGTATAGAATGTGGTGTTTATTTTTTTCAAAAACCAAGAGACCATTACAGAGGTGGACATATAGGATGCAGTAAAAATAATCCTTACACTATAGAAAGTATAAGACAATATATAAAAGATAGACCAGAAGAATTTTCTACAATAGAATTATTATCTACAGAGTATACTTCAGCAAGAACCCCTTTATTATGGAGATGCCTATTATGTGGGAGAGAATATTGGGCTAACTGGGATAATACACGAAGGTGTGGCAAGCGTTGTAAACCATGTAGTTCTAAAAAAACAAGGACACCACTATCTGAAGTTTTAGAATTTATGGAAATACATAAAAACAAATTTAAAAATATAGTAATAAACAATAAAGAAACATATGAAAAAGCATCAAATATAGAGTGGCACTGCTTGACTTGTGGTAGAACATGGAAATCTCAATGGAGTGTTATGATGCAAAAAGTACTAAAAGAAAAAACAACTACTCCATGTGTAGACTGCCAAAAAGAAGAAAGACGAATAACTATAAAAGAGTTACAAGATGAATTAAAACAAAAACCTGAGATATACGATAAAATTACATTATTATCTACAGAAGTAAAAACAAAAAATGACCCTCTTGAGTGGGGATGTCTTATATGTGCTCATACATGGAGTACTCAGTGGCATCATATAATAGGAGGAGAAACATATAAAGCTACAGGATGTCCTGAATGTGCAAGACAAACTCTCCCTGGATATTATAACGAAACCTTAGCTGAAAGACATAAATGTAAATGGGATTTAAGAGCATCAAATTTATATATAATAGTATGCTTTGATGATATTAGTACTATTCCAGAAGCCTTCTATAAAATAGGTATAGCTAAAAATACAAAAAGGCGATTTAATAGTAAAACTACCATGCCTTATACAAGTAAGATTATATATGAATTAAATACAACATTATATAAGGCTGTATACATAGAAAAATACTTACATAAACTATTTAAAGACAAGCAGTACATTCCTAACAAATATTTTGCAGGACATACAGAATGTTTCACAGAAATTCCTCCAATAGAAGAAATAGAAAAACATATACAATATGTTTTAAAGTCTATAGAAAATAATACACATAGAGCCCATTTAAATTAAACTTTTTCCTTATATGGTATAATGTATATAAGGAGAATTATTTATATGAGTTTAACACAACCTAACAGTATATATTTAAAGAATAAAGATAGGTGGATAAAGAACAGAGATTTTTATGATGGGCAAGACCAAGTTAAACAAAAGAGGGATTTATATTTACCTAGATTAGGAGCACATAAAGGTACTAATGGAGACTATTACTATAATATATTTTTACAAAATGCTGTATACTATAATACGGTGAATCGTACCATAAGTGCATTTTTAGGACTATCATTCCGTAAAGATTTGTTGCTAACTAATCCTTCCTTAACAGAACGTTACAGACAGAACTTTGGTTCTGATGGGGCATCATTGTTTGCATTTGCAGAATCTGTTATTAAAGAAACATTATTACAAGGTAAATGTGGTATACTTGTTGACTTTCCTGCTGTGGATACACAATCATTATCTAAGGCTGAGTATGAAGCACAGCAGATACAGTCTTTTTGTGCAATGTATTCAGCAGAATCTATTATCAATTGGAAAGAAGAAATAAGAAAAGGTAAAAAGGTTCTTACATTAGTCGTTTTAAAATCAGAAGTCATAAACCCTAATAACATAGACCCTTTTTCTGATAAGACAGTAGATTCTTATACAGTATTAAAATTAGATGAATCAAATGAATATATTGTAGAAACTTATATACAGGTTTCAGACGGAGTTATAAATGCTAACTCAGATAATTACTATGATGGATGTTATTTGTATGAATCTATAAAACCTAAAATGCAAGGAAAGCCTTTAGACTTTATACCTTTTTATGTGGTTACTCCTCAAGGTGTTACAATGAAAGAAGTTCCAAGCCCTTTAAGCCCTATAGTAGATTTAAATCAAATACATTATTTAATGAGTGCTTTAATACAACATGTCTTTATTCTATGTTCGTCGCCCACACCAATATTTTCTGGTCTAGCAGCTGACCAACAAGAGAATCTCTTATTGGGAGGTAGTAAGGCTATTTTATTACCTTTACAAGGAACAGCACAATATATGGAATATAGTGGAACAAGTGTAGCAAGTATGCAAACATATATGCAAGAACTTGTCACACGTATTGGAACCTTGGGGTCGAGAATTCTCTCAGATTCTGCTACAGCAAATGTTAGTGCTGAAGCTTTGACAATTACATCTAGTGGGCAGAACAGTGTATTAACATCTATTATTATTGGAGTTAGTGAGGTTCTCACCAGAGCATTAAGAATTATGGTACAGTGGGATAATGAGAAAGAAATTCCATCAAAAACACTAGAGTCTGTAAAATGTCAAGTTAATACAGATTTCGACCCATCCATAATGTCAGCTAATCACATAAATTCTATATCATTACTTAATCAGAAGTTATTACTATCTGATGAGGAAACTTTTGATATATTAAAGAAAGGTGAACTAATAGCTAATAGTAAAACATTTAAAGACCATCAAAAAGAAATAGAGAGTTCACGATTCTACGACATGGTCTTTGGAGACCTTGCTATGGAAGCTCAATCTAGCATACCCTCCAAAAAGCAAGTCGAGGATTCCGTGATAGATACTAAAACAAATCCTGATAGATTCTTATCTACAGAGAATCCGTTTGACCCAAATGCTAAGAAGGCTTCTACTCCAGATACAGGAAATCCTTCATAACATAATCCTCCTCTGCTCACTAGAAATAGTGGGCTTTTTTATTTTTTTCCAAGTATGCTATAATATAAGTAAGAGGAAGGAAAATGACTTTACAAGAAAAGACATACGATGTGACAACAGAACATAATATATATTTAGACCAATATTTCCTAGGATTACAGCAAAGACTATCTAAAGAGTTAAAAACAGTTCTACAAGAGTTGATTCAGGTTCTATTAGAAAATCCTACAAAGGAAGTGAGTTTGTTAGAATTAAGAAAGATGCAAAGGTCTGTCGATAGTTTCCTCGATTCTTACAACCCACGAGAAAATCTCGACAAGGAACTTGCAGAGTTATTTAATATAGAGTTCACAGCACAAGTAGATATGCTACAAGGTGTAATAGATGATTACAAATTACCTTATTCAGTAAGACCTCCATCAAGGACTAAGGTAGAGAAGGATATAAAGAATATAAGTGTTAAAGGTCTTACAATAGATGAATGGTTAAGTTTGTGGAAAACAAAACTAGCAGGACTTATTAAGAATCAGCTATATTTATCTTGGACAAATGAAAAAAATTCCAAGTATGATATAATAGAAAGTATAGGAGGAGAAAACTTATACAAAGCTCCTATATTACAACAAAGTGTAAATAATTTTAACGGATTGACTTTAGCTTTAGCTTCAGCAGTTGTTGGAGGAATAAGTAAGAGTCTTGGAGAAAATAACTCTGGTATAATAGAGGGACAAGTTTGGAACTCTTGTTTATGTGCTACAACTTGTAATGAGTGTGCTAGTTTACATGGAAAAATTAGAACCAGAGATTATGATGAAACAGGTGGAGCAGAGATTCCTTACCATCCATACTGTATGTGTCATTGGACATTCCTATACAAGGATGAAAGTAAAATGAGTTTTCCTATACCTATTGTAGCTCAGGGAGATATCAATAGTGATGAAGAACCAAAAAAATTCCAAGTATGGTATAATAGTATTAGTAGGGAAGAAAAAGAAAAGTTATTTGGAGAATCAGGGATAGACCCAAATAAATCAATTAGAAAAAACCTTGAAAAGATTACAAGTCTTAGAGGGTTAAAAAAACGGTTACAGGAGTAACTGAATATTAGAAGAAAAGTGTCAGGAGACACGAAGGACAATTAAATGGATTTTTACGCTAAACTGAAAGAAATACTAGGAAGTATTATTACAGACCCAGCACAATTAGAAACAGCATTGACTAAAGTGGATGCGTTACATGCAACAGATGTAGCTACATTAAAAGAAAACAAGGAAACAATCCTTAATGAGAAGAGAACTTTAAAGACTGAATTAGATACTTTAAAGGCTGCCACAGCAGGGCTAGAAGGTAAGACTATAGAGGATTTTAAGAAGTTAGAAGAAAATATTAAAAAGCTAACTGCAAATCCAGGGGATGAGGAAAAGCTTAAACAAATTGAAGAGGCTAATAGAATTAGACTTGAATCACTAGAGAATGATTACAAACTAAAGATTCAGTTTAAAGAAAATGAGCTTCAAGAAAAAGAGAAAACTATATCAGCTTTAGAGCAAGCTCAGAATAGAGAAATGACTCTAAGAGAATTAAGGGACTCTTTAGATAAAGTAGGTGTGAAAGATGTTTTCAAAACAACTGCCTTACAAGCATTACAAAACTTCTGTTATGTGAAAGAGGTTGATGGTAAGAAAGTTGTTAAGTATAAAAATAATGGAAGTCCTGAATTTGATATTCTTGAGGGAATAACATATTGGGCTAAATCAGAAGAAGGTAAACCTTTTATTGGAGCACCTATTAACATGGGAGCAGGTAGTGGTGGAAGTTCTTCAGGAGCTTTAAGTGACTTAATGAAGAAATCATGGAATGAATTAAGTCCTGCCGAGAGAACCAAGTTATATACTGAAAACAAAGATGCTTACAACAGAAAAAGAGATGAAGCAAAACAATCGCAATAAGCGAGAAAATATTTAGGAGAACATAGAAAATGACTTTAATTTCAGACGTGATAGTGCCAGAACCAATGGCAGATTATTTAATGGACATGCTTGCAGATAAAAATGCATTGTTCCAAAGTGGTATTATTTACAATGATGCTTTAATGGCTCAAATGTTAAATGGTGGTGGTAGAAAATTTACTGTTCCTTACTGGGGTGATATTACTGCTACAGAATCAGCTATTCCTGTAGAGGGTACTGCTTTAACACCAGGTAAAATTGGTACATTTGAAATCAACTTTGTAAGACAAATGAGAAAGATGGATTGGGGTGCAGGTAAACTAGCTTCCATATTAGCTGGTTCTAATGCTTTAAATGCAATCCAAGCTAAAGTAAATGCTTATTGGCAATCTGAGATGCAAAATGTATTAGTATCAGAGATTAAGGGTGTTACAGCTTCTGCTGATGGTACAAAAATCTCTCTTGATGCTTCTGCTGATGTTTCTGCTGAACCTTCTGCATCTACTATAATTGGTGCTAACCATGTTATTGATGCTCAGTCTTTACTTGGTGATAATGTTGACCCATTTGCTGCTATGATTGTTCACTCTGCTGTATTTGCAGATATGAGAAAACAAGGTTTAATCAGTACTATCCAAGACAAAGATAGTTTAGCTTTATTTAACTACTACGGAGATATGAGAATAATCGTAGACGATAGAGTTCCTATCCTAACCAAAACTTATACAGTTGCAGGTGCAACAAACGTATATGGTACAGTTCTATTAAAGAAAGGGTCTTTTGCTTTCGCAGAGACTTCCCAAGGTTTCTTACCTGTTCATATTGAAGCTGACCAATCTAAAGGTATGGGTGAAGAAGTTCTTATGACTAAGAGAAACTTTGCATTACATCCTGCTGGATGGAACTATAAAGGAACTCCTGCTGGTGAAGCTCCTACAAATGCCGAACTTGCAGATGGTGCTGCATGGGAACTTATGTTTGATGCAAAACAATCAGGATTTGTTGTACTTTATACAAACTAAAAAAGCCTTCCTGGGGAGAAGTTCTTCTCCCCTTTTAGGCAAATTTTAAAATAAGGAAGGGATAGTAATGGCAGGAAAATTTAGAGTATCTACCACAATTGGACAATCAGATACAGTAAGAATAAATACACTTGAAAAGCAAGTTGCTGAATTAACGGCAAGAATAAATACTTTAACAGAATTAGTTAAAGGACAAGCTCCAAAAGAAAAGAAATATGAAGAGCTTAATAAACAAGAGCTAGAAGAATTATGTGCTGAGTATGGATTAGAATTTAAAGGTTTAACCAAAGCACAATTAGTACAGGCTTTATACACAAGAGGGAACTAGATGGCATTTATAGTGGAGGATGGAACAGGACTTACAGATTCTAACAGTTATGTTAGTGTACAGGAATATAGAGACTATTTTGCAAATAGAGGTATTGATGTTCTATCCGAAACTGATGCTCAAATTGAAGGGTGGTTGGTTCAGGCTACAGACTTTATAGATTTGCAATATGAATATAAAGGTTGGCAGTTATTAGATACACAAGCCCTTAAATTCCCAAGAGAATCTTACGATGAAGATTATACCGTAGTATCTCTTGGAGTACCAAAAGCAGTTAAAAATGCAACTATTGAAATATCTAAGCAGGTTAAAACTGGTGTAGATGTTTACATAGATGAGAAAGTAAATCTGTTATCAGAGAAAAATAAAGTATCTGTAATTGAAACAGATAAGACATATAAAGATACAATGAAATCTTCTGTGGATAGATTCAAGCAAGTTAATCTCTTACTTAATCCTTATTTACTTAGACCAGCAGGAACACAGGCTCAGATTCCTGTAATTACAGGGTAGAGAAGATGACAGAGGCAGAGCAATTAAAATTAAAATTAGAAGTAGCAATTCCTTTAGTTAAAGAGTCAGGAAAAACTGTTAAATTAGTTAAACCGAATAATGGTACATTTAATGATGAAACAGGTTGGACTCCAGGAGTTCCTACCGAATATATTGGATATGGAATTACAACAGATGAAAAAATAGAAGGTGTACCAACAGGGATAACTGATAAGACTCTAAAAACTTTATTATGTGTTGATATTCCTACACCAAGTCCAAATGAAGATTCCTTATATTTAGGAACAGTGGAATATAAGATTCTACATATAGTTCCTATAGATCCAGGTAATGTTACATTTGGTTTTTTTGTATTCTTAGGAAAATAAAAATGATTACAACAAATATAGATGAATTTGAAAAGCAGATAAAGAGTTTCAGAAAGGTTACTTGGAAGAATCTCAATAAGGTTTGTAAAAATATAACCTACCAACTATTTGCTAGTGTTATACAAGATACTCCAATATTAACAGGTAGGTTAGTAGCTAACTGGAATTTTAGTATAGATAATCCAGATTTTACAACTACCAATTATACAAAAAGAACTAGATGGACTAAGTATAGAAAAGACCCTTTATTATATCAAGGAAGATTAAAAAGAGAATTAAATAAAGCTGTTAATCTTTTTACAGATGACCCAGATAGCAGTTCTACAGGTATTCATACATATTATTTAAGTAATGGTTGGGAGTATGTTACAAAAATAGAGTACATACCTAATTACAGTAAAAAAGCTCCTAATGGAATGGTTAGGAAGAATATACAAAAGATAGCTAATATGTCTTTTGATAGAGTTAGATTTAATTAAGGAGTAGATATGATAGATGAAACAGTAGTACCAATAGCTTTAGTTCTACACCTTAAAGATGGTTTTAGTTTAGTAAATAATATCGTATCAGAGAATACCAAAAAAGAGTTTACTGCTAGTGATACATGGTTTGAAGAAACATATATGCCAAACGATAGTTTACATACTACATTAGGTAGTGCAGGAGAAGTTAGAAAATTTGGTATGTATCAGATAAACATAAGAGTTCCTTTAAATGAAGGAAGAATTGGAGCATTGAATTACGCCCAAGAAATAGGATTGAAATTCAAACCTGGAACTAAGTTACTTAGAAACGGTTATGAAATATTTATAGAGAAATGTGAACCTGCTCAAGGTTTTCAAGATGACAACTGGTACTTAGTACCTGTAACTGTATATTGGTCATGTGATATGACAATAAATTAAGGAGAATAATAGATGGCTAAATTAAGAGGTTCAGATAGAGATTTGAGCTATATAAAAGAAGTGACCCCAGGTGTAACCCCTGTCAACCCTGCTATGAAGCTTATGAGAACCACAGGAGATACTTTTCAGTTATCAAGAGATTCTTTTACGTCAGCAGAATTGAGAGCTGATAGAGGAATCACTGATATGAAGTTGGGTAATAAGCAAACATCAGGAACAATCAATTTTGAATTGTCTTATGAGAATTTTGAAGATTTCCTTGCAGGAGTTTTAGAGAGTGATACAGAGTTTACAGCTTTAGATGGTTCAGAAATAAAAAATGGTAAAACATTATATTCTTATACTATTGAAAAAGGGTTTGTATCTGGAGGGCATTATCAGGTGTATAGAGGTATGAGTCCTAATACCTTATCATTATCTCTCCAATCTAATTCTCAAGTAACAGGTTCTATTGAGTTTATGGGAAGAACTTACACTGTAGGTGTAGCAACAATAGCAGATAGTGTAGTACAACCTAGACAAGGTGGGTTATTTGATTCATATACAGGAAGTATAAAAGAAGGTGGAAGCACTATAGGTTATGTTTCTTCTATGAATATTACAATAACTAATGGTCTTGAAACCCTTTTTGCATTATTTAATGATTCTGTTACAGATATAATTGATGGAAGATGTAATGTTACAGGTTCTGTAGTAATATATTTTGAAAACTCCACAATGTTTGATAAATTTGCAAATGAAACAGAATCAAGTATTGAATTTACACTGTTAGATAACTTAGGAAATGGATACACATTCTTATTACCTAGAGTTAAATATTCTAGTGCAGATATGCCTGTTAATGGAGAGGGAGTGGTTATGGTTACAATGCCTTTCCAAGCTTTACAAGATTCTGTTACAGGGGCAACAGTAAAGGTTACTAAAATAGTTGTGTAAATAAAACACCCTCTATAAAATGAGGGTTTATATAAAGGAAGGAAGGAAATGGATTTAGGAAAATTTGATGTAAAGAGAAATGCTAATAAAGGTGCAAAATGTTATTTAAAATCACCTGCTGATGGAAAAACAGAATTACCTGTTTTTTTTAATGTGTTAGGAAGAGATTCTGATACATACAGAAAATTCTTTAGAGAAGCACAGATGCAGATGATGAATGATAAGGTTGCAGGTAAGAATACTGAGAAATCATTTGAGGAATCAGAACTTGAAGATGTAGCATTTTTAGCTCACTTAATTACAGGTTGGGGAGAAACAGAAGATGGGAAAGATACCTCTACAATCTTAATTGATGATAAAAAACTTAAATGTGATTATGACAATATTATAAAAGTATTAACACAATACACATGGATACGAGAACAGATAAATTCCTTTGTTTGGAATCGTGCTAATTTTTTAGGCAATTAGCAGAGGATACAAAAACCTCTGCGAAACTATTTGCTGAACTTTTTATTCCTGATAAGAACGGTATAGTATTATATAATGAGTTAATACATATTGAAAAACAACATAAGGTCAGAGATAAAAGACTAGATAATACAGACCCTCCTGAAGAAGCTAAATATATATTTGATTTATATTGGTCTAAATTCAGAGGAACAGAAATAACATTTCAAGAGATAAAGGCATTTGAAGAAGTTATGGGTATAAAGTTTGAATCTTGGGAAATAGATTTACTATTTATTATTCATAAAACAGTTGAAAGTCATATAGCAGAAATGTTAAAGAGATAAATATGGAAGCACCTAGAGATGGGTGCTTTATTTTTTCCCAATATGGTATAATGTATATATAAGGAGATAATAATTATGGCTACAGATATAGCTAAGTTAATGATATTAGTAGAAGCTAAAGGTGGTAAGGAAGCTAAGGATGAATTAGATAAAGTCACCAAATCCACAAAAGATTTAGATAAGCAGGAAAAAGAGTCTGCAAAAACAAAAGGACTTTTATCTTCTTCTTTAACAGAAGTTGCTGCTGGATATTATTTAGCACAGCAGGCAGTCTCTACATTATTAAATGGAATGGGTGAGTTATATAATGTATATAAATTTGAATTTGAATCGCAAAAGCAACTTCAGGCTATTCTACAAGCAACAACCCATTCTATAGGAATGACATTTGACCAGATTTCAGATTTGGCTCATGAATGGAGAGACCTAATAGGAATAGATGATGATGTAATAAGAAGTGCAGCTAAAATAGGAGCAACATTTACACAACTAAGTAATGCTGTGTTTCCTGATGCTATAGAACAAGCACTAAATATGTCTACTGTATTTGGACAAGATTTACAACAGTCTATGGTACAATTAGGAACAGCTTTAAATGACCCAATACAAGGTATAGGAAGATTAAGACGTATTGGTATTAGTTTTACGGAACAGCAAAAAAATCAGATACAAACTCTTATGGAAGCCAATGATGTTCTAGGAGCGCAACAGGTTATTATAGCAGAATTGGAAAGAGAGATTGGTGGTGTAGCTAGAGCTATGGGTGCAGGAGATATTGGAGTTATTGAGAAATTCAAAACTACATGGGATGCCACATATGGTGAAATAGCTAAAGGTTCTGTAAGAATGTGGGCATCTATATTAAATGAAACAAAACTTACAGAGTTTGTAGGAAAAATAGAAGATTATTTTGGCAAGCAAAATGCTTTTGAAGAAGTTTTTCCAAAAATAAATAACTTATTTGATGAGCAAACACTTACAGAAACCTCTGTGAGAACAATGCGAGATGCTATTTCTCAAGCAAGGATAGAATTATCAAAAGAACAGTCAGCATTAGAATTACAAGTATTACCTCATAGACCCCTACCTTTTACTAAATTATCTGAAGAGCAGATTAAAGATAATGAGAATTATGTTAAAGGAATAACAGAAAGAATAAAAACACTACAAATTCTTATAGATTCGGAACAATATTGGTATAAATCTAAATCTGAAAATGAAGAAAGATTGTTAAAATTAGGAGAGGAAGCAAAAGCCCTTATAGAGGCTCAAGCAAAAGCTGAAGCAGATAAACAAAAAGCAGATAAAAAAGCAGAATACCTAAAAAACCTAGAGAGGGAATTTGAATTAAAAAATAGGCTAATGAATGTTGATAAAGATGATGCTGAATTACAAGAAGCTTTGATACAGTTAGAATATGAAGAAGCCAAGATAAGAGAAGAAGCATGGAGTAAGTATGGTGTTTTAAGAGAGGAATTGGCTGTAGCTTTTGATAGTTATTTTGAAAAAAGAAAAATGCAACTAGAAGAAGAATACGCATTAGAGAAAAAATTAACTTTAGAAACAGAAGCTAGAAAAAGATTGTCTGATATAGACAGTATTAGAGGGGATGCTGGGCAAACTGAATCTCAAAAATTACAACAAGCTTATGTCAAAAACATGCAGGCATTGAGAGAGATAAAAAAAGAGGCTTTAGATGATTTTAATAAAGGTGGGACAGTAGAAGATTATTTAAAAACTACCACAGCTATATTAGAAGCACAAAAAGCACTATCTGAAGAATATAAAAAAGAGATGAAAGAAGCTTTTAATACAATGTCCCCTATGTATGATATAACAAATGATTACTTAAATCTACTACAATCATCTGCTGCAACTATGTCCGTGGAATTATTTAGACAAATGGGAGAAGCACTTGGAGGATTTAATGATGAAGGAGAATCATTTAGTATAACTATGGCAAGAATGGTTGCAGATATGACCTCTGCTATTAGTACCATGTTTGTTACAGCAGGTCTACAAATGATTATTAAGGGTACTCCAGAATCTATTGCATTAGGAGTTTCTCTTCTAGCATTAGGAGGTGTTACAGGTGTATATTCTGGTTACTTAGGAAGCAAAGTTGATGAGGCAACATCCACAACTAAAGAAGAAGCAAGTAAAGCATTACCTACAGATTTAACTAAAGATACCACCCTTCCAGCAGGAGGTTCAAGGTCTCTTGGTTCTACTCCTCCACAGGTTACTATAGTAAATACAACAGGACAATCATCTAAAGTTGAAACCGTCAGAAATCCTAATGGGGGTTATGATATAAAAGCTATAATTGGAGATATTACAAGTAGCACAGCTATGGCAGTTAAAGCCGGGTCTGGTCTAGCTAATAGAGGAACACCAGTATCTACAGGACATTAAGGAGAATAATATATGGCAATAACATGGAAAGCAGGATTACCTACAACATACTTACAAGATGATTATAATGAGGGTTATCCTGATTTAATATTACAATCACCCACCGACTCTGGAGGGGTATTCAAGAGAAGATTGAAAGCAACTGCTGGGTATATGCCTTTAGTTGTTTCTATGAAGTATACAACAGCACAAAAAATAATATTTGATAATTTTCTAACAAATGATTTAAAATTTGGTGTACTTCCTGTTGATTTCCCAACAGCAACATATGAAACTACTGCAACCACAGTAGAAGCATTTATTATGACAAGAACATGGAAACCTTTATCAGGTACTACATGGATATTAACACTTAATTTAATGGTATTATTAACACAAACATAAGGAAGGATGAATGAGTACAGAAGTATTAAAACAAGAATCAATAAAAACAGTATCTAGCAGAGCTTTACTTTCTTTTATCGAAGTTACATACAATAATACAATATATAAATTTGTAAATAACCCTGTAAATGTATCAGGTTATACCGCATCTAGTTTCAGCTTTGTATTACCTAAAAAGCAAGGTAGTTATGAATACGCTACACAGTTAGTAATATCTAATATTGATAGAGAAATAACAGCTATGGTTAGGTCTACATTAGGTACACCAATTCCTGTTAGCTTATGGTTAGCCTTTTCAGATACACCTCTTGTTCCAGAGATAGGTAAATTTGAACTAGAAATGATAAATGCTAATATAACAGCAGAAACCATAACACTAAATGTGAGTAAACCTAATATATTAGAATATCAACTAGGAGGTAATACAATGAATACTACGGATTTCCCAGGGTTGGGTTATGCTTAAACATGATTATATAGCAATACCCTTCAGACCTCAAGGTAGAGATTTTACAGGATGTGATTGTTGGGGGTTAGTTAGATTATATATGCTAGAGGAACATGGAATACAATTACCTCTGCTTAGTTCTGCCGAAGATATATTTAATTCAGATAAGATGGAACAAATTATAAAAAAAGAATCTCCTTTAATTTTAGGTGAGAAAGTAGATATTCCTTCTGAGGGTTGTATTGTACTTATAGATGTACAAGGTATTCCTTCTCATATAGGTGTTATGATAGATGATAATAATGTATTACATACTGGTGCTGGATATGGAACTGTAGTAGAACCATTAACAACAAATAAAATGAAAAATAGAATAAGGGGTTTTTACCATGTCAATAAGAGTTATAGCTCAAACTAATATAATGTC
>QKEK01000136.1 GCA_003251775.1 Clostridia bacterium | reverse complement strand
TAATATTGAATTGTCTTTTAGCTCTAGCAAAGAAAAACTAATTATTAAATATCTGAAAAAATATTCAGTGCTTTTAATAGTGACCCTAGTCCTTATTATAAACTGCCAAACTGTCATTGCTAATTCACCTCCCCTTCACATATCGGGAGGCGTCGCATTTCCTATTAATAATGATAATATCAAGCTAGAAAGTGAAGTGATAAATATTCACTTTGATAGTAAAACTAAGGGTTATTCAGAGTACCATAGTGTTGAGGTTATATTTAATTTTTATAATATGGGTTGTGAGACCGAAATTGATATCGGTTTTCCTAATATAGCGAATTACGGTAAAACACTTGAGGATTTTAAGGCATATTCCTACCCTAGTATGGTGGAGTACGAAGTAAGCCTGTCTAAGATGAGTCAGGAAAAGCTCGAAAAGAATTTGTTTCCTGAGGATTATTATGTAATGGACCCAATGGATATATACGCATGGAAGATGCCTTTTGATAAGGGTGAAAGAAAATCAGTAAAGGTTACGTATGGGTATGGTGACCAAATGCTAAAACAAGCTGATTATGTACTTATGACAGGCTCTTTATGGAAAGATAATATAGATAAAATAGATATCTATGTTGATTTTCCAGATAAGCTTTCTTTTCAAGAAATATATGCCACCCCCAGAAACTATTACTATAACGGTAGCGGAATTGAGTGGCATTTCCAAAATGTTGAGCCAGACTCAAATCTGTATATTGAGCGTCTATTTATAAATGAGTATGATTGTGAGTTTTTAGACTTTACTCCAAGACAATTATCAGAACCAGCAGAGGGTGATAAATATTTTTGGAAAGATTATTATGGTACTCTTAATCTAAGGCTTGACCTTGAAGATTATCGAAGTGGTGTACCCTTTTCTTTCTATCTATCACCAGAAAACTTTGTTGACCCATTCAAGGAAAGTTATTTTACGGAGGAATTAAAAAGTCTTTATACCAGTGCATACTTTAGTTATACTGAAATCCTTGCCCGTAATGGGTACACCTTCTCTGAAAAGGAGCAAGAGCAGTGGCGTAAGTATTATCAAACTAAAGCTTGGTATAAGCCTATTGCTGGATTTAATAGTACTGATAGAATATCGAGCTATATAAGTGGCATAGAGTATAGAAACTATGTGAGATTGTCTGATTTTATATATATGACAGAACACTGTGAGAATGCTCAAGAAATAATTTCTTTGTTATGCGAGTATGACGACAATGTTACTAATGGCTTAGAAATGGCAGGCATATGGGGGTATAAGTATACAGATATTCTTAAAAAATACAAAGGTCTTATTAACTACCCTAAAGGCATAGAAATTAACTATTTTAATTCCTATAACGACTCTATTACTAATGAGGCTAAAAAAACAGCAGAGGACTTCTACCAAGCTGAAATCGAAGAATTAAAGCTAAAGAATAACAAGCTCGCAAATTTCAATATGATATATAAGATAGCATTGTTCGGGTTAGTCGTCGTATGTCTTCTACAGCTAAGACTATCATTTAAGAGTAGGAACTAAAATATGAAAACGTATGCCTAGATTTGCTTATACATATTTAAAAAGCCAATTAAACAGTTAGAGATAAACCATATTTTAAAGCTGAAGGCAACGTAGCCTAAATAAGGATGTTTTTTACCAATATAAGTTCAGTATGATTTTTATTACATTACATAAAATATATTTGGGTGATTTTTTGTGTTTATGTTAATTATCTATATACTCTTTTATATAGCTGTATTTTTAATTTTTCAAGTATTCTATCGGATACTCTGTTTAATCATGTTTATATGCTATAGGCTTAAAATTAAGCAGCTGATGTTCAATATAAGAACTAAAACCCAGCTTATTTATTTATCCTTAACTGAATTTGAAAGCATTATTACTGAAATATATAGGAGAAATGGGTATAGTGTAAAAAAAACTAATATATTTGGTGATGGTGGAAATGGCTTGATACTAAATGATACACAATATGTTTTAATTAAGAAGTACTCCCTTAACCATTATGTTGAGCTTGAGGACGCAAAAAAGCTTGTTAAGGATATGAGTAACAACAATATCTATAGAGGTGTTATAATAACAACAGGAGATTTTAAAACTAATACTCAAATCTTTTGTCATACCAATGTAATTAAATGCATAAATGGAGATCAGCTATTACAGATGCTATTTGAACTTCAAAGCGTTAAAGAAAAGACTCTTGAGGCTAACTCTTAAATTTAAACCTAATTTTTTATAAAACAAGTCGTACAGATTCTAGTTGTTAATTGCCCTAAAAGGCTTAGTGTGGTTTATGTAGCAAGGCTTCACATAAGCGTTTAAAAGCTTTTTTAGAAAATTTGAGGTCTGAATAGTTACGTTTTTTATGTATATTATGCAGAGTTTTCATGAAATATCTAGTCGAATAACTATAATTCTGCTATAATAATATAGGTTTTTTATATATAGTGTATATAAATAGATCAATTTAACAAATTTATTGCACTTAATCTTAAAAATAATATGGGAGTCAGAACAATGAAATCAATAATTAAAGCGACTAGCATATCATTAAAAAAAAATTGGTACTTAATAGCCTCATTTTTTTTACCTATGCTGGTAATGATAATTGTATACATAAATTTTGGTATGTACCCTATAGGTAAGGATTCTATTCTAGTTTTGGATATGAATGCTCAATACATAGATTATTTTGCCGCCCTGAGAAATATCTTTTCACGGGATACTAGTCTATTATATTCTTGGAGTAGAAATCTAGGAGGGGAAATGCTAGGTCTTACTTCATATTACCTGGCTAGCCCTTTCTCACTGCTGATTTTTTTGTTCCCAAAGGCAAACCTAGTCGAGGCGGTTATGTTTATCTCTTTAATCAAGGTCGCATCCTCTGGGTTAACCTTTGCAATTTTCCTGAAGCATTCAAGGCTATTAAATACTCATGCCAAGCACGAATGCATGCACAAGCTGGCTGATGCAGATTTATCAGAGACAAAGGCTAATGTTGCTCTAACAGAGGCACAAGCTGTATTTAACATAATTTCCACCAAAACTCCCGATTCTAAATACTCTGGCATGACTGTTATTATGTTCTCGACACTCTATGCTTTATGTGCTTATATGGTAGTACAGTTAATGAACCTTATGTGGATAGATGCCCTAGTTTTTCTACCTTTAATCATACTTGGACTTGAAAGACTGATAGACACTAATAAATACCTACTGTTTATGTTCACATTAACCATAATGTTTATCTCTAATTTTTACGTAGCTTATATGGTAGGTATATTTACCTTTTTGTATTTTATTTACTATTCTTTTTGTAGATACTCCTTTAAACAAATTAAAATAGTTTTGAAAAAATTTGCTGTTTTTGTAGGTTGTGCTTTACTGGCTGGAGGTGGCTCTTTATTTCTTATACTCCCAACCTATTTTTCAATGAAAATGGGTAAGTTTGATTTTGATAAAACAGATTACATACCCCGAGCTATCAATTTACTATTTGATATTATTCCCAAAATGCTACCAGGTGCTTATGATACTGTCGAGAACGAAGGTCTTCCTTTTATAAATACTGGTGCTTTGTCTCTCCTTTTATTACCTGTTTACTTTATTTCATCACAGATTAGCTCAAAAAAGAGGATTTTATCGGCATTTTTTCTAGGCATTATATATATAAGCTTTAATGTACATACCCTTTTTGTTGTGTGGCATGTCTTTAACGTACCAAATTGGCTACCACATCGTTTTTCTTTTTTATTTTCCTTTTTAGTCCTGATTTTTTCATATGAGGCGTTTCTTAATATTAAAAATATAGCTAATAAAACCCTTCTTAAGGTGTATGTAGCATGGGCTTTCCTTGTTATATTTATAGAAAAACAGAAATACAGTTATATTACATCAGAAGGTGTGATATGGTTTTCTCTGATTTGTCTTACAATTTACATAATATTCTTATGTATGAATAAGCAAGTAAAAAGACGCACTCTTTTTATGGCTTTGCTTATCTCGCTCATGTGTGTTGAGCTATTCTTTAATTCAACCCTTTTAATGGTTGGTCTTAATAATGATGTTGTCTACAGTAGCAGAAACAGCTATGCTGAGTTTATTGAGCAAACTCAACCAGTTGTAGATAATGTGCTACAGCAGGATAGCTCATTATATAGGATGGAAAAGACTTTTAAGAGATCAAAAAACGACCCTCTTTCTCTGGGCTTTTCTGGTGTATCTCACACCAGCTCTACGCTCAACATCAGTATTCTTAATTTTTTAAGCAATATAGGATTATCAAAAAGAGGTCACTGGGCTTGCTATGCTGGCTCTACTCTTGTGACAGACTCTATTCTTGGCATAAAATATATCCTTACTAAAAGTGAGTTTGACCACAATTATTATAATAAGAAGGATTTTACTCAGAATGATATTATGGTTTACGAAAATCCATATGCTCTACCCTTTGGTTTCATGGTAAATTCTAAGCTTGAAGAGCTTAGTCTTGGTAGCAGTAATCCTTTTTATGCACAAAATCAGATACTTAGTGTAATGCAAAATATCCCCTATACCGAGTATTTTAAGTCTGTCACACTTGTAGATGAAAGATTGACAAATATAACAACCTCCAATACAGCAAAATCAGGGTATACTCAATATAAGCCAGATAATTCTAAAAGGGACGCATTAGTTGAGTTTGTTGTTGAGGCTGTGGGTGATAATGTTATGTATGCAAATTTCCCCACCTCTTTTTATAATGATGTCGAAGCACGTGTTAATAACAAATTGCTTTACAACTTTTTTGATGATTATAATTTTACTATCATGACTCTTGGCTCATATTCAGATAAACAAAATATTTCAATCGAGTTTAAACTATTAGAGGATGAGCTTTACATTAAGGATAAAAGGTTTTTCTATCTAGATATAGAGCTGTTTGAGTCAGCTATTCAGGAGCTTAAATCAAATTCGCTTCAGGTAACTGAGCATAGTGAAAGATTTATCAGAGGATTAGTGACCGCTGATAAAAACAAGTCCCTGCTTTATACTTCTATCCCCTACGAATTCGGATGGTCAGTTTACATTGATGGCAAAAAAGCAGAGCCTGTAAAGACCATAAACGCATTACTTGCTGTCCATGTCCCAGAGGGTACTCATGAGATTACTCTTAAATTTATTCCAAAGGGATTTGTTTTGGGGTGTAGCATATCTTTAGCGAGTTTTGTTGTTATGATTGTGTTGTTTGTAGTTAGAAGAAGAAGTGTACAATAATGAAATAAGTTTCAATCCATAACACTAATAACTTGATAGACAGTAAGTTATAGCTATACAAAAACTATATAATTTACAGTCTTTGGGTGTAGTATATAAAGTAATCAACTCTTTTCTCTTGTTATTTTTATCAATATCTTCATCAAAAATACCCGAAATATAAATAGCTGTTTCTCTAGCTCTTTTTAGTAAGTAAGAATCTAAATCTAAATTTTTTATTGTTTCTTGAGCCCTACTGTCTTGATGATTAGGCTTTATATGCCCATCTAAAGTATATACAAAGTATGATTCACAGTTATTGTCTACAGGGGAAACTGTATAGTACTCACTGTACCAATTATTCTTCTTGTGTCCGCAGTTTTCATTTTTATCTTTATATCCATTACAAGAAACCAGCATGTTAGAATATAGTAAATCATGTTCTGGATACCGAGACTGAGGTCTAAAGTGTTCAATATGAGAATTATAAGCCTCGACTCTTTTACAGCAATAACAACACAACCCAAATTGTTCATCTATAATATGCGTCTTCAGTTTATGGTATTCCTCACCCTTTAAATCATTATATGACGGTTCCTTCCCATATGTATTTTTAAAATTCTG
The DNA here is from genome assembly GCA_003251775.1 of Clostridia bacterium. Taxonomy (GTDB): domain Bacteria; phylum Bacillota; class Clostridia; order DSM-8532; family SZUA-474; genus SZUA-474. Next base: position 29,628 of record QKEK01000136.1, on the reverse strand, counting down.
CTTCCAATCTTCAAAAAATTTAGGTGCGTCACCTTTTTGTATATATCTCATATTCCTCTCTGCCCCCTTGCAATAAGAATACTAGCTTTTATTACATCTTGATGTGCACTATCTGTCTTTTTTTCTAGTTTATCAATAAATACCCTTGCTTCATCATATTTTTTCTCAGCTATTAATTCATACATTCTATCTATTTCACCTTTAGTTACAAGATTTAAGGATGACGTTTCCATAAATTCTTCTAAGATATAATTAGAATCCCAAGCATTAAGACTATCAATTTTAGTATATTTAAACTCATTATTTTCACTATTTAATTTAAAAATATTAATATCCTCACCAATTTCCCCCAAAACTTGTGGTGAATGCGTTGTAATAATAAATTGTATATTAGGAAATATATTTCGGAGAGTATTAATGATTCTTCTTTGCCATTTTGTATGCATGTGTAATTCTATTTCATCAATAAGAACTATTCCTTGCCCCTCTAAAGGATTGCTTAATGATGGATTTGCAAGTGCAAGTCTTCTTGCTAAGTCACCGATCATTGCAAGTGTACATTTCTCTCCATCAGATAGTTGCTCAACTCTAAGATTTACATTACCTTTTTTTATCATCATTCTTAAAGGATTTCTTTCTATTCTTAGATTATCAAAACCATGTAACATTGTTAGTATAGCCTTTTTTACACATCTCAACTGTATATCACAATAATTTTTATCGTTTCTAACTTTAATTTCATTTTCGTAGTCTTCTTGATTTCTGAACCATTCAAAAAATGTCCTAAAATCAATTTTACTTTCAATAGATTTTTCAAAACAGGATAGTTTATCAAAAGTGTGACGATTAGCTACCCTTAAAGGTATGTCTATAACTACTCTATTAACTGAATAATTAGCATATGTGGGCATGTTCTTATTAGCGTCATCATTATACATCAAATTAAATGCCTTGCATAATTCATCTAGATTCTTATCATAATGAGTTCTTCTTTTTGGATTTCTACTCATAAATCTACCGTAATTAAAGCTTTGTTTATCCTCAAACGTAATATTAGAAGTAATCCCGCATTTAGCAGAGCCAAATTTTATGTCGTTTACTTCAATATTTATTCCTTGCTTAAACCTATGAGCAACAATTTTATTAATAATTGATGAAAATATAAGATTTATAGATCTTAAGATAGACGACTTCCCAACTCCATTTACACCAAAAAAAACAGTACACTTGCCGTCGAAAATGAATGTTTCCTTACTAATTCCTCTAAAATTCTCAAGTTCCAGCGATGATATTTTCATTTTCACACCTCTTTTTTATATCAAACAATACTTTTTGTGTCAATTTACACACTGTTAAAGCTTTTTTAATGCTTACATATTAACGCAAAATTATACTCAATTAAAATTATAACATATATATTTTATAGTTTCGACTTAGTTAAAAATTTCCCTATCAATTCTTGACTAATACGTGCGTTTTATTCTTCGACTGTCTTCAACTGTAGGGAATTGAATCTGCTCAAATTATGATTTCCCCCAGAGTTCAAACCTCCAACTCAGCTATATAAGCCATATTGTAGGCATTTCAATGTTCAACTTAAGTATATCATCATTTAATCCTCAATATACATTATAATGAATAAATTTTTCATAAATTAGTGGTTAAATTTTACTCATTTATAGCATATAATGGAGATGAGGAACATATTATGTCATTATGATGCGTAACTGTCGCAAGCGATTCGCTCCTTGCTAAACAGTTTAATATTGTAAACAAGAGGTCTGTAATCATTACAAATTAAAGATTAAATTAAAACCGCCTGAAACTTTTGTCTCAAGCGGTTTTTCAATGGTTGCGGGGGAAGGACTCGAACCTACGACCTTCGGGTTATGAGCCCGACGAGCTGCCAACTGCTCCACCCCGCGACGTTATTCAGTTATATCAAACATTTCATGTTGTAAACAAATTAATCAACCCATATAATGGTGCCGAAGACCGGAATCGAACCGGTACGGGAGGATAAGTCCCGCAGGATTTTAAGTCCTGTGCGTCTGCCAGTTCCGCCACTTCGGCAAATACTAAGTTTGAACCGACTTGATTATTATAATTCATTTCATTAGCTATGTCAACACATTTTTAAAAGTTTATTTTTCCATTCATACCAACAATTGACTAAAAAATAAGCACACCAATTATACCTGAGCCAGCTATTATCATAATAGGGTGAACCTTAGTTTTTATTAACAAAAAAATAGTAACTCCTGATAATAAGATACTCTTTAGCTCAAACAAATGAATTTGCGAAACAATAATATTCCAGCCACTAGCTATTAAATCGCCTGATTGTTTAAAGACCCCTGAAAACAAAATACCACTAGTTAATGCAAAGCTCACGCCTGCATAAAGTATCACGCCTGTAATAACCGCATTTAAAACATATAATACATTTTTAACTGCTGGATACTTGTATATCTTAAAGAAGAAGGTTGCTACCAATATTACAATAATAGCACAAGGAAGTGCAATTCCAAGAAATGCAGCAAAAATACCTGGTATACCCGCTACCTTATAACCAACTCCAACCGCACCATTTATCGCTACAGGACCAGGAGACATGCCCGCCAGAGACAAGACGTTTGACAGTTCAATCTCAGGCATCCAATTGTATGTCCTATTAGCTTGTTCTATAATAGAGAAAGCAACATATCCTCCTCCAAAGGAAACGGCACTTATTTTAGCAAATAGCAGAAATATTTCTATAAGAACTGACATTAACGCTCTCCCTCCTTTTCAACCGTAGTTTCTATATTGAGCTTATCGACCTTAATAACCTTTTCAACCTTGCCAATATTTAATTTCCACTTAATTAAGTAGAGAATCAGCCCCACAACTACCCCGCCTATAATAATTCCAATTACACTAATATGAAACACTATAGCGAGAATAAAAGCTAATAAAGCTATAAAAACACAATAAATATCTTTAATAGCTGTTTTACCAATCTTATAAGCTGCATATGTAATTAATCCCACAATTACAGGTCTTATACCACTAAAAGCACTCTTTACATATTTGTTTTCACTGAACCTTGTAAATACTATTGAAAGGGTCGCCATAATAACTACAGAAGGGGTCAAATTACCTAGTAGAGCAGCTATTGCCCCTGGAATACCTGCAATAGAATATCCTACAAATGCAGAAGCATTTAATGCAATTGCTCCAGGAAGCGATTGTGCTACCGAAAAGACGTCTATTATCTTATCCTTTTCTATCCACTTTTTTCTTTCTACAATCTCATTCTCCATCAAGGATATTATTGCATATCCCCCTCCAAAGCTAACACTTCCTAGCTTTAAAAAGGTTATATAAATCTCAAATAGAAATTTAAAGTCTATCTTATTTTTCATCTCCATACCTCAAACAACTCAATAATGCTATGTAATTTTACGCCTACACTATTATAGCATACAATTCTTTATAATAAAACATAAAAACATAAAGCTGAGCCACGTATGGCAAAACTCAAATTTTTGGATATTCTTTGATTTTATTAATATAAAATGGTATAATAAGCCTAATAAACACAAATTTTATTGATAAATGTAATATTTTTTGTTGATGTCTTATCAAAAGATATATATCAGTTATGCTTAACAGTAAGGTGTCCTGCAAAAGAGAATATTGTTAAGGAAAGGAATGGATATAACCATGAGAGAGTACTTAAAAGTCGCAAACGGCAATATATTCTACATATGTGGAGTGGTCATTGCACTGATTGTCTTTTTACAAGCTCTTCTGTTTATAAGGCTTTCATTTAAAGAGGGTAAAAAGCACGGTTTATCTAAACAGCAAATGATAAAAGCTGTACGAACAGGAGCAACAGTAAGCTTTATTCCAGCTGTATCTATTTTAATTTCTCTTATTGCAATGGCTCCTGTTCTAGGTATTCCCTTTCCATGGCTAAGACTTTCTATAATAGGTTCTGCACCTTATGAGCTTTTAGCTGCTGGCATAGGTGCAAAGGCAATGGGTGTAGACAACCTAGGGAGTGAAGGCTTTACTAGAGAGGTTTTTGCAAATTCAATCTGGATAATGACATTAGGATCCTTCTGGGCAGTCTCTATCGTTGTATTTTTTCTCAAAAAATATCAAAAGGGCTACTCTAAATTTACCAGCGACCCTGGATGGAAGAATATCCTTATTAATGCTGCCTTTTTGGGAGTGTTTAGTGTCTTTATTGCTGATCCGGTTACAACAGGCGGATTACCGTTAATTACATTATTAGCTGGGGCGATATTTATGACAATCTTCGCAATTCTTATAACACGCTTGAAGATTAAATGGCTAAAGGAATTTGCGTTAACATTTAGTATGATACTTGCAATGGTTGTTGCAGCAGTGTTTTCAAATCTAATATTATGAGGTGAATAGCATGAGAAACAAAGAGTATAGTTATGATAATAGTGTTCATAAAATGGGTAGAATAACCTTGTCTCTGGGCTTTCTTGCGAGCCTACTGCCTCCATTAATGCTGTGGTTTATATATAGGATATTTCCGCCCCTTGACAGCCTTCTAAAAGGTATATTTAACATAAGCTTTTTTATGCTACCTGTATCAATTGTAGAGGTACTGACCTTTGCGCCAATATTGGGGGCAGGAGCGATGTACATGTCCTATCTTACTGGAAATGTATCAAATATGAAAATACCTAGTGCCGCTATTGCAATGGAAGCGGCAGACGTTAAGTCCTCTACTAAGGAAGGTGAAATAGTTGCAAACCTTGCCATAGCAGGCTCTATAATTGCTACAGAAATAGTCTTGGTTATTGGTGTATTTTTACTCCTTCCACTTTCTGACCAATTGAATAACCCATTAATACGTCCTGCCTTTGAACAGATACTCCCAGCTCTTTTTGGTTCAATCGGTGCATACTACATCCTTAAAGAATGGAAATTGGCCGTAATCCCTCTAACACTTGCAATTCTGCTAAGCATCTTTGTTGGGAGTAAGTACATTTCGGTAATCATACCAGTTTGTGTAATTGCGTCTATGTTCTCTGCACGTGTTCTTTATAAGAAGAAAATTGTTAAGCCAATGGACAAATAGTTGTTTATATTCGTTTATGAATATAATTTTAGATATAGATACATATAACAACCGCATTATTTTAATTTTATTAATCTTTTATAAGGAAGGGGCGAGTTAATGAGGCTTACTATCATAATAGTAAAAGGTATTTTGCACATATATTCATTTATATCTTCGATATTTAATAAAGCAAGATTCAAACGTTCAAGAAATATAGAAGGAAACTTCAAATATATGAACCTAAGCGAAAAGCTATGGTGGGCTTATAAGGCTCTGATTTTCCAAATTGAGAGAGCAGAAAAGGGCAAAGGGATTGAGGACTACTTTAAAGGTCAAAACCTTATATTTTCAGAAGATGAGGAATTAGAAAAGAAAGGGGAATTGACTATAACCGCAGGTGGGGATTTAAGCTGCTCTGAGGCAATAACTCCAGAGAGTGTTAAATATCTGTGGGATGATGTGCAGGATTTTTATTTTTCTGGAGATATTGTATGTGCTAATCTTGAATCTCCTGTAGATACAACTAAGCCTGTATCGGTTGTGCCAAGCGTATGCCTAACAGCTCCCGACTTGAATACTTCCCCTGAGCTATTCAAAAACTATGTTGGAGATGGGAATAGGATAAACTTCTTCTCAACAGCAAATAACCATTCTCTTGATATGGGGGAAGAGGGAGTTATTAATACAATTGAATTTTTGGATAGAATGGGCTTTCCTCATGTTGGAACCTCAAAATCAATAAATGAGCAGAGTAATATCCCCGTAATAGTAAAAAATAACATTAAGGTTGCCTTCATCTCATACACCTTTAGCCTTAACGGGAAAGAAGAAGTCAAAGATAAGGAATATCTTGTTAATGTTATTAGGCTAAACAAGCCCGACTCTGATATTTCACTTATTAAGGAACATGTAAAAATAGCAAAGGATAAGGGTGCTGATGTGATTGTTGCAATGCTACATTGGAGCATTGAGTTTGAAACATATCCAATACAAAATGTAATAACCATGGGACACAGAATAATGAAATGTGGAGTAGATATTATCCTTGGTGGACACCCACATGTAGCACAGCCGATGGAAAAATACAGCTTTGTTGATCCCTATACAAATGAGGAAAAAACTGGGTTTATAGTGTATTCTCTTGGCGAATTGGTATCATATAATGCATTCAGCAATAATTCAAGACTTGCATGGTTAATCAAACTAAATATAAAAAAATATAAGCTCAATGATAGCTATACTACAAGAATAACAGGAGTTACGCTTTCCCCCATCTACACTTTAGTAAGAAAAAATAAAAATGGTACTTGGGAGTATAGATTACTTGATTTTGTACATACACTAAAGCTAATTAAGAAAGGGGCAACTCCTTTTAATTTAGGAAGCAAAACTATACGAGAGTTTTATAGACTGGAAAAACTTTTGTATGATAAGCTCCTCCCTAACAAATTTGATTTATATAAAGAGTAAATATGCATCAACTCTGGAAGCTTATGAAAGGGTATAAATATGAATACATTTGCATTATTAAAGGATTTAATTCGATTTAATACAACAAACCCACCTGGAAACGAGGGTGAGTGTATAAAATTTATTGATAAAGCATTAAGAGAAGCGGGTTTTAAAACAAGCATTCTTGGCAAGTCAGAGAACAAATTGAACCTAGTTGCTCGATTAGAAGGTACAGGAGAAGCCGCACCTTTTCTGATGCAGGGTCATGTAGATGTTGTCCCTGTAGATGGTCAGCAATGGGACAATGACCCTTTTCAAGGCATTATATCTGATGATTGTCTTTGGGGACGAGGTACTCTTGATATGAAGGGTGCAGTTGCAATGATGATGTCTGCATTAATGCTAGCAAAAGCACAAGGCATAAAGCCAAAGGGTGATATAATATTAGCAGTTGTTTGTGATGAAGAGGACGAGGGCGAATATGGTGCAAAATACTTGGTAGATGAACACCCTGAGCTATTTTTAAATGTAAAATACGGTATTGGTGAAATAGGAGGATTTACAACCTACATTGGTAATCAAAAGCTATACCCTATTATGGTTTCTGAGAAGCAGGTTTGCACTCTCAGAGTAGTTTTAAAAGGAGCTTCAGGTCACGGCTCTATGCCAATACGTAATGGAAGCATGCATAAGCTCGGAAGGCTACTCAATGCCTTAAATTCCAAAAGATTACCAGTTCACGTTACAGAACCAGCATTGTCTATGATTAAAGCAATGGCAGAAGTACTACCTTTCCCTAAAAACACACTACTTAAACAATTGCCGAAACCAACTTTTACAGATAAGGTATTGGATATACTTTCAGATAACGGTAAGATTTTTGATTCAGTATTACATAATACAGTAAGCCCAAATATTGTGCGTGGCGGCAATAAGATTAACGTAATTCCCCCAGAGGTTGAATTAGTACTAGACGGCAGAATACTACCAGGTCTTTCGCCAGAGGTGTTAATTAATGAGCTTAAAGAAATTTCAAAAATAGATATGGATATTGAGATTACTAAGTTTATACCAGGGCCTAGAAAGGTTGATATGGGGCTTTTTAGCACACTCTCAGAAATATTAATTGAGAGTGATAAGGAGGCAAAACCCGTTCCTTTTATTGTTAGTGCATCAACTGATGCAAGGTACTTTTCAAAGCTTGGTATTCAAACCTATGGCTTTACTCCTATGCTTCTACCCAAAGACTTCAAGTTTTCCGAGTTGATTCACGCAGCAAACGAAAGAATACCACTTAAAGCACTGGAGTTTGGAACTGATAGAATATTTGAGTTAATTAAAAGATTATAATCTTGAGATTATCTGTGCCATTTTATGCATTCTGCCTGAAGCATACTCAAAAAATTCCTTATACGCATTACAAAAAATATTGAGTGCAGGCTTTCCATCTACAAATGGCTCTCTTAAACGACGGCATCCCCCTCTGCAAATGCTATACCATCTACATTCTCTGCATTCAGGAGATACATACCTTGACACCTCTATAAAATTCTTAACTACCTGTGAATTAGCCATATCCTCTAATTCATGGGTTAGTAAATTACCTATTTTGTATTCATCAAAGACATAAAAGTCGCAAGGATAGACACTACCATCTGCCTCAACAACAAATTGACAGCTACATACGCCTGACATACCACACGCTTCGGGTCTACGCCCCATATACATGCCCACAAGGTTGTCAAAGGTTCTTATACTTACCGATTTTCCTTTAATCACTTCCACGTACCACAGGTCAAATAGCTTCTTTAAAAAATCAGAGAATCTTTCTGAGGTTAAGGAAAAGGAGTTTTCTCCAGGTTTTTCATCTATAGGATCTAAACAAGGTATGAACTGTAAAAAATCAAAATTATTCTTTCTAAAAAATGAATATATCTTACTAGCATGTCTTGCAACAAAGGAATTGACCACAAATAGAATATTATACTCAACCTTATGCTTATTCATAAGCTCTATAGCCTGCATTACCTTGTTAAATGAACCCTTTTTATTGCTATCATATCTGTTTAAATCATGGATATCCTTTGGTCCATCCAGTGATACTCCTACAAGAAATTTATTTTCCGCTAAAAACTTAGCCCATTCTTCATTTATCATAGTACCGTTAGTTTGAAGTGCATTATTAATATGAATTTTTTTAGTATTATACTTCCCTTCAAGCTCAATTAGCTTTTTGAAGAAATTAAGACCTACCAGTGTTGGCTCGCCTCCCTGAAAAGCAAAGGTGCAGGAATTCTCAGCATATTTCAAGGCTTTTTCTACTAATACCTCTAGAGTTTCTTCATTCATCATTCCATATGATTTTGTTTCACGTATATCAGTTATTGAGTGATAAAAGCAGTATTGACATCTCAAATTACAATTACCAGATGCTGGCTTTATCAACAAGCTTAATGGCGGCATATCTTCTCCTTTGTTTAAGTATTTCCTCTAAATGATAGCATATACTTTAAGCTATCGACAAGAGTTTTTTGTTATAAGTTTTTCTTTAATCAAATTCTAATTTACTGTTAAGCAGTGCTTAATATATAATAATTATAATATATATTAACATATTGTTTTATGTTCTTTATATAAAATTGTAACTATTACTCTTTTATGAGTTAATAATTGTATACGGAGGTTGACATTAATGAATAGAAAAAAATCCTTGGGTATTCTTATTATAGCTTTTGGTTTATTAATATTTTTAGTAAAATCAGACTTATTTCATTTCTCTCGCTTAGACCTTAGCATAGGTAATATTATTTCTAATTTCTGGCCAATGGTCATAGTATTAATAGGTGGATATAGCCTTGTTACTAATCCAGCATCAAAAGCAGCGGGTGCAGTAATTTTGGCTGTTGGTGTTTTTATTCAGCTTAATAAGCTTAGTAGTACTAATATTCCATTCTTTCCTTTTTTACTGATATTATTAGGTATTTGGTTTATTTTCTCCAGAGGTAGCTTCAACCAAAACACTAGCGACTCGTTCTCAGGTATAGCAATCTTTTCAGGCTCAAAGATACGTAATACGTCTCAGAACTTCATTGGGGGAAGTGCCTTTTCAATGTTTGGTGGTGTGGATGTAGATTTAAGGGGTGCAAATATTGCACCAATGCAGGAAGTAAAAATCGACTTGTTTACCGCCTTTGGAGGAGTTACATTATATGTTCCTCAAGGCTGGAATGTAATAACATCAGGTCTTCCACTTTTCGGAGGCTGGAGCAATAAAACTGCTAATAGTAATTTTAATCCGAATGCTCCTGTAGTTAGAATTAGTTGCTTTGCTGTATTTGGTGGTATTGACATAAAGAACTAGAAAGACGGTTATTATTTAAAGTTTATTATATAATTTTATAGGACATATGCTTGTAACTCTCAACGGGAAATGCTTAAATCATATATTCCCCTTACAATAAACATTAATAAGCCTTTTGCCAACAACGCAAAATGCTCAATGAACTGTCTATTGTAAGGGGATAATTAATATATTCTCTTATTAATCTTATTATGAATTGCCCCTAAAAGCATAGTGTGTATCTCAATTGTTCTTCACACTATTTCCTTCTGTATTGCTTCCCTTATTTGTTTTATACAATTGTAAAGGTTTTCATTATTATATGTATCATAAATACCACTCGTTCTCAATCTATCTTCACTGAAATCCTCATTATCTGCAAGAAATCTTCTACAAAGCTCATCATAATTTGGATTTGTCTGCTGTCTTTCTCTTTTTAAAGCTCTTTCAAGTCTTAAACCATCTTCAACATAGATATACAAAGGTATAACCGTCTCAATCCCGAAATACTGCTTAAGTGAGTCATATGCCTCTAATGTTACTATCATCAGGTAGTTACCTCTGGACAAGTCTATTTGTCCATCATCTATTGTACAGTACGACCAGATACCATTTACGGTATTATAATGCCTAGCCTCTATGACCTTTCCAAGCTCAGCATATTTTTTAAGCTGATTTTCTGTTATGAAATTGTATTCAGTCCCATCGGTTTCATTTATCCTCTTTGGTCTTGTAGTATAAAGAACCACTGGGTTTACTTGCAGACTCCTATCAGTTATCAGCTCTTTAAATATTGTGTCCTTACCAGAGCTACTCTTTCCCATTAAACAAAATATCTTTCCCATTAATTACCTATCAAGCTTCATTTTTGATAAAAAATTAATTTAGAGCTTGATTAATCGCCAACCGAATGGGTGGGGAACCGCTTACAGGCGTTATTTGTGCCAAATGCATGGCGGAGTTAATATGTAAGCGTTTAACGAACTTCAAATTTGATAAAAATTCTAATGAAGTTCGTTAAATCGCCAAGACAAAATGTCTTGGGAACCGCTTTCAGGCATTATTTATGCCACACGCATGGTGTCATTATTATCCATCACACAAAGCTAATTCTATGATGATACTTAATGCTTTCAAGCAAAAATATATCTGTGTTAATTATAGATAATTTATACTGTAAAATCAAATGTTTTATAGGCTCTCACTATCAAAAAACTACGTATACTTACATAATACTACTAAATATTATACTTAAGTATACTATTTATACAGAATTATTTTTGGTATACTTGTAGCTATGGACCGTTCAATTTGTTAGTTAGGATATAATCTTAGTCCATAACAAATTAACTTAAATTTTATTTAAAAAGGGGATGTTTTACTATGTATTTTATTGGTTTACTAATCCTTATTATTTTATCAGCAATAGCCTATATGGGGTTCAGTAGCATTACGTATTTCATGAACCTGCCCAGCTTTTTTGTTATCGTAATTTTGACCTTCCCAATGCTCTATGCCTCTGGTCTACTAAAAGAATTCTTTACAAGCTTTAAAATTATAACCTCTAAGGAAAAAAGCTTTTCAAATATAGATATTGAGAGGTCACTCATGTCTATTAATCTGTCAATAAAGCTGGTCATATTATCTGGACTTATTGGCAGTCTATCAGCTTTCATCACTTTGCTAGGAAAAATTGATGATCCTTCAAGGATAGGTGTTATGCTAGCATCATCAGTAACATGCATACTTTACTCCTTGTTTGGTATTATCTTTTTGCTTCCAGTAAAAGCAAGGTTGAAGGCTATGCTTTTACTTACGCAAGATAAAGCATAGATTAATTTTACTGTAACAAGTCGTTTTATAACTTGTTGCAGTGGGCTTAAAACTAAAAGTACTCAAAATATCTATATTAACAAACTATAAAGGAGACTTTAGATTTGAAACCTACACTAGCAAAAATTCTATTTTTCTTGTTTTACATTTTACTATTGTTATGGATAATTAAATTTGATTTAACCCTAATTATTAATCCTAAATCTTTTTTTATGGTTGTACTAGGAACAGCCCTACTATCGTTATTTGGATATAAGAAGCATTGCACAAAAAGTGTTTTAATTAATCAAATTAAGTGGAATCAGCTAACAGGATATCTGATTACATTTATGTCTCAGATGGCTTTTTTGTCGGAACAAAAAAGCCATCTTGAGTCTGATATATTTCTGGATATTTGTTTGAATTTTATTCCTTTAGTTTATGCATATCTCATATATGCAGTAGTGGATTTTTATGATAACATTATTCAAAATGACAAACACAATTCTACTAGTACAAATATGAAAAACACTGAAATCATACCTTCTACAACCCAAAATACAGCAAATGCTGATTCTATAGAAGGTATAGATGTTACAAAATTGATGACAGAAAAAATAAATGCTCTGCTTGATGAATTTTACCTCACCAAAACAGAAAAAGCTGTATCTGAATATGTGCTAAGAGGACTTACCAATAAGGAAATCTCTAATGCTCTTTATATCTCTGAGAATACTGTTAAAAAGCATATCCAGAATATACTTAGAAAATCAGATACAAAAAACAGAAATCAGTTTATCTGTAAGATAAACACTATTAAATAAGGTCACCAATTGAACTAATAATAATTATCCTGTATAATATTATCTATGCTTTGTTACAGGAGGGAATATAATGGCAGTTAAGTTTTGTGGTAAATGTGGTAACAAAATGGAAGAGGATCAAAATTATTGTGGTGTTTGCGGTTGGAGTCCAGCCTTAATAAGCAATCCCACTGTCAACCAATATGAAAATAGACCTTCCCGTAAGCCTTCATTCTTAATCATTGCTATTATTTTGATTAGTGCTATAGCATTAGCCGTATTTTTGTTTAGAAACGGCTTTAATATGTTTAATAATAGTCTAGGTGAAGCTAACTCTCAAGGTCAACAAATTTCACCTGAAGATATCTCTGGAGTATTCACAGGTACGGTTAAGGTATCTGATTTAAAAAATATTACAAGTGCCGAGCTAGATGAAAATACGATATCTATTCTTAACGAAATGAAGAAAACACCCAGCGACTGTAAGATTATAACAGAAGATGGTAAGCTTACATTTTCTTTCGACTTAAATGGAGAGGAAACAGTCGCACCACCCATGGAGTATGAATATAGTGACGGTAAGCTTTCTGCTTTGCTAGAAGCGGAAAGCATTACCTATAAGGTTAATGGTCAGTTTGGTGTATATCAAGATAAGCTGACCTTTAACGGAAGCTATTTTTATTCATATCCAGTAACTGAGGAAAAAAGTGTTGTTTTTGAGTTCAGTTTTGTATCTTTGGAATATAAATAATTTACCTTCTTGTCCATTTAATACCTTGCGGCGTATCCTGTAGCTCTATTCCCATTTCCTTTAGCTGGTCTCTGATCTTATCCGCTTCTGCCCAGCTCTTATTTTTTCTTGCCTGTTGGCGTTGTTCGATTAGTTCTTCGATAGTACTGTCTAATCCTTGTTCTACATTTTCAAATAGTATTCCTAACACTCCAGTTAACTCAATCAATAAGTTTTCAGCTAGCTCAAGCATATAAATATCTTTAGCTGATGTTGAAATAAGAGTAATATTAATCTCCTTGACCAACTCAAATATTGCCGCTATTGCATCTGCTGTGTTAAGGTCATCCTCCATTGAGTTTATAAATTTATTTTTATATATTTCTAGTTTATCTATAAAGTCTTGATAAGTAGCCTGTTTATCTGAAGTAGTTGAGACATTTGCCTCTTCAATAGCATGGGTTTTATTGTTCCTACTAGAAATTGCATGCTTCTTTAAAAACTCCAGGCTCTTTTTACACTCCTTAATCCTCTCAAGTCCGTTTTGTGCTGCTTCAAGTAAAGTATCACTAAAATTTATTGGGCTTCTGTAATGTGCAGATAGCATAAAAAAGCGTATAACGTCATAATCAAATTTATTAACTATATCTCTGACAGTAAAAAAGTTACCTGCCGATTTAGACATTTTTTCGTTATCAACATTTATAAAACCGTTGTGTATCCAGTAGTTCGCAAATGGCTTTCCATTAGCCGCTTCACTTTGAGCTATTTCATTCTCGTGATGTGGAAATATTAGATCCAAGCCGCCACTGTGAATGTCTATAGTCTCTCCTAGATATTTGTTTGCCATAGCAGAGCATTCTATATGCCAGCCAGGTCGTCCTTTCCCCCATGGGCTATCCCATGCTGGTTCACCAGTCTTTTGAGCTTTCCATAGAGCAAAGTCTACTGCCTCTTTTTTTCTTTCATCTATTGCTACCCTAACTCCCGATTCCAATTCATCAAGCTTGTAATGGGATAGCTTTCCGTATTGTTCAAATTTCTTGGTGCTAAAATACACGTCCCCTTCTGCTTCATATGCATAGCCTTTATCCTGTAATGTTTTTATTAAGTCTATAATTGCATCAATGTTTTCAGTAGCCTTAGGATGTAATGTAGCCTCTTTTATCCCCAAGCCCTTTGCATCCTTATAGTATTCCTCAATAAATTTATCTGCTAATTCCTTAATGGTAATTTCTAATTCATTAGCTTTATTTATCATCTTATCGTCAATATCTGTAAAGTTTTGAACATAATCAACCTTGTACCCACTATATTCCAAATATCTTCTTAATGTATCAAAGATAATGAATGGTCTTGCATTACCAACATGAAAATAATTATACACTGTTGGCCCACAAGAGTACATCTTTACCTGTCCCTCTGTGACAGGCTTAAATTCTTCCTTTTTCCTGCTCAATGTATTATATAATCTCATAGCGTGCTTCTCCTTTCAATGGTACTAATGGTACTAATGGTTAAATTATATTTTTACGATTTCTATTCACCAACCATTAAACACTTTCACGTTTTGTTGTTACTAGTATCATATTCTTATTTTTGATTTTCTGTCTTTCTTGCTACGCAGTTTTTGTAATTCATCTCATATTCAGTCAGTTCCTTTTTTAGCACATCTAGCTGTACACTAAGTCTGCAAATTTCTTGAGATACAGGGTCGCCAGTATGAATTTGGTCAAGCTCAAAGGATTGCCTTATTTTTTGATCTCCCTTTTTTACAGCTCTCCCTGGTACACCTACAACCGTTGTATTTGGCTCTACCTCACATAGTACAACTGAGTTAGCACCTATTCTTGCGTTATCTCCTACCTTAAACGGTCCCAATACCTTAGCACCTGTGCTTATTAGTACGTTGTTCCCTATTGTGGGGTGTCTTTTTCCTGTATCCTTACCCGTACCACCTAGTGTAACCCCGTGATAGATGGTACAATTATCTCCTATTTCAGCTGTTTCTCCTATAACAATTCCCATACCATGATCTATAAATAAACCTCTTCCTATTGTAGCTCCAGGATGTATCTCTATCCCTGTTAAAAACCTACTTAGCTGAGATATGGCTCTTGCTATAAAAAACCTATTATGTATATAAAACCAATGTGCAATTCTATAGTGTATCAATGCTTGAAATCCAGGGTATAGTAATACTACCTGCCATATGCTTTTGGCAGCTGGATCACGTTCCTTCATTGATATTGCATCCTCATACCATTTAAACAATTATAGCCCCCCTTAAATAAGGCGTTATCATTTATATATTATATTATTTTTTACCTGAATGCAACAAGAGAACGGCTTATTTTTAACCGTTCTCTTATATTAACTACACCATGCATTTTGCACAAATAACCACTGTAAGCGGTTTCCAAGACATTTCGTCTTGGCGATTTAACGAACTTCATTAGAATTTTTATCAAATTTGAAGTTCGTTAAACGCTTATATATTAACTCCGCCATGCATTTTGCACAAATAACCACTGTAAGCGGTTTCCAAGCCGTTTAGTCTACTAAATCAAGGTCCAGATCCAAATCAAGGTCTAAATCCAAATCAAGGTCTACGTCTGAGTCAAAATCAAGCTCCTCTTCATACTTTGGGGTAACCTTGACTGGTTTCTCTAACGACTCAACCTTAATGCTTCTGTATTTTTGCATTCCAGTTCCCGCAGGGATTAGCTTACCAATAATTACGTTCTCCTTTAAGCCTATCAATGGATCTATCTTACCCTTAATAGCTGCCTCTGTCAGAACCCTAGTTGTTTCTTGGAATGAAGCAGCTGACAGGAACGAATCTGTCGCAAGTGAAGCCTTAGTTATACCTAACAAGGTTCTCTTTCCTTGAGCAGGTCTTACCCCTTCACTCTCAGCCTTCTTGTTCTTAGCTTCAAATTCAAACATATCAACCAGTCCACCAGGTAACATGTCTGTATCGCCAGCTTCATCTATTATAATTCTCTTTAGCATTTGTCTAACAATAACCTCAATGTGCTTATCATTTATATGCACACCCTGCAAACGATATACCTTTTGAACCTCTTGTATCAAGTATGCCTGAACTGCCTCTACACCTTTAATTTTTAGTATATCATGTGGATTAACAGATCCTTCTGTTATCTCATCTCCAGCCTCTAGATTATCACCATCAAATACCTTTATTCTAGATCCATATGGTATCAAATATGTTCTGGAATCACCATCTCCATTACGTACTGTTACCTCACGCTTCTTAGCACTTTCTACTAGTGAAACCTTACCCTCTATTTCAGAGATTATAGCTAATCCTTTTGGCTTTCTTGCTTCAAATAGCTCCTGTACACGAGGTAGACCCTGAGTAATGTCATCTCCAGCAACTCCACCAGTATGGAAGGTTCTCATTGTCAGCTGAGTTCCAGGCTCACCTATTGACTGTGCGGCTATGATCCCAACTGCTTCTCCTACGGTAGACTCCTCACCTACAGCTAAGTTTGCACCATAGCACTTAGCACATACGCCAAACTTTGCCTTACAGTTAAGTATAGATCTTACCTTAACCTTCTTAACACCAAGAGCAACTATTTGTCTAGAATCATCAGCCGTCAAAAGAACATCTGTTCCGTAGACTACTTCGCCAGTTTCAGGATCTTTTATCTCGTCTATTAAATAACGTCCTACCAGTCTCTCTTCCAATGCCTCAATCGTTTTCTTACTATCAACTATGTCATATACTACGATACCTTCTTTTGAGCCACAATCCTTCTCACGGATAATAACATCCTGACTTACATCAACAAGACGTCTAGTTAAGTATCCTGAGTCAGCTGTTCTTAATGCAGTATCTGCAAGTCCCTTTCTGGCACCATGAGTCGAAATAAAGTACTCTAGAACGTTCAGACCTTCACGGAAATTCGACCTTATAGGAATCTCAATAGTCTTACCAGATGTATCCGCCATTAGACCACGCATACCAGCAAGCTGTCTTATCTGCCTTACGTTACCTCTAGCACCTGATTGAGCCATCATGTATACTGGATTAAACTCATCCAGACTGTCAATTAGGGCCTTTGTTACATCATCAACTGTTCTATTCCATTCTTCAATTACAAGATTCTTTCTTTCTTCTTCAGAAATCAGTCCTCTTCTATATTCCTTGGTTATCTCTTCAATCTTTTTGTCTGTTTCCTCAAGATACCTTTGCTTTACCTCAGGAATCTCCATATCGGATATACCAATAGTAACAGCTCCCTGAGTTGAGTACTTAAAGCCTAGTGTCTTGACACCGTCCAGTACCTCTGCAGTTTTTGCAGCACCATTAACCCGTATACATCTTTCAATCATATCTCCTAATTGTGACTTCCCAACTAAGAAGTTTACTTCAAGATCGTATGCGGTATCAGGGTCTTTTCGGTTAACGTAACCCAAATTCTGCGGTATCGCATCATTGAATATTACCTTACCAGCAGTTACATTAATATATTTAGAAACTCTCTTACCATCAATCTCCTTAAGAATTCTGACCTTAACCTTTGCATGAAGTCCTAAATATTTATTATGGTATGCAGCTAGCACTTCATCAAAAGATGAGAATATTTTACCCTCTCCTATTTCGCCTTCTTTTTCTATAGTTAGATAATAACTGCCTAAAACCATATCCTGTGTAGGCACAGTAACTGGTTTTCCGTCCTGTGGCTTCAACAGGTTGTTTGCAGAAAGCATCAAGAATCTGGCTTCTGCCTGAGCTTCAGCGGACAGTGGAACGTGTACCGCCATCTGGTCTCCATCAAAGTCAGCATTATATGCCGTACAAACTAAAGGATGTAGCTTTATAGCCCTACCCTCAACTAGTACCGGCTCGAACGCTTGTATCCCCAATCTATGCAATGTAGGGGCACGGTTTAAAAGTACAGGATGTTCCTTGATAACCTCTTCTAAGACATCCCAAACCTCAGCTCTTATTCTCTCTACCATTCTTTTGGCACTCTTTATATTGTGGGAGATACCATCCTCAACTAGCTTTTTCATAACGAATGGCTTGAAAAGCTCTAAGGCCATTTCCTTTGGAAGCCCACACTGATATATTTTAAGCTCTGGACCAACAACTATAACTGAACGTCCAGAATAGTCAACACGCTTTCCTAAAAGGTTTTGACGGAAACGTCCTTGCTTACCCTTTAGCATATCAGAAAGTGATTTTAATGCACGGTTTCCAGGGCCTGTGACAGGTCTTCCTCTTCTCCCGTTGTCAATTAGAGCATCCACAGCTTCCTGTAGCATTCTTTTTTCATTTCTTACAATAATATCAGGTGCTCCTAAATCAAGTAGTCGCTTAAGTCTGTTGTTCCTGTTGATAACTCTTCTATATAAATCATTTAAGTCAGAGGTCGCAAATCTTCCTCCATCTAACTGAACCATAGGTCTTAACTCAGGCGGAATAACAGGAACCACATCCAAAACCATCCAGTCTGGCCTGTTACCAGAGTTTTTAAATGCCTCAACAACCTCTAAACGCTTTATTGCTCTTATCTTCTTCTGCCCTGAGGCTTCCTCAAGCTCACTTCTAAGCTCCTTTGCCAGTTTGTCCAGTTCTATCTGGGCTAACAGCTCTTTTATAGCTTCTGCTCCCATATTAGCTCTGAAATGATCACCAAATTTCTCTACGCTTTCACGATATTCCTTTTCATTTAGTATTTGCTTTGGTGAAAGAGGCGTCTGTCCAGGGTCTATTACAACATATGATGCAAAGTATAATACCTTTTCCAAGGCTCTAGGTGACATGTCCAATAGAAGCCCCATTCTGCTTGGTATTCCCTTGAAATACCAAATGTGAGAAACCGGAGCTGCTAGCTCAATATGCCCCATTCTTTCTCTTCTTACTTTTGCCCTAGTTACCTCAACACCACATCTATCACATATGACGCCCTTATATCTGATTCTTTTATACTTTCCACAATGACATTCCCAATCCTTTGTTGGGCCAAATATCCTTTCACAAAACAAACCATCTCTTTCAGGCTTTAAGGTTCTGTAATTTATCGTTTCTGGCTTTTTTACCTCACCTCGTGACCATTCTCTTATTTTCTCAGGTGAAGCAAGACCTATTCTAATTGCATCGAAATTATTCAATTCAAACACGGTATCGTCTCCCTTCCACAATTGCTACCTATCAACTCTAGTCTGGTTAGTCTTCATCATCCTCATCTAAATCGTCTTCTAGCACGCCTTCCAGATCTTCCTCAGTGAAAAGGTCCTCAACTGCATCTTCATCAAAATTTTCGTTAGTATCAACATCTGCCAGATCTATATCATCAATTTCAAGGTCAGAGTCATTAAGGAAATCATCCTCTTCCTCTTTGTCCGAATCTAAATTCATCAACCCTAACTCACCCTCACGACCTTCTATATTAACTGTGAGCTCTTCAAGATCGTCTTCAACATTCTCTTTGATTTCAATCTCTTCAAGCTCTTCAGAGTAGACCTTAACATCAAGTGCCAAGCTCTGTAGCTCCTTCATTAATACCTTAAAGGATTCAGGTATACCAGGTTCTGGAACATTTTCACCCTTTACGATAGACTCATAGGTCTTAACTCTACCAACAACGTCATCCGACTTGACCGTTAGTATCTCCTGAAGGGTGTAGGCAGATCCGTATGCCTCAAGTGCCCAAACTTCCATCTCTCCAAAACGCTGTCCACCAAATTGTGCTTTACCACCTAGTGGTTGCTGAGTTACTAGAGAGTATGGTCCTGTTGAACGTGCATGTATTTTGTCATCAACTAAGTGATGTAGCTTTATATAATACATGTAACCAACTGTAACTCTATTATCAAAAGGTTCACCAGTTCTTCCGTCATATAGAACAGTCTTTCCATCTTCATCAAGACCTGCTTTTTTAAGTGTAGCTATTATATCCTGCTCTTTTGCTCCATCGAAAACTGGTGTAGCTATTTTCCAACCTAAAGCCTTTGCAGCATATCCTAAGTGTACCTCAAGAACCTGCCCAATATTCATACGTGAAGGTACCCCTAGAGGGTTAAGAACAATCTGCAATGGTCTTCCATCTGGTAGGAAAGGCATATCCTCTTTGGGAAGTATTTTGGAAATAACACCTTTGTTTCCATGTCTTCCTGCCATTTTATCCCCGACAGAAATCTTTCTTTTCTGAGCTATATAAACTCTTACCAATTGATTAACACCAGGAGGAAGCTCATCACCATTTTCTCTGGTGAAAACCTTAACATCTACAATTATACCGCTCTCTCCATGTGGTACTCTAAGTGAGGTATCTCTTACTTCTCTTGCTTTTTCACCAAAAATCGCTCTTAGTAGTCTTTCCTCAGCCGTCAACTCAGTTTCACCCTTTGGTGTAACCTTACCAACAAGTATATCTCCAGAACGAACCTCTGCACCTATTCTTATAATTCCTCTATCATCCAAATCCTTTAATGAATCCTCACTGACATTAGGAATATCACGAGTTATTTCTTCTGGTCCAAGCTTAGTGTCTCTTGATTCTGATTCATATTCCTCAATGTGCATAGAGGTGTAAACATCATCCATCACTAGCTCTTCACTAATAAGGATTGCATCCTCATAATTATAACCTTCCCAGGTCATAAAAGCGATCAGCACATTTTTACCTAATGCAATTTCACCGTTATCAGTAGACGGACCATCAGCAATAACATCACCCTTTTTGACTATATCACCTTTTTTAACAATTGGTCTTTGATTAATACATGTGCCTTGATTAGATCTCATATATTTTAACAATTTGTGTGCTTTTCTTTTTCCTTCATCGGTTCTTATAACTATTTCATCTGCTGAAACCTTCTCTACTACTCCATCATCCTTTGTTAGAGCAACAACACCAGAATCCTTAGCTGCCTTGTATTCCATACCTGTGCCTATAATTGGCGATTCAGGCTTTATTAAAGGAACTGCCTGACGCTGCATGTTTGAACCCATTAATGCACGGTTAGCATCATCATTCTCTAAAAACGGTATCATTGCAGTAGCAACAGAAACCAACTGTTTAGGCGAAACGTCCATATAGTCAATCTTTTCTTTAGGCATTTCAAGAATCTCTTCTCTATAACGGCACGCTACTTTTTTATTTGTAAATACGCCATTTTCATCAAGAGGCTCATTCGCTTCGGCTACTATAAAGCCGTCCTCTTCGTCAGCGGTTAGATATACCACATCTGATGTTACTCTACCCTCTGATTTTACTACCTTTCTATATGGAGCTTCTATAAAGCCATACTCATTAACCCTTGCATACGTACTTAGAGACCCAATTAGACCTATGTTTGGACCTTCTGGTGTCTCAATTGGACACATACGACCATAGTGTGAGTCATGAACGTCACGAACCTCAAAGCCAGCTCTTTCTCTGCTCAAACCACCTGGTCCAAGTGCACTGAGACGTCTTTTATGTGTCAACTCTGCCAAAGGATTAGTTTGATCCATGAACTGAGATAGCTGACTACTACCAAAGAACTCCTTTATAGCCGCTGCAACAGGTCTTATATTTATTAATTGCTGTGGTGTTGCAATATCCATGTCCTGTATGGTCATTCTTTCTCTGACAACTCTCTCCATTCTGGAAAGACCTATTCTGAATTGATTCTGCAATAACTCACCTACAGATCTCAATCTTCTGTTACCTAAGTGGTCAATATCATCCAAAGTACCAATACCATACTCCAGATTTAATATATAATTAACTGAAGACAAAATATCCTCTATTGTTATGTGCTTGGGTATTAGCTGATCAAAGCTATTTTTTATCTCAGCCTTCAAATCAGTATTTTCATCTGAATTGTCTAGTATTTTCTTTAATACATCGTATCTTACCTTTTCATTTATTCCAATTTCTGATGGATTAAAGTCAACATGAGCTGCTAGATCAACCATAAGGTTACCAAATACCCTAATCGTCTTTTCATCAATTTTCAAATTTACTGCGTTCACGCCTGAATTTTGAATTTGAATTGCTAACTCTCTTGTAATTTTCTTACCCTTTTCTACAAGTATTTCTCCTGTTTGCAAATCAACTATATTCTCATCTGCAGTAAAGCCTATTATTCTTGTTGCTAATGAAAGCTTTTTATTAAACTTGAATCTTCCAACCTTTGATAAGTCATACCTTTTTGCATCAAAGAACAGGCTATCAAGTAATGTCTTTGCACTCTCAACAGTTGGTGGCTCACCTGGTCTTAATCTTTTATAGACATCAAGTAACCCTTCCTCTTCACTTTTAGTATTGTCCTTTTGAAGTGTCGCTACCAGCTTTTCATCTTCACCAAATAACTCAATAAGCTGAGCATCGGTACCTATCCCTAGTGCTCTGAGTAATACCGTAACAGGTAGCTTTCTTGTACGGTCAATCCTCACGGAAACAATATTGTTTGAGTCTGTCTCGTACTCCAACCAAGCACCTCTGTTTGGAATAACTGTGTTTGAAAATAGCTTCTTACCGGTTTTATCCAGTTCAACGTTATAATAAATGCCTGGTGACCTTACCAGCTGACTTACTATAACCCTTTCAGCTCCATTGATAACGAATGTTCCGTTTTCTGTCATCAACGGGAAATCTCCCATGAATATTTCCTGCTCTTTTACCTCTCCGGTTTCCTTAATAATAAGTCTTACCTTTACCTTTAAAGGAGCAGAATAGGTAGTGTCTCTTTCCTTACACTCTTCAACTGTGTACTTGGTTTGCTCGTCTAATGAATAGTCAATGAATTCCATAATCAGATTACCTGTGTAATCTGTAATTGGAGATACGTCCCTGAAGACCTCTCTTAGACCTTCTTCTAGAAACCAATCGTAGGAATTCTTCTGTACCTCGATTAGATTTGGCATTTCAAGAACCTCATTAATTCTTGAAAAGCTCATTCTTGTGTTTTTACCCAGCTTTACGGGATGTAGCATCTTATCACCTCATATGTACAATATACAATATGTCATATAATTTTTGCCAACTATTGTTTGTTCTATACTTATGTGTTATAATAGTCTTACAGAGGCTTCCCTCTGGGCAAATCTTCATGTCTACAAAAAAAGACACACGAAGTCCCTATATATAACGCAGTTTATTATTCTAACATACATGTTTTCATTTGTCAACGCATATTTGCAGGTTTTAAATATTTTATTTTCATTACACGTAATCACTCTAGGAACTTCAGCTCAAACCTATCAAAATCAACACTTTCAATGAATTGCTCATTGGTAAACCAGGTTCTTCTGTATAAAGAATATTCTTTTGTATTTTTTTTAAGCCACATAGGTACTGAAATACCTAATTGCTTGCATAGCAACAATAAGCATTTTTCAAGTAAATCCCTATATTCTAATTGAGCATCTGTGACTTCAACTGTTTCATCCTTTAATGTCGTAGTTCCTTTAATTAGTCTGCCGTTTAGCTTCATATTACATCTATCCCTTTATTTATCTTCAATTTTTACTTTCTTATTCATATATATTCGTTAAAAAAGCTTCAGATTTGATAAAAATTAGAAAAAGCTTTTTTATTGCCAAGACTAAATCTCTTGGAAACCGCTCACAATGGTTGTTTGCTATATAGTACCTCCATTAAGTATAAGGCGTGAGCAGGTGCTGTTTTCCCAGCCTTTCCTCTTTCGCCTGTTTCTATTGCCTCAATAATGTCTGTTTCCTTGCGTTTACCTAAACCTATTTCTATAAGTGTGCCGGAAATTATTCTTACCATATTGTATAAGAAACCGCTACCGAATACATCTATCGAAATCATATACCCACCCTCCTCTTTACAGATATTTATATCATAAATCTCTCTTTCAAAGCTTTTAACCACAGCCCCAGCGGCACAGAAAGCCTTAAAATTATGAGTACCTACAAGCAGCTGGCTTGCATGCCTCATAGCTTCCAGTTCAACCCTGCCTCTCACATGACACGCCCTATTTCTTAAAAACGCCGAAGGCTGTATTCTGTTATATATTAAGTACCTATATTTTTTACCTTGTGCACTATATCTTGCGTGAAAATCCTGTTCAACCTCTTTTGACTCTACTATGATAATGTCATCAGGTAGCAAGGAGTTTAGAGCGTAGCTTACGCGTTCAGCGGGTATTGTGCTTTCTGTATAAAAATTAGCAACTTGCCCTAGTGCATGTACACCTACATCTGTCCTTCCTGAGGCTGTCAGGTTAACCTTTTCTTTTGTCAGCTTATATATCGCCTTCTCAATTTCCTCTTGTATGGATATAGCATTTAACTGCCTCTGCCAGCCATGATAATGTGTTCCGTCATACTCTATTAATAGCTTAATATTTCTCATCAATTAAAAGACTCCCATGCTTTCTGTATTGAATTGGTGTGAGCTGTGTATACTTTTTAAAAATCTCATTGAATCGCTGTTGATTAGAAAACCCAACTGCAGCGGCAATCTCAGATGCCTTCATCTCACTAGATAGTAGCAACTCTTTTGCCCTTTCTATTCTTACTTTTAGCAAATAATTTATCGGACTTATTCCCTTTTCCTTCTTAAACATCCTTGCAAAATAGCTTTGGCTTAGGAATACATATTTTGCTACGTCGTTAAGAGTAGTATCTCTCTCGTAATTGTTTTCAATGTACTTTACTGATATATCTATAAGCTCCTTTATTTTAGTAGTTTTCGCCTTTATACTATTCTCCCATTCCATTTTTAGTGCTCGGGAAATCATGACAAATAACTGCATTATCAGAAGTTGAACCATACATTCACTTCCAATTTCCTGTCCAGTTTTTTCACAAACTAGCTGTTCTAGTAGTATAATAATATCATTTTTTTGATTGACCTTTAGGTTTAGATAATCATCTGAACGCTCACCACTTACAAAATTAATAAAATCGTCAAGAGGTATGTCTGAGTATATCCTTTTTGTCTTATGAGACTCTACATCATTAAAGCGACTTACAAAGCTAAAATATATCACTGTAAATTCACATCTCTTTTCAGATTTTACTTTTAAGCAATGCTTTTTGTTTGGCTTTACAATAACTATATCGTTTGGTCCCACTGTAAATCGCTTATTTTCAACAATATATTCCCCTGTACCCTTTTTTACATAAACCATCTCATAATATTTATGTGTACTCGATTCTTTTGACCAATTAGCATCTCTGAAGCTTTCTATTGATTTTACGACAACTGGCATGAATCCCGAAGTATTCATAATATTTTGCCATGTTTTTGGAAGCATTTCAGAATTCATAACTCACCTCATGTTTTTATCGGCTAATTCTTATTTAATAATAATTATATCATAGTATAGCTTTATGTTGTATATGGTTTCAAATAATTCATTTATGTCATATAATTTTGTTTTGCAAATTACAAGGTTTTATTTAAAGACAATACTTCTAGCTGTTACATTCATAACTAACACGTTTAAGGAGGTTAATCTCTCTATTTCATTCTTGGACTCATTCTGAAGCTGCTGTAAGGTTTTATATACACTCGAGCCCATGTACATTACTACATCAACATCAATGTATAGCCCTTCTCCTCTGTTTGTAAGTCGATATTTAGATATTTTTTTTATTCCCAATAGCCTAGAAGCAACATGGTTTATGAGTTGATAAATTGTATAATCTGAAATAGTATATTTCCCTAAATAGCTGAAAGTAGGTCTAACAACAGTCTTCTCCCCTACATGCTGAAAATGACCTTTCCCCTTCCTCCTGAATATTTGCAAGGGGTCTACCATAAATCCAGAAAAGTCTTGTTTAATCTCAAAATTAGGAACAGGTATTACGTGCTTCCCTTGATTTTTTCTACAGCTTAATGCCTCCTTAATTTCAAATTCACTTGCTACTTGATCTATATATACCTTTTCCTTAACATCTCCTATTTCTAGCGTCTTTGCTATTTTTTCTACCATTCCGTCTGAGGTCCCAAGTATTAGTATTCCTCCTGGCTTAATTTTGGCAATAACCTTTTTAACTTCATTTGCGTGAATCACGTCTGTAAATAGAGCAGTTTTTACAGAGCCTATTTTTGTGGACTCTCTTTTTGCAGACTTTCCAGAAATAATTTTGTTTCCGCTTATAAGTAGACCATCGTCAATAATGTATTCAATTCCTCTTTCCTTTGCTACCCATAATGCCCTGTAGCTCTTACCTGTTCCGCTTGGACCAACAAATCCAACAATACGCAATTTTTCCACCCCTAATGCTTTAAACTAGCTCTACATTTTATTACATATATTATACATAACAAAATGACTATACACCATACCTATTTTTAGTTAAGCATTTTATACAACAACATATTTATCCTTATTAATAACTGTTTGGCTATATTTGTTTGTAATTAATTTATAGCAACGCACAGTAAATATACTTTTAATAGCAAAAAGAGGATGCACTCTCACTACATCCTCTTTTTATTGATAGTTATATTATTTATAGTTTAAATTATGTATACTAAATTAATTAAGAATAGCTCTTTCTGTTTCCTTATCAAATAGGTGCATTCTATCCATTGCAAATGCAATTTTTATAGTATCTCCAGACTTAGTTGTAGACTGTGGGCTAACTCTAGCTGTAAAACTTACGCCCTCAACTGTCAAGTATAGATTAGTTTCTGAACCAAGCATTTCAGTCAATTCAACCTCTGCCTTTACTATTGCATCACTCCATCTTTCTAGGAAAGCTGGCTCATCGTGAGTATCCTCTGGTCTAATACCAAAGACTACCTCTTTGCCAACATAATCAGAGTTTTCAATTTCCTTTGCTTTTTCATTAGGAACCTTAACTTCATAAGATCCAAACGCCAAATAAATGCCTTCATTCTTCTTTACTATTTTAACTGGTGCAAAGTTCATTTGAGGACTTCCAATAAATCCAGCTACAAATGTATTAACTGGGTTTTTATATAGAACAGTAGGACTGTCAACCTGTTGAATGAAGCCATCCTTCATTACAACAATTCTTGTACCCATTGTCATAGCTTCTGTCTGGTCATGTGTAACGTAAATAATTGTTGTTTGAAGCTTTTGGTGAAGTTTGCTAATTTCAGTTCTCATTTGAACCCTTAGCTTAGCATCCAAGTTTGATAGAGGCTCATCCATTAAGAATACCTTTGGTTCACGTACGATAGCACGCCCTAATGCAACTCTTTGTCTTTGACCACCAGACAATGCCTTTGGTCTTCTGTCAAGCAAATGCTCAATGTCAAGTATTCTAGCTGCCTCATGAACTCTTTTCTTTATTTCATCCTTAGGAGTTTTTCTGAGCTTTAGACCAAAAGCCATATTATCAAATACTGTCATATGTGGATATAAAGCGTAGTTCTGGAACACCATCGCAATGTCTCTATCCTTAGGTGCAACATCATTAACAAGTTTATCCCCTATGTATAATTCCCCTTCTGTTATTTCTTCCAAACCAGCAACCATTCTTAATGTTGTCGTTTTTCCACAACCTGAAGGTCCTACCAAAATGATGAATTCCTTATCCTCGATATCTAGGTTAAAGTCACTAACTGCAGTAACGCCTCCAGCATATCTTTTGTAAATGTTTTTTAGCTTTAAACCTGCCATCTCATACCCTCCTACAAAAATGGTATCAAAATTATTTGTTATGCCCTTAAAGCACAATATAACTATATCACTTATTCATACAACATAACTAGTATATTTTTAACCAAAAAAAATTTTTGCAATTTAGTAACATTGCATAAACTCCTACATGAGTATATTGCGTTGTTGTATATTTATACGCTATTTTGCGTTATTTTGAATAAATATACATAAACACTGTACTTATTGAGTATAATTTTGCATAAATATGTAATAACGAAAAAAGCTTTACATGCTTGCTATGTTGCATTTTTATTCATTTCTATGTATAATTATTAATACCTTAATTAAGTAAATTTTTATTTATATTTAGGGAAGAATATGAAAAAATCAAGAAGAGTGCAAAAGTAATATGTAAGCGTTTAACGAACTTCTAATCTAATAAAAATTCTAATAAATTTCGTTAAATCACCAAGACGAAATGACTTGGATACTGCTTACAATAGTAATTTGTGCTAAAGGCATGGGGGAGTTAGTATGAAAAATATTATAAAAAAGGCTGAGATACTTGTTGAGGCCCTACCTTATATTCAAAAGCTTTATGGAACTACGGTTGTTATTAAATATGGCGGTAATGCCATGATTAGTGAACAGCTTAAGAATTCAGTTATGGAAGATATAACCTTGCTTAAGTATATAGGTATGAATCCTATAGTTGTTCATGGAGGCGGACCAGCAATTTCTGCAACATTAGAAAAAATGCAGATACCTACTCAATTTGTACATGGTTTAAGGCGAACAGACGCAGCTACAATGGAGGTAGCTCAAATGGTTTTAGTGGGTAAGACAAATAAGGAGATTGTTTCCATGCTAAACCAAAAGGGAGCTAAGGCAGTAGGGATCTGCGGTTTAGATGGTAAGCTTATAGAGTGTGAAAAAATGACAAAGCATGTAAATGGCGAGGAATGTGATCTTGGTTATGTTGGAAATATAACAAAAATAAATTATCGCCTTCTTTCTCTCATGGCGAAGGATGAATATATACCTGTTGTTGCTCCAATCGGCGTAGGCTCTGAGGGGGAGAGCTACAACATAAATGCTGATACTGTAGCAGGTGAAATAGCCTCTGCCCTGAAGGCAGAAAAGCTAATGCTGTTAACAGACGTTGAGGGCGTTAAGATGTCCAAAGAAAGTGAAACTATTTTACCTGCTTTAACTGTGGAAGAGGTTCATAGGCTCATCAAGGAAGGCGTTATTCAAGGAGGGATGATACCAAAGGTTTTAGGGTGTGTAAAAGCACTTGAAGAAGGTGTTGGGCGTACACATATTATTGATGGGCGAATACCTCATTGTATATTACTAGAGATATTTACTAACCAAGGCATTGGCACTATGATTATGAAGGATAAGGTATTATACTATCATAATGAAAAAATATGATGAAATAAAAGGGGATGTATAGTTACATCCCCTTTATGGTGGGCACAATAGGGCTCGAACCTATGACCCCCTGCTTGTAAGGCAGGTGCTCTCCCAGCTGAGCTATGCGCCCTGGTGACCCATAGGGGAATCGAACCCCTGTTACCGCCGTGAAAGGGCGGTGTCTTGACCGCTTGACCAATGGGCCTTATGGACGAAGCAACGACAGCTTGTCTGATTGCTTCGTATGTGGTAGCGGCGATTGGAGTCGAACCAACGACACTACGGGTATGAACCGTATGCTCTAGCCAACTGAGCTACGCCGCCATATGTGCACCTCTCGTAACGTGCTTTCTTATTTTAGCAGATACTCAATAACAAAGTCAAGCAAAATTTTAAAAAA
>QKEK01000011.1 GCA_003251775.1 Clostridia bacterium | reverse complement strand
CCTGTGCCTGTACCAAGATCAACAGCCCTGCCGCCCCTTTTTACAGAGGCAAAATTAGCTAATAATACGGCATCAATCCCATAACAAAATCCATCCACCTTTTGAATAATCCTCAAGCCATTTAGCTGCAAATCATCCAGTCTCTCATTTTGATTTATTTCTACCTTCACTTGCTCACCTTTTTATAACTTTCCAAGCCATTTCGTTAGGCGGTCAAAAAAGCTTTTTAAAATTCTTTATCAAATCGGAAGCTTTTTTATCGCTTATTTACTAAGTGTAAAAGCTCAAAAAAAAAGCAGCGAATGTCACATTCAACTGCCTTTTTAATTTGACTTACTGCTGTTGTGGAGCATCTACTGGACAAACGTCAGCACAAGCACCACACTCTATGCAAGCATCCGCATCTATAACGTATTTGTCATCTCCTGCAGCAATACATGAAACAGGACATTCTGGTTCACATGCACCGCAGCTGATGCATTCGTCATTAATTAAGTATGCCATTGTATACACCTCCATAATAATTATAGGATATAATTCAGGTGATTATTCTTCATATGTCATTATTGCCTATTATCTAAAATAAAACCGTTTATAAGCTTGTAATATTTATTATAATAATTCAACGTCATGTTACATGCAGAATAATTACCATATATATTCTACCATCAAATAATTTATGAATAAAGAGTTTTATTACATTTAATAAAATATTTTTTTAGTATTAGTCCTCAAGCTCCTTTAGCTGCTCAAGGTCAACACTATCATCATTATTTCTATCCTGCCCCTCTCTAATTACCTTAATTTCAGTAAATTTGAAAACATCCAAATCAGTCTCATTATTCTTATCAAGCAGAACCTTAGCCTCTTCTCTCAATAGGCATATAGAGATTATAGTACCCTTCCCCTCTGGCGTTTCTACTATAGATTGTGGTTTGGGAGCCCTTTTAAGAACATCCTCATAGGCATCCTGTTCATATTTGAGACAGCACATTAACCTACCACACGCTCCAGAAATTTTTGTCGGGTTAAGTGACAGCCCCTGTTCCTTCGCCATCTTAATAGATACTGGGTGAAATTCTGAAAGATGTGCCGAGCAACATAATGCTCTGCCGCACATACCCAACCCACCAAGCATTTTAGTCTCATCACGTACACCTATTTGTCTTAGCTCTATTCTTGTCTTAAACACTGATGCCAAATCCTTTACCAGCTCTCTAAAATCAACTCTACCGTCTGCGGTAAAATAAAACAATATCTTATTATTATCAAATGTATATTCAACATCTATTAGCTTCATCTTCAAATCATGCTTTTTTATTTTTTCCAGACATATCTCAAATGCCTCTTTTTCCTTTTTCTTATTCTCTTCATACTGGGATACATCTTCATCTGTTGCTTTTCTGATAACCTTTTTTAATGGTGAAACTATCTCGGATTCGGTTATTTGTTTTTTAGGTATAACGACAACACCACATTCAACTCCTCTTGCCGTTTCAACAATCGCTCTATCATTAGCCTCAAATTCAATTTGGTCAGGGTCAAAATAGTATATCTTACCCGCCTCTTTAAATCTGATTCCTACAACATCTATCATTTATTTAAACCTCCCTAAATGCTAACATTAAATTATCAATAACTAGTCTAGTATTTACATACATTCTTATGTGCCCTCTTGCCTTTGCAATTAAACCTATTACATTTGTTAGTTTCGCAACAGTCCATTTCCCTGCATTATTTATTATAATATCCTTTTTATCAGAATTAATCAACTGTTTTTCACTTTTTACACAAATGAGAAGCATGTCTCTATATATAGTGTCCATCATATCAAGAATAAAGTTAATATTGTCCTTGTTTTCCTCAAAATAATCTGCTCCCTCTGACCATGCCTTACCATTATCAAAAAGATAGTCAAAGCATTTCTCACGAATTTCTTTCAACGCATCATTCTCAAGAATTTCGATTGCTTTGCCTATAATTCCTCCCGAATATGCTATTACAAACTCCTTAGAAATATCATTAGACGAATAGTGAGTATTCAGATAGTCCATTACCAGCTCCGAATCGAGAGGAGTAAACACTACTCTTTGAACCCTTGATTTAATTGTCTGAAGTAACGAGTCATAATTTGATGTTGTTAGAATGATACATGAGTGTCCTGGCGGCTCCTCTAAAGTCTTAAGAAGGCAGTTCTGTGCCTGTATTGTCATTTTTTGAGCGTTAACTATAATGTATACCTTTTTGTCAGAGTAAATAGGCTTAATAATAATATCACCTTGCATCTGCCTGATTTCATCTATGCTTATGGTGCTTTTAGAAGACTCAATTATCGTAAAATCTGGATTTGTCCCAGCCTCAAAGGTCTTACATGCCATACATTTACCACATGGTTCAGAATATCTATTGTAAACATCTATCTCTCTAGTGTTTTTACAAGTCTCATTGCACAATAATAGCTGCGAATATGCAATCGCAGTTGTTTTTTTGCCTACACCCTGAGCTCCTGTAAACACATACGCATGTCCAACTCTGTTCTCAAAAATACTGCCTTCCAATTTGGATTTTATATCATTATGTCCTATAATACTATTAAAGCTCATGATTCTATCCTTTCTACAAAACTAAATCTAATATCATGCCTCTAATATCCTCGATACCCTTCAATATCTTGATATTGTTCTTTTCACTGCTTAGCACTTCCTTTGTAAGCTCTTCTAACTCTTTATTAACCTTTTTTACAACAGCGTAAACCTTATGCCTTCCTCTTCTGTCTAAAAAACTATCCTTTGTAAATTTATTCGAGGATCGTACAGCTTCATCTAAAAACTCTGCTATCTTTTTCTTATATACCTTTAATTCAGATATATCAATCTTCTCTGAAAGCCTTTCCCCCTGCTTAATAATATCAGAAGCAAGTGCCCTGATTTTCTCCTCTGTAGTATCGCCCTGCATTTTAGAAAGAAAGTTACCAAAGTCCTTTTTTTGTGTGCCTGCTACCTTCTCACTGGTATTTCTATTAATACCCACCATCATTTCCTTATCAGCTTTTTTGCCCAGTTTATCTAATTTCATTCACATCACCCCATAGAAACTACACTTGTATTACCGTTTTTATCTAAGCCCATTACAGCTCCACCCATATTATTTACATCGGACAAATAGTTCACTAACTGGATTGATATTTTTTCACCTGGCATTACCAAAGGAATTCCAGGTGGAAAAGGTACAAGCATCTCTGCTGCTATTTCTCCTTCACAATCCTTAATATTAATTGTTTTACGTTTCTTGTTCAACACCTCATAGGGTTTAAATACTGCATCCATTACAAATACTGTCTTTAACAGTTCCTTAACTGATTGTTTTTTACCAACCCTAGCTTCCATGCTATATGAATCAAGCATACCGCTATTAATAGATTTGTCCACCTCATATAAGGCACTTGCTAGAATCCCAAAATCCTCACTTTTATTATAGACTGTAGCTATACATACGATGTTCCTTTCATCTGACATTTCCACCCAAACACCATATTTTTCTCTTAGAATCCTGTCTATAGTATAGCCAGAAAATTGCTTATTTGTTATAGTAATCACAAGACGCGTACTATCAAAACCACAGCTATAGTCACAGATAGGTAAGCCAGATATGCTTTTTTTTGTATGTTCTCTATCATTATTGCTTTTATTATTAATTTCACTAAATGAGTTGGGTTCTAATACTGTAAAACTCTTAAGCCCTAAAGCCTGTTTTTTAAATTCTCCTATCTTATGTAAAAGCTCTCCTATAAGCAATTCTCCTTTTTCCTGCATAATTGCTCGGGCAATATCAAGTGATGACATCAGTATATAGGAAGGGCTTGAGGTTTGAAAGAGTCTGAGATAATGCTCTACCTTTCTTTTCTCTACCCTGTTACTATTAATGTGTAAATATGCCGTTTGAGTAAGTGCTGGCAAGGTTTTATGTGCACTTTGAACACACATATGAGCACCAAGTTTAAGAGCAGACTCCGGAAGTAGCCTACTGAAATTTAAGTGAGCTCCATGGGCTTCATCTACAATTAAAAACATGCCATAACGCTCGGCTAACTCAGCAACCCCCTCAATATCACAGCAATATCCATAGTATGTAGGTCTGGTAACAACAACAGCCCTTGCCTCTGGATGCCCCTTAATAGTAGCTACTATTGTTTCTTTAGTAAGAGCTGTACAAATCTCTGCCCTCTCATCATACTCAGGTAGCATATAAATTGGCTCAGCCTCAATGAAATTGATGGCAGCAAAAACTGATTTATGACAATCCCTTGAAACAATGATGGTATCTCCCTTACAGCATGTTGCCATTATAGCAGCATAAATACCACAGGTAGAGCCATTAACTAAAAACCTTGTCTCTAGTGAACCAAACGCCTCAGCCGCAAGCTTTTGAGCCAGATTAACAGCACCATCGCTATCTGGTGCATGCAGGTTATCCGTGTCTGCCAGCTCGGTCAAATCAATGCGAAATATGTTCTTGTAAAAATCCTCATCCAATCCATACCCAGACTTATGCCCTGGCATATGAAAGGAAGCCTGACTTCGGTCAGCGTGTTCTTTTAAAGCGTAATATAAAGGTGTATTCAAAGCATATCTCCTATATACTAGTTTTTATGCTATTATATCATATATTCAAGCATTTGTTATGAATCTCTATAATAAGTTTATTGCTTTGTAAGCATTTTTTGTTTCAAAGGCTTTTAAAACCCTACCTTATTCAATAAATAGTGGTTGTTAAGTTACAAAAATATAGTCTTCTGGATAAAACCACTGCGCAAACAGCTTCTATATTCCCAATTGACC
>QKEK01000029.1 GCA_003251775.1 Clostridia bacterium | reverse complement strand
ACATATCTCTTTCAACAGCTCCTTAAACCTTATTTCCACATCACCAACAAGCAGTTTTCTGAGGTATCTTGGACAGAAAACAAAATGGTAGTTGAGAATGATACTGTTGTATTCGTTCTTTTATGTTCTTGACCCATATTTATATTGTAGTAGTTATTAACATATACTGCAATATATTTACACAAATTTTCCTTACCATAGGCAAGAGCGTCTTTCATCCCACGGCTATAGCCGACAATTAAGGATGGGTTTACAGACGCTATTTTGTTATAATGCTTACTATAAAAAGCAAAAACTCACCAATTACCTTAAGGCTTGATGAGTTCTCACTTATTTTACTTAAATTTTAGATTAATGCAATTATCTTAGTACATTCTCTGCTTTTCATAACTAATTCTGTACATCAAGCACAAAAACAAACTCAAAATAATTATGTAGATAGCCACACTTATTATACCAATTTTAATGCTAGACCTTGATATAGTTAAAGCTACTATACTAAAGAATCCTACAGCATATAGGTTGCTAAATAGCGAGATTAATGAATGTACTGTTGAGCGACCCTGCTCATTTATTTTTTGTTGCACAAACTCCTCAAAAATAACGCCTGCAGATGCCATAAGCATATAAAAAAGCCCATACATTGGAATAAGTAAAATGTTACTTGTAATACCAAACAATAGAAGCAAACAGCTTGCACACACACATACAATAGACACTGTATAAAAAGTATCCCTAGCACCTAATTTATTCATTACTACTCTAATACGATATGCAAATCTTGAACCAAAAGCCTCAAGCAAGTAACGAATGCAAATCCAAACACCTATACTACCAAGGGTTAAATCATAGCTTCGTGCAATAATCTGGTCATATTCATCAAGTATACTTGCCGTACCGATTACCATTACCATCATTAAAATAATCATTAATAGCTGTCGATTTTTAAAGCATAAGCTAACCGCATCAAGCAAGGTTGACAAAGGATTTGTATTATTTTCTGGTTCACTCCTACTAATGAGCTTAAAGCAATTAACTTCTCTGAAATTAGCTACTAGAAAGACAGATAATAGGGTAAACAATACTGAAAGCAGTAATACCCCCTTATAGGTGATTAGAAAAGATAAGAAACCTCCTACTAAACAAGACAAGGCTACACCGATACTTGAGTAGAAGTTCCCTTTACCATATATTCTATCAAATAATTTTTCTTTCCCTTCTAGCTTTAAAGTGTCATATAATAAAGCCTCCTCTGAGCCAGAACAAAAGGCTTCACTAATACCCCATAACACAAACCCAAAAGCAAACATAGCAAAGCCTTGTGATAAAAACCACAATACATAACAAGAAGCTTTACACATGCCTCCAATTATAAGCATTCCTTTTCTGCTCCAATGATCAGCTAAAATACCTGTTGGTACTTCAAACAAAATAACTGCCAACGACCAAATTGCAAGCAAATAAGAAACCTGTGTCAGAGACATCCCTCTTGACTCAAACATTAAAAGATATACAGGGTATATGGGTATGGTATCTTTAAATAGCTTGTATGCATAATATAAATTAAAATTCATTATACTAGTCCATCCTTTCTATAAAGTCTAATCAAGAAACTTTATTATAGGCGGACCTCGGATATTTGAATGTTATTGTCCAGTATCATTCCATATCGCAATAATTTTCATGGATGTATCCTCCTTGTTTAGTGATATATAGATTTCATTGTAAGCATTTGTTAAGTCAACCTAACATACAGCAGGAACTGCCGATACATGCTCAAACACTATCTTATCATCTGCTACCTTTAGATTAATTGTTTCACCATGATTAATCCTTCCAGATAGCATTTCCTCAGCGAGCATATCCTCAACCATGGTTTGGATAACCCTTCTTAAAGGTCTTGCTCCATAGGTTTTATCATATCCCTTCTCAGCTATGAAGGCTTTTGCCTCTTCTGAGACTAAAAGGCTAATATTATTAGATTTCAAACGTTCTGTCAAAGAGCTTAACATAATACCAGCTATCTGGCTCATGCTTTCCTTTTCTAATGGGTGGAATACTATTATTTCATCTACCCTGTTTAAGAATTCTGGTCTAAACTGTTTTTTCAGCTCCCCTGTTACGTTTCTCTTCATATCCTCATAGCTTTTAGCTGCCTCTAAATCAGAAACACCAAAGCCCACTCTTTTTGGCTCAACAATATCTCTTGCCCCTACGTTAGAGGTCATGATTATAATAGCATTTCTGAAATCCACCTTTCTTCCGTTAGAATCAGTAAGCCTGCCATCCTCCAGAATTTGAAGCAGTATATTAAACACATCAGGATGTGCCTTTTCTATTTCATCAAAGAGCACAACAGAGTAAGGCTTTCTTCTAATCTTTTCTGTAAGCTGTCCTCCATCATCAAAGCCTACATATCCAGGAGGTGCTCCTATCATTTTAGAAACGCTATGCTTCTCCATATACTCTGACATATCCACTCTAATCATTGCACCTTCATCTCCAAATAGCGCCTCTGCTAAAGCTTTACATAATTCAGTTTTTCCAACACCTGTAGGTCCTAGGAAGATAAACGAGCCTCCAGGGCGTTTAGGGTCCTTTAAGCCAACCCTACCACGCCTTATGGCTTTTGATATGGCTGTTACAGCTTCATTCTGAGCAATAACCCGTTCATGTAAAACCTCTTCAAGTTTTAATAGTCTCTCCGTCTCACCCTCAGCTAGCTTTTTCACTGGTATTCCTGTCCAAAGTGCTACAATATCAGCAATTTCATTCTCAGATACCACCTGCATACTTGTCTGTTTCTTTTGAGTCCACTCATCCTTTACAGCCTGTAAGCTATTCTTGATATTGTTTTCCTCATCTCTAATCTTGGCTGCTTGCTCATAGTCCTGATTAATAATAGCATCCTCTTTCTTCTTTTGAAGCTGTTCTATCTGCTCCTCCAGCATTTTTACATTAGGTGGTGCTGTAAATGACTTAATCCTCACCCTTGAGCCTGCCTCATCAATAAGGTCAATAGCCTTATCTGGCAAAAATCTGTCTGATATATATCTCACTGACAATTTAACAGCGGCTATAATAGCATCATCAGTAATCTGCACATTATGATGGGCTTCATATTTGTCCCTTATACCCTTAAGTATCTCAATTGCCTCCTCTTCAGTTGGCTCCCCAACTGTAATGGGCTGAAATCTTCTTTCAAGTGCAGCATCCTTCTCGATATGCTTTCTATATTCATTTAGGGTTGTAGCACCTATTACCTGTATTTCTCCTCTTGCCAACAACGGTTTTAATATATTTGAAGCATCCATTGCACCTTCAGCCGCCCCTGCTCCTATAATTGTATGAAGCTCATCAATAAACAGAATTACATTCCCTGCCTGCCTTATTTCCTCAATAGAACGCTTCAGCCTCTCCTCAAATTCTCCACGATATTTAGCACCTGCAACCATTGATGAAAGGTCAAGTATAACAACCCTTTTGTCCTTTAGAATTTCAGGAATATTACCTTCAATAATCCTTTGTGCCAAGCCCTCACTTATAGCTGTTTTACCAACACCTGGCTCCCCAATTAAGCAGGGGTTATTCTTTGTGCGTCTGGTTAATATCTGTACAACTCGCTCAATCTCTCTTTCACGTCCTATTATTGGATCAAATTTACCTTCCTCAGCCATCTTCGTAAGATCTCTTCCAAACTGCTCTAAGGTAGGTGTCGCTTCACTACTCCTGTTTCTCTTATTTCCTATAGAGGTAGGTACTTCATTTTCCAAAATATCAGTTATTTCATCATAAACCTTTTGAGGGTCAACTCCCAAATCAACCAGTATCCTTATTGCTACACTTTCTCCTTCTCGTAAAATTCCCAACAGAATATGCTCAGTACCTATATAATTTTGTCCCATTCTACGAGCTTCAGCAAAGCTCATTTCCATTACTCTTTTGGTTCTGGGGGTAAACCCAAACTGCTCCTTATTATCTCCCTGACCTTTACCAATAATGGTCTCTATCTCCTGTATTATTTTAACCTCTGTTACTCCTTGACCATTAAGAACCCTTGCTGCTACACCAGTGCCCTCTTTTATAAGACCACATAATATATGCTCTGTACCTATATAATTATGTCCCATCATCTTTGAGCACTCCTGAGCTAAGTGTATAGACAATTGAGCTTTTTGTGTTAATTTATCATACATATAATCCACCTCATTTCATTATCTTAACGTTTCATAATTATCGTTATAAATCTTTTATCCTTGCTTATTTTACTTCGTTGCTTGCTTTATTTCTTTTTACTAGCTATTTTACTCTATAGGTTGCTTTTCTTCTTTATTGCTTGCTTTATCTTAACTTATCTGCTTTATCAGCTTCTGCCTAATTAGCTCAGCTCTGATTACATCTCTTTCCTCTGGTGTTATCTCTTTATTTGCAACCTTTTGCAGACCACCAGGCTGTATCATCAGCATTATCTCATTAATACTAGTTATTTTAATTTCGGTAATTATGCCCATATCTACTCCTAGTCTAACATCAGACAGCTTTTTTAAACATTCATCTGTATTAATAATCCTTGCATTTTGCAAAACCCCATATGACCTGAAAATTCTATCCTCAAATTTATGCTTATTCTGCTTATACAATTCTTCCCTTAATATCCTCTCCTGCTCTATTATCTGATAAGTTATGTTCTTAATGCTTTTTATGATATCCTCTTCATTCTTCCCTAATGTTACCTGATTAGATAGCTGAAACATATTCCCTGTCGCCTCAGTATTTTCTCCATATAATCCTCTTACAGCTATCCCTAGCTTACCACAGGCATCCAATATTGTTCTAATATATCCCGTCATTGTTAGTGCAGGTAAATGAAGCATAGCAGAAACCCTTATGGCTGTACCTAAATTAGTAGGACAACATGTCAAATAGCCAAGGCTTTCATTAAAAGCGAAATCAATATCTTCCTCCAGTAAAAGGTCAATTCGATTACAGGTTTCCCATGCAGAATCCATTTTCATACCAGACTCTAGGCACTGAATTCTTAAATGATCCTCCTCATTTACCATAATACTGATTTTTTCATCGGAGCTTAATATTAAGCCACTATGATTCTTGTTATTAACTATCTCCTTGCTAATAATATGCTTTTCTACCAGAGCATACCTTTCTATCGTATTTAAAGAAGAAATGTCTGTGAAGGAAAAATCCTTCTGCATAAACTCATTTCCTTTGAATATAGCATTTTTAGTCTTTTCAAGGATTTCTTCCTGTTGCTCCTTACTCATTCTGAAGGGAAAGGGGTAGCCCTTAAAATTTCTGGCAAGTCTTACCCTACTACTAACAACAACATCAGAATCGGGTCCATTTTCGATATACCAATTCATCATTGCGTCACTCCCTTCTGCTTCTCTTTCTCTTTTATTTGATCTCTTAATTCAGCAGCCCTCTCATACGCTTCTTCCTCAATACATTTTCTTAACTCGGTCTTTAACTCACTAATCTCTTTTTCAAACTCAAATCTTACTGCTAGCTTTTTTGGCATTTTACCTGAATGATTTACATTACCCTGCATTCTCTTCAACAACGTCTGTACACTTGTCTCAAAGGTTTCATAGCATTTATCGCATCCCATTTTTCCAATCGTATTAAACTCTGGTATAGTCATACCACAATTAGGACAAGCCTCACTCTTTGAATGCTTTGTAACTATTCCAGAGCTGTCATACCCTAAAATACCTGAAAGGAGCTGATTAATATTTATTTTAATATTACTATTTTCTTTAGCACACCTGTCACACACAAACATCTCAACCTTATTGCTATTTATGATTCTTGTAAAATGAACAGTAGCTTCGTTTATATTGCATATCTGACATATCATTCTAAACACCACCCTACTTAACTAATTCATTAAAACCTTTAACACATTTTCATAATACTCCTACC
Organism: Clostridia bacterium; assembly: GCA_003251775.1. Classification (GTDB taxonomy): domain Bacteria; phylum Bacillota; class Clostridia; order DSM-8532; family SZUA-474; genus SZUA-474. The sequence continues at coordinate 11,954 of QKEK01000029.1, read as the reverse complement.
AGCACAGAGATGTCTATCACTACATCCCAATCCTCACACCCCAATGCTCATTAGCATATTTTTCAATATGCTTGCACGAACAATATCTCGTTTTTCTACCTGCACCTCCAATAAGGCTTTATCGCTAGTCGCACCCTTCATCAAAAGTGCCTGTTCTACATCCACTATATTATAATCTACAAAGTTATTAATAAATACCTCACACGAGTGCTGCGATAGCTTATCTCCCATTGATGTAATAATATGCATAAGGTAATTACTATGTGAGCCTATACTTACTCTTTTTATACTGATGTATCCGCCTCCACCTCTTCTGCTTTCAACATAATAGCCTTTATCTGTAGTAAAGCGGGTTGATATAACATAGTTTATCTGAGATGGTACGCATTGAAATCTATTTGCAAGCTCGTTTCTTTGCAACTCAATAGCACCATTTGTGTCCTTAATCATTTCCTTTATAAAGGCTTCAATTATATCACTGAGTCTCGCCATATTCTCACCTTCTTTATTTATAATATTCATCTTTATAGTGATAAATATTATTTTTTTTGCTAATTAGCTTTCGTCTTTGCCTTTGACTTTCTCTGACTTTATTATATAAAAATTCTTAAGATTTTTCAAGTCTATATTTTTGTGTATTTATTTATATTACAATGATATATATTTATATACTATTTTGTACATCCGTTATCAGAGATAGCGTACAGCTTTAAAGAGCCTTGCTGTCAACAGAATAAGAAAACTACTGGAATAGTTAGTATTGAAAGTATAGTGGATATGGTTACAATTTTAGATGCTAGAATTGGGTCCTTATCATATCTCTCAGCAAATATTGCCACATTTACTGCTACAGGCATGGCTAAGGTGATAATGATTATTTGTGCAGCTTCTGCGGGAAATGAAATCAATCTTAGACAGATTATCGCTATTACTGGTACAACGACTAGCCTAATAAAAGAAGCATAATACACCTTCCACCCCATAATAAGCTCCTTTAGCTTGGTATTTGCCATTATTGCCCCAATGATTATCATTGCTAATGGCGTTGTCATTTCTCCTACTAGCTTTGAAGAGTTTACAATAGGTACAGGTATTTTAATCTGAAAAATATATACTGGTAAGCCTATTGCGACAGCTATTAACGCAGGGCTTAACAAAGCACGCTTAAGGTTTTTCAAATCTCTTTCACCGCTATAAATTATAACGCCGTAGGTCCATACCATTAGATGAAATATTACAACATATATTGAAGCGTAAAATACGCCATCCTGCCCAAACACACTACCAATGAGCGGGAAGCCCATATATCCGCAGTTTGAAAAAACTGCGGACGCCTTTAAAACGGTTTTTGCTTCAGAGGCTTTTAAAAAGAAAAAGAAAACAGTCTCTGCTAAGAGTATGAATACAAAAAAGGAGCAAAATGTTCCTAAAGCAATATACCCTATTGTAATCATTTTCTGTGGGTCATATTCTTTAATAAATGAGCTGAAAATTAATGCAGGTGACGTAATGTAGAGCAATATAATAGACAACTTTTTGTTAAGCTCATCGGTGATAATATTAAGTCTCTTAATAATAAATCCAATAAATAATATAATAAGCAGGGTACATATCTGCTCAGCTGCCACTTGAAGACTCATGCTTTCCCCCTTCAATCACGTAAAAAAATTATCAAAATTTTTATCAAAATTTCTATCATGATTATATCTTATCTTATATTTTAATACAATGAAAAATCAAGCGATATTATAAAAGTTATTTTTTCTATCTTTGATTCAATTTACATAATAAAATTTATTTTTATGATAGATAATATAATCGAAAATCTTTTTAAATATATAAACGGAGGTAAGATAAATGAGAAAACGCATAGTATCACCTTTGATTTTGATATTATCTCTTATTTTTATGGTTTCATGTACGAGACCTATGGTTAAGGGTATAGAATCCTCTATTAATGAAGTAGGAGATATCTCAAATGTAAAGGTAACAGCCGATGGGGCTAAGATTACAAATGCCTGTTCGAAGGATTCTACAGTCCTAAAAAATGTTGATAAAAACAATGTTTTAAATGTGGTAGAGCAGGTTGAGGACTGGTACGCTGTTAAAATGCCAGATAACTCTATTGGCTTTATACCCAGTGACCAATGTAAGCCTGTAGTAGTAGAGGATGGAGATGGTACAGCACCTGAAGGTAATAATGTTACTGCTAAAGCACCTACAAAAGCTCCAACTAAAATGCCTGGTAATACTGGTGGGGGCGATGGTGCTCCTGTTACTCCTAAGCCTGAAAAGGACGCCAATTCAAATTCTCTGACTAATCAGGAGCAGGAAATGTTTAATCTTGTTAACCAAGCAAGATCCCAAAACAATGTACCAGCATTAGCTATTGATATGGAATTGACTAAGGTAGCAAGAATAAAATCACAGGATATGATAGATAACAACTATTTTAGCCATAACTCGCCTACCTATGGTAGTCCGTTTGATATGATGAAAAGCTTTGGCATTAAGTATGTTAAAGCAGGTGAGAATATCGCAGGTAATCAGAACGTAGCAAGTGCTCACGATGCCTTAATGAACTCTCCAGGACACAGACAAAACATTCTAAGCCCGGACTATACTCATATAGGCATAGGTATAAAGAAGGGCGGACAGTACGGCAATATGTTCACACAAATGTTTATAAGTAAGCCAAAATAAATAAGATTAACAACAATATTTGTACACCTATACCTCTTTTTAGATAAAGGCTTAGTTGATTCAAGACTAATGTGACATTTTGAATCAACTAGGCTTTTATTAATTTTTATATTATCAAATTAGACAAAATGAATTATAATATTGAGTATTTGTGTTATACGCTATTTTGCGTTGTTATTTCAATAAGGATGAATAATCGTCATTTTTATGTTAAAATGTATTATAGATTATAATATATGTTTATGAAATAGCATCTTTGAATTAATTTATATAAGTCATTTACAATAACTTGCATGTAATGAAATCATATTAAAATAAATTTAGAAGATAGCCTATAGATACGATATAAATGATAATTCTTAATTAATAGTAAAGGCGGTGCTTATAATGAGCAAAATGAAAGGGATAAGGCTTACATTTGGTGAAGAGGTTGCAAACGCTATAACACACGGAGTAGCATCCCTGTTAGTCCTTTTTTCTATTCCTGTTGTCTCCATAATTGCATACACCAACGGAACAATAAAGGATGTCGTTGGTGTTACAGTTTTCTGTGTTTCAATATTTATGATGTTTTTAATGTCAACTATATACCATGTTATGGAGCATGAAACAAGGCATAAAGATATTATGCGTATTTTAGACCATATTTTTATTTATGTTGCAATTGCTGGTACATATACCCCGATTGCCATGTCCGTATTAGGAGGCTGGCAAGCCATATTGATTCTCTCAATTCAATGGACTATGGTCTTGTTTGGTATACTTTACAAATCCATTTCAAAGCATTCAATGCCCAAGGTATCATTATTCATATACTTAATCATGGGCTGGACACTTATTATGTTTATGCCACTTTTCATTAGGAGGGCAAACCCTGTGCTGTTTTGGCTTATTTTAGGTGGCGGAGTGTTTTATTCTATTGGTGCTGTACTGTACGCCAAAAGAGGCTTTAAATACTTTCATATGGTGTGGCACCTTTTTGTATTCTTAGGAGCACTTACACATTATATTGGCATATGCTTTTATATGTATTAAGCATATTTATACAAAAAACAAGGTTTTTAAGCTGTTTACCATAATAGATAGCTGACAACTTAAGAACCTTGTTGTATGCACAACTCTTTATTCTTTCTCACATAATATTGTTTTTACTAATTGCTTATCTTAGCCGTACTAAGCTTATTCTTTTTAAATGTAGATAAAACAATTGTTGTGATAAAAAATACTACTAAAATTCCTGTTAAAACACCTAAATTAGCCCAAGTGCTATTTGTAATGCTTCCTGTAATAGCATCCTTAAACAATGCAACAGAGTAAGTCATGGGCATAAATGGGTATAAAATATTAAAGAATTTTGGTACTGTTTCCATTGGGAAGGTTCCTCCACATGAGGTTAGCTGGAGAATTAATAAAGCAATTGATAAAAACTTACCCAAATCTCCTGTGTGAACAATACAGAACTGAACTATCGTTATAAATACAAGAGATACCAAACAAACTGATGTTATATATAATCCATTGTTTTTTACGTCTAGTCCTAACCCTGTCTTTAACACTATTGCTAAAACAATTGCCTGTGCGAATCCTATTAACAAATAAATAAAGCTTCTTGCAATTTTTTTATCACTATTCCTTGAAAGAATTTTAAATCTATTGTCAGCATCATAGTATATCCCGAAGAAAATAATTAACGCGCCAACCCAAAGAGATAAGGACATGAAATAAGGCGAAAAATATGTTCCATAATTAGGTATCGGGTTAATTATTTCAGTGACGACATCTACTGGCTTACTAGCAAATTCGCTTAGGCCATCAAGGGTAGAAAGCTGTTGTTTTGCATTACTAATTGAATTAGTTACTTCCTGCTTTGCTTGATTTATTCCTTTGCTCAGCTCAGAAATTCCATCATCCAGCTTTACTGTACCTTCTGCGATTTGCTCTGAAGCTTTAGTTAACTTTGTTGTCGCAGAGTCCACCTTATTCACGCCTTGATTTAGTACTGAAGAGCCTTTTACTACAGCAGTGGAACCACCTACTAATTGCGTAGCACCCGCTTTCAACTTCATACCTGCTAACGATAGAGCCTCTATGCTTTTTGCATTTTCAGGAGAGGACATATTCTGTATAAAAGCAACGAAGGTTGGGTCTTTCAATAACTCTGGATGTGATTTAACATATCCAGAAATAAAAGCAGATGTATCGTTCACCGTTTTTATTAAATTATCTACACCTAATGTATATGCTGTTATGCCAGTATTTAAGTCTTTTGCACCTGTTGACAGTCTAGTAGCACCATTACTTAGTTCTCCTATTCCAGCTTTCAGAGAAATTATGCCCTTTGCATATAAACTAAAGTTAGTTGCAAAATCAGCTGTTCCTGTTGCCAGTACATTACTTCCTTCTACAATGCTATCTGCACCCACTGAAAGCTTTTCAAACCCCTCCTGAAGCTCATTCATTTTACCTGGAACTCCATTTATTTGTTCTGTAAGGGTTTGCACTAGCTCTTCAGTAACCGCTTCACGAGTATTTTTTTCTAACTCTAGAACCGCTCTACTCAAAATCTGTCCGGCTAAATAATTCTTCTTTTCGTTTGGCGAAAAAATAATCTCAGCCCTATTCTTCTCTTTTTCTGAGGCAGAAGCAATGCTACTTGAAAAGTCCTCAGGGAAAACTATCATAGCATAATACCCCTTCTCCTCTGTGCCAGCTCTAGCGTCAGCATAGTCAGTAAAAATAAACTTGATGGAATCATTCTCTTTTAGCTTCTCACATACTTCATTACCAAGGTTTCTTTCTTCATTATTTATGCTCGTACCTTTGTCATTGTTTACAACAGCTACAGGTAATTCATTAAGACGGGCATATGGATCCCAGAATGCGTTAAGATAGAAAAAACTATACATTAGTGGTATTAAAACTATACCAATTACAACCACAGCTTTTACTATGCTGCTTTTATTAATTCTTTTTATATTCATTTTAACTCCCCCATGCCTATGGCACAAATAACCACCAAAAGCGGTTTCAATGCCATTTTGTTTGGTTATTAAAAAGGCTTTTTGAATTTTATCAATCAAAAGCTTTTTTAACACTTATATAATAGCAACCTATTTCTATAGAAAAGTATAGCATCGATATTAATGTATGTAATTATACAATGAAGTTGTCCTGTCAAAACTCATTACATTTTTAACAAATTGTCATGCTTTTAGACAAATCTTTGTTTTGTCCATATAATTAATTTCATAAAGATGATAAAATACAAAGCTCAATTGACATTCCTATATTAAATGTTATAATTTATTAAGAAAATACCTAGTCTTATAGGCGTATTATAACTTATAGGAGTGTTGCAATGTCTGATTCAATAATTACTAAAAAAGCTCTTGCTCAAGGATTGAAAGAGCTTATAAAGAAAAAAAGCTTTGACAATATAACTGTTTCCGATATAACAGAGATATGTGGTTTAAATCGCCAAACATTCTATTATCATTTTCATGATAAATATGAACTTGTCAACTGGATTTATTATAATGAAGCCCTAAAGCTTATTACTTGCGACCTTTCCTTTGAAACGTTAGATAAAAAAGTACTTCAACTACTAAATATAATGAAAAATGAATCCTATTTTTACAAAAGCACTTTACAAAACACAAAAAGCAATGAGTTTCAAAGCTACTTATTTTCTTTCTTTAAAGAGATATTTGTAAATATAATTGAAGTTGTAGCTACCTCAGATGAAGCAAGCTTGAACAATAAAACTTATATAGCAGAATTTATTTCATATGGTGTAGTGGGAATGATAGTTGCATGGGCTAAAAAGGGAATGAAGCAATCTCCTGAGGAGATATCTAAACAGCTTAAAATAGTACTAAATGATAGCAAAATGTTTGCTATGTCAAAATATCTAGAAAACTTATAGAATTTAGTGCAGAATAAAAGTTTTATTCCAATCTTGCTCTAATTCTCAGTATTTTACTTTTGATTCTTAGGCTTTATTCCGATATAATATAAATAAGGTAAGTAACTTAGTTTCTTAACCTTATTAGGGAGGAGGAAGAAAAAATGAAAATGCCATCTGTTTCAGCAATGCTACAACAAAAAATGACTGAAATACAAAGTCGTATTCCTCTTGCCTTCAAAACAAACAATAACTCCAGCTCTGAGCTTCCTTTTGAGAAATATATTGAAACAGAAACAGAAAAGCTTAACAATACTAATATTTTCACTCCAGTTTCTGATTCTCTCAGCATGCAAAAAAATTATATGCTAAAATCTAACACAAATTATATGAAATTCTCCTCCGAGCGTCTAAATGAGCTTATGCCTGAGATAGAAAATGCAGTCCAAGCAGCCTCTCAAAGGTTTAACATTGACCCTATGCTTGTTATGGCAGTGATTAAGAATGAGTCTTCATTTCAACCAAATGCAGTATCTAAGGCTGGTGCACAGGGCTTAATGCAGCTTATGCCAGGTACATCTAAGATGCTTGGTGTGACAAATCCATTTAATATTACACAAAACATCAATGGAGGTACACAATACTTAAGCGAGCAGTTAAAAGCGTACGACAATAATTTGGACTTTGCATTAGCAGCCTATAATGCAGGACCAGGTAGTGTAAATAAATATAATGGTGTCCCCCCATATGCAGAAACACAAAGCTATGTTAAAAAGGTTAAGCAAACCTATCTGGAGTATTTAAACAGAGAATAAGGCTTCGTGACGCTTCCGTTTCCTTCTAAGATAGCGGTATTAGCATCTATATAAACAGCTGGAAGAACACCTACGTTTTCAACTATAGCATCCTTCATATAAACAAAACCATCTGCGTCTACAATTCTAACCATACTAGAGTTATTATAGTATGCTGTCTCAAGCCAATACTTATTCTCCTTCTTATAGTCAACCTTATTATTAAAAACAAACCTATTAAATTGGTCTACGTCAAGCAAGAAAACCCTGTCATTCGTATATTCAAAGTACGCTTCCTCACATCCTCTGTTTATGAATTCAGGCAAATGTATCCAATATAGCTCCCTTTCGCCTCCTTCTGCATATTGTTTATCATGCTTTGAAAGCAGAACCTTATTTTTGTACGGTAAAATCAGTTTTATTTCTTCCTCATTAAAGCTCTTAATAAAGACATTATTAAGCCAAAGTCTTAATTCACTTTCCTTCCAACGATTACTACCATATTTAACCCTATTTTTATCACCCTCACCTGAAGCTGAATTAAAAGCCTTTGATTCCAGCAACTCTTCTGAGAGTATTAATATTCCATTTTCATCTTTATTAATTACTTTCCATAAAATATTTTTGTTATTATATTTTCCTAAATGTATATATGAACCAATTCTCAAAAAATTTTGTGTACCTGATTGTTGTCTATTGAACTCAATATAATTAAAGGCCAGATTTAATATAAAAATTGATGTTATAGTTATTGAAATTACCACAGTAACTAGCTTTTTTTTATACACAATAATATCTTTTACTTTAATTAAAAACAGCTTTACATTTAGACTATATAGCTTATGAGCTAACCATATTATTTCTATAATCAGCATTAAGTCAAATCCAGTGATAAAAGCATACATATGCTTTGCAAGATCTGCCTCACCATTACCCATAACTGGCATAGCTAGGTTTAATCCATTTACCACCCATAGCGAAAACAAGAATAATAGAATAACCATTTTTTTATTATTTATATTTTTTTCTTTTCTTATGCTCAAATATTCATAAATTAAAACAACTATACCTATCAGGAATAAAAGGATAACTACGTAAATATTATCTAAAGGCAGCTTTAGCCTCAAGCTACTCCATACTCCATAGTTATCATTAAACACCATTCTTTCATCAGACTTATAGTTGCTTAGGTAGCATGGTCTAATTAGCTGGCTGTTTTTGCATGACACCTCTATTTCTTTCCATAAGGTTTTTGGATGAGTTATATAGTACTTTACTAAATCTATTTTAGAAATATCAAAGTCTTCTTTAAATTTTTCTGAATGAATATCTACTTTAAGATCCTCAACAAAATAATTTGTATCCTTAAGCTCAACCATATATTGAGGAAGCCCCAAATCCTTAAGATCCTTCTGTGGATTAGAGGAATCCTTAAGTATACCAAAGAATACTGCATGATAGTTATTATGCTCCTCCATCCATTTGGGAACATTAGTATATAGATATACTGAAAATAGCAATGATATTACTGTCATGCTAAAAAGCATCGTTCTTGCAAGCTTGCTCTTTCGTTCTATTAGAATAAATGCAATACCAGCAATTGCCAGAATAACCCCAGCTGGTATATTTGCAAATTTCGAGCCCATGAATAATATAACAGACACATAATAAAGAACATAAAAAAGCTTTCTTAATCTTGTACAATAAATTGCACCCACAGCACAGCCTAAAGCTAAAATAAACGAAGCAAACTGTGCTGCCTCTCCAAAAAACGAGTTAAAATATAGAGTATACCCTGAATCACAGAAAACTAATATTAAAAGAACAAAGAATGATATATCGAGCCATTTCCTCTTTGTCTTGTAAGTAGAAAAAATGATACCAAAGGCAAGTACGAAAAATACACTATATGTAACTCCCAACCATTTTAGATTAAATAGCCTATAATCACTATTCTTCAAGAATCTAACTATAGTATTTAGTATTACTGACATCTTAATATATACGTGCTGTGTGGTTACATATTTAAAATCAAATGTAAATACTGCATTTTTAAGTTTATCAAGCCTACTGTCACCCTTGTAGTCTATTATAAAGCTGTCTGTAAAAACAAACCATTCCTTTTGTCCCTCAACATAGGAGATTCTGTTTGGATATGTTACCCTGTGGTAATCTCCATTGTCTGATATTCCTTTTGTCTGCTTGTAGAATAATGACGTTACAAGTATTATAATCACGCTTAATATAAGAATACTTGTACAAAAAAATCTGCTTTTCTTACCCATTTTAATGTTGTTCCTTTTAACGAAATATTGTGCTGATAAGTAGATTTGAGTTTCTAAACTATAGTATCATGCTATGATTAGAATTTCAAGCTATATTTTAGTTAAGCTTTTTGCGTTGTTACATATTTATGCAAAATTATACTCAATAAGTGGAGTGTTTATGTAGTTGAGTATATTTTAGATTTTTAATGTAGTTTTCATAGTTTTTCATGTTGAGACTACTTATAAAAACTGAAATAATAGTATTAAGGTATTTATCTCAAATATTATTTTAAAATAAATAACAGGAGGTTTGTTATGAAAAGATTTGGTAGTATCATTCAGGTCAAAGCAGAAAAACTCGAAGAGTATAAAAGGTATCACGCACAAGTTTGGCCAGAAGTTTTAGATATGATAAAGGCTTGTAACATCCAAAACTACTCTATTTACTACAAGGATGGACTCTTATTCAGTTATTATGAATATACAGGTTCTGATTTTGAAAGTGATATCGCTAAAATGGTAGCTGATCCAAAGACTCAGGAATGGTGGAGTATAATGACGCCTATGCAGATTCCTCTTAACACTCGTTCAGAGGGTGAATGGTGGGCAGAAATGGAAGAGGTCTTTCATTTAGACTAAGCTTACAGTCCCTTTAATTGTAATAATAACTCTAAATAGTCAACGCTATTAAAGATAGCTAACAGCTAAAGAACCTTGTTGTTTTCACAATAAGAATTATGAAAAAACAATTAAGGAGGTCATTTTTAATGAATCATATTGAAAGATTTTTTGCAACGGTAGAAAGAAAACCTGTAGATCGCCCAGCTTCGTGGTTAGGTTTACCTGTACCATCTGCACATCAAAGTTTAAAGGAATACTTTAAGATTAGCTCCTTAAACAAATTAACGTATAAGCTAGACGATGACATATTTGCAATAGAAATGCCATATCATTCACCGTCAAGCAATGCAATCTATACAGCACTTAATTTTTCTCAAAACTATATAGGTAGTGATGATGAAAGAACACTTACCGTAGATGGTTTTTTTAAGGACTATTCTGAGCCCTCTATGATTAATGATTTTGATTGGCCTGATCCTGAAAAACATATAAGCATAGCTGAATGTGAAAGGCTAATAGCTGAAGCACCAAAGGACAAGGTTCTTATGGGCGTTGTGTGGTCTTCTCATTTTCAGGATGCGTGTGCAGCTTTTGGAATGGAAAATGCAATGGTAAAGATGTTGCTCGAGCCTGAAATGTTTCAGGCAGTAATTAATAGAATTGTTGATTTTTACCTACAGGCGAACGAGATATTTTATAAGGCAACAAAGGGAAATCTTCACGCAGTGCTCATTGGAAATGATTTAGGAAGCCAAACTTCCCTAATGATATCACCAGAATTAATTAAGCAGTTTGTTCTACCAGGAACAATTAAGCTAGTCGAGCAGGCACATAAATATGGTCTAAAGGTAGTACACCACTCATGTGGTGCAATTTATGATATTATAGAGGACTTAATCTTATCAGGTGTAGATGTAATTCATCCTATACAAGCATTAGCGACAGGAATGGACCCAAAGCGTTTGAAGGACAATTTTGGTGATAGGGTGGCTTTTTGTGGGGGAGTCGATGCACAGCACCTTCTGGTAAATGGAAAGCCCGAGGACGTTGCTGAAAAGGTTAAAGAGCTATGCAATATATTCCCGACAGGGTTAATAATATCACCTAGTCATGAAGCAATACTGCCCGATGTTCCACCAAAAAATATTGAAGCTTTATTTAATACGCTAAAATAATTACTTACAAATAACTACTTATTGAAAGCTTAACGAGTAAAAAACAATTGCCCTTCTAGAGCAAAATCGTATATAATTTAATTAGTACTCAGTTATTTAGTATTACAGCAAGAATTAATACAGGCTCAATATGCTATATAGTTAGCTACCCATGGTTCTAGGAGGTTATTAATGTCTAGGAGAAATTCGATTGATATATCAGATGAAAACATAGTTTATTGGACTCGTCAGAAAAAAATAATCCCACCTAGACCTAAATTTCCATATTCTTATAGTAAGGATACTCCAGAATATTGGTACGATATGGAGTATGCAGGCTGGCATGTTGAAAAGATTAATATTCCCAAGTCTCCTCAGACAGGTATTCAACAAAAAAGAATATATTATTTTTTACCAGGTGAGCATGCTTATATTGATGAATATGCTTCTACTCTATGTGAGCTTGCCAAAGCCTATGAAGTAATGCTTACAGTGTTTAATGCCAAATGGG
>QKEK01000052.1 GCA_003251775.1 Clostridia bacterium | reverse complement strand
ACAACCTTTATTGAAGAGGAGTTAAAGCTAAAAGTTAATAAGGAAAAGAGTGCGGTAGATAGACCATGGAAAAGAAAATTTCTAGGATATTCATTCTATTTAAAGAAGGCAGATATTGGGATAAGAATTCACCCAAAATCGGTTAAGAAAAGTAAAGGATAAATAAAAGATAAAGTAAAAGATAAAGTAAAAGATAGAGTAAAAGATAGAGTAAAAGATATAACATCGAGAAGCAATGCATGGAGTAAGGAGTATAGAATCCTGAAATTACGTCAAGTAATAACAGGATGGGTGAGCTATTTTAGACTAGCTGATATGAAATATATATGCAAAGAAATTGATGAATGGACTAGGAGAAGGCTTCGCATGTGCTATTGGAAACAATGGAAGAAAATTAAAACCAAGCATGACAATTTAGTCAGACTAGGAATTAATAAATATAAAGCATGGGAATGGGCGAATACTAGAAAAGGCTACTGGAGGATATCCAATAGCCTAATACTTGCTGGAACCTTTACTAATAAATTCTTTGATAATTTAGGGTACTTAAGTTTTACAAAAAGATACAAACAAGCAACTAATTCTTAATGAACCGACGTATACCGAACGGTATGTACGGTGGTGTGAGAGGACGGTAAATAAAATAATTATTTACCTCCTACTAGATTATATAGCTAAATATACGGGAAGTGATACGATGAGAAACTTGAAGCTTGTAATTCAATATGACGGCACAAAATATAGAGGTTGGCAAAGGCTTGGAGATAGTAGTAACACTATTCAAGCAAAAATTGAGGATGTTTTGAGTGTAATGCATGATAGAGAGATAAAAGTAATTGGAGCGAGCAGAACAGATGCAGGTGTACATGCATTTCATCAGGTAGCTAATTTTTATACTGATTTAGAAACAAATACCGATATGATAATGGAATATGTTAATAAATACTTACCAAAAGATATTGTTATTAAAGAAATTAATGAGGTTAGCGAAAGGTTTCATTCAAGATACAACGCAAAAAGTAAAACATATTGCTATAAAATATACAATAGTAAATACCACGACCCATTTTTATATAAATATACATATCAAGTACCAGAAAGCTTAAACTTAATTAAAATGAAAGAAGCTACAAAATATTTTTTAGGAGAGCATGATTTTACAAGTTTTACTTCACTGAAGAGTAAAAAAAAGTCTATGGTTAGAAGTATTAATCTTCTTGATATAAGTAAAAATAACGAATTAATAGAAATATATATTAATGGTAATGGATTTTTGTATAATATGGTTAGGATTATAACTGGTACAATTATAGATATTGGACTGAATAAAATGGATGTTAGTGATATTAAACAAGTATTTAGAAAAATGAAACGTAGTGAAGCAGGTGTTACAGTTCCATCTAAGGGGTTATTTCTATATAATATAGAATATTAATTTTCTAATTAAGTTATTTTAAATAAATGAAGGAAATGGAATTAATTAACGTGCTTCTTGGAGAAGTGAACTGATCTGGAAGCTATAGGAATACCAAAGTTTACTGTGCAGTACAGTAAAAATTGTGAGAGGTGAATTTAAGAGACTGCGATGAAAAAAGTTTATGCTTCATCTGTGTTATGCTTAGAAAATTGTTGACATTTATATTTTTGATTTGATATTATATATTGTAGAAAATTCAGATTATGTTAGATTATTAAATACAATTAAAGTAAGAGATATATTATAAATTTATTTATAGGAAAAATTACAGGAATATATATAGAAAAATATCTGAATAGATGTATAATATAGGAAAATATCTGAATAGATGTATGATATAGGAAAACACATAGAAGGAGACGACGGATTATAAATATGAATAGCAGAGATTCGGTGGTAGGTGCGAACCGAATTCATAATAATCTGTAAATCACTCTGGAGTGGTTCTTGTGAAGTGCTTGCAAATGTATTAACAGTACAATAAATAAGCAGGGTAATAAGAAATCGGTTGGAACCGTTAAATTCCAAGGTCTAATAGCTAATGAATGATTTAGAACCTGCAAGGTGGTTTTGTTATACGGATAACAAAGCAATATGGGTGGTAACGCGTGGAGAAATACCTCGTCCCAGATAGAAATAAACTAATAATAAAAGTTTATTCTATGGGATGGGGTTTTTATTGTAAGAACAACATAGGGTTTTTATTAAGACAATAGATAACTTAAGCTAACTCTATCTATGACAGTGTTAGTAGTGATGGGTTATTGTTAATTATATAAATGCATAATATTGTAAGGAGTGATTTCTTTGTATAAAAAGGTAGCAACAGATTTGAATTTTGTTAATAGAGAGAGAGAGGTTCTTGATTTTTGGAATGAAAACAAGATATTTGAAAAGAGTATAGAAGAACGCAAAGCCTGTCCGACTTATACCTTTTATGATGGGCCACCTACTGCAAATGGAAAGCCTCATATTGGCCATGTATTAACAAGAGTTATAAAGGACTTAATACCAAGATATAGAACAATGAAGGGAAATAAAGTCTTAAGAAAGGCTGGTTGGGATACACATGGTCTTCCTGTTGAGCTGGAGGTTGAGAAGCTTTTAGGACTTGATGGAAAGGATCAGATTGAGGAGTATGGACTCGAACCATTTATAAAACAGTGTAAAGAGAGTGTGTGGAAATATAAAGGTATGTGGGAGGATTTCAGCGGAAAGGTTGGATTCTGGGCAGATATGAATGATCCCTATATTACTTATGATAACCATTATATAGAGTCTATCTGGTGGGCTTTAAGTAAAATGTGGGATGAAGGATTATTATATAAAGGACATAAAATAGTGCCATATTGCCCTAGATGCGGAACACCGTTGTCAAGTCATGAGGTAGCACAGGGATATAAGGATGTAAAGGAAAAATCAATAATTGTTAAGTTTAGGGCAAAGAATGAAGATAATCTATATTTTCTTGCATGGACAACTACACCTTGGACTCTACCTTCTAATGTGGCTTTGGCTGTAAATCCTGATGAAACATATGTAAAGGTTGTTAGGGAAACTGAAACCTATATCATGGCAGAAGCTCTTGTTGAAACTGTTTTAGGAGAAGAATCACATATTATTGAAAAATTTAAAGGCAAGGAATTAGAGAGACTTGAGTATGAGCCTTTGTTTAAATATGCAAATGTAGATAAAAAGGCGTGGTATGTGACATGTGCTGACTTCGTTACTTTAACAGACGGCACAGGTATTGTTCATATAGCTCCTGCTTTTGGCGAAGATGACTCTCAGGTTGGTAAAAAATATGATTTACCATTTGTACAGCTTGTTGATGGCAAAGGAGAGTTTGTGGAGGCTGTTGAGCCATGGAAGGGTCTTTTTGTAAAGGATGCGGATCCTAAAATAATAAAGCAGCTAGATGAACGTGGATTATTATTAAAGGAGCTACATTTTGAGCATAGCTATCCCTTCTGTTGGAGATGTGATACTCATTTGTTATACTATGCGAGAGAATCATGGTTTATAGCTATGACAAAGGTTCGTGACAAACTAATAGCAAATAATAAGACAATTAATTGGTTACCAAAATCAATTGGTGAAAAGCGTTTTGGTGATTGGCTAGAGAATGTTATTGACTGGGGTATTAGTAGAGATAGGTACTGGGGTACTCCGTTAAATATATGGGAATGCTCTTGTGGTCATAGACACGCTATCGGAAGTATAGCTGAGCTTAAAGAAATGGCAGTTGAATGCCCAGAGGATATTGAGCTTCATAGACCATATATTGATAATGTATTTTTAAATTGTCCTAAATGTACAGGAAAGATGAAACGTGTAGAAAATGTTATAGACTGTTGGTTTGACTCAGGTGCAATGCCATTTGCACAATGGCATTATCCCTTTGAAAACAAGGAAATATTTGAAGACAATTTCCCAGCAGACTTTATTAGTGAAGCAGTTGACCAGACAAGAGGATGGTTTTATTCCTTGTTGGCTATATCAACTGTATTGTTTGATAAAGCACCATTTAAGAACGTAATAGTACTGGGCTTGGTTCAGGACGAGGATGGACAAAAAATGTCAAAGTCAAAGGGTAATGCAGTTGATCCATTTGAAGCATTAGATGCTTTTGGTGCAGATGCAATACGATGGTATTTTTATACTAATAGTGCACCTTGGTTACCAAATAGATTTTCTGATAAAGCTGTATTAGAAGGACAGAGAAAGTTTATGGGAACGTTATGGAACACTTATGCCTTTTATGTATTATATGCAGATATAGATGAGTTTGACCCAACTAAGTATACACTTGACTATAGTGCATTAAGCTTAATGGATAAATGGCTATTGTCTAGACTACAAACTTTAATTAATGATGTGGATGGATATTTAGATAGTTATAGGATAACTGAAGGAGCAAAGGTACTTCAAAGCTTTGTTGATGATTTGAGTAATTGGTATGTTAGGAGATGTCGTGATAGATTCTGGGCAAAGGGGATGCCTCAGGATAAGATTAACGCATATTTAACATTACACAATACTCTGGTTACCCTTTCAAAGCTTGCTGCACCATTTATACCTTTTATGGCAGAACAAATCTACATGAATCTTGTAGTAACTGTTGATAAAAAAGCACCTGTAAGCGTTCATTTATGCAATTTCCCTGTTGCTGATGAAAAGATGATAGATATTGAATTAGAAAAGAATATGGAGTTAGTATTAGATGTTGTTGTATTAGGACGTGCTTGCAGGAATAATGCACAGATAAAAAACAGACAGCCAATAGGTCTTATGTATATAAGTGCAGAGAAAAAATTACCTGACCTATATCTGGATATTGTGTCAAATGAATTAAATATAAAAACTGTAAATCAGGTGAGTGATGCATCAGAATTTACAACGTATAATTTCAAGCCTCAGCTTAAG
>QKEK01000028.1 GCA_003251775.1 Clostridia bacterium | reverse complement strand
ATTATTTCACTACAATAAATGCACTTGCTCGTATATTGTGATTTTCAACCCAGACTGCATTTATTTCAAAAACACCACCAATATCAGGTGCAACATAAAATCCTTTATCGTCAATTTCACCGCCGTCATCCTCTACAATCATCCAACTACAGGCTATTTCAGCGTCATCAATAACGGCTCTAAATTGAATATCCTCTCCTCCCCTTAATAATGCTGTATCAGGTATGATTCTCATTTGATTCTGAGACTGCCCCTCTATATTTTCTTCTTCAATAACCTCGTCTACAATACCCTCTGCACCTTCTAAATCATCTACAATAGCCTCTACTTCTTCTAAATCATCCTCTAAATCATCCTCTAAATCATCTTCAAGTATACTTTCATAATCATCATTTTTATTATCAATAATGATCTCATGCTTTTTAGTATTTTCCTCCTGTATGACACTCTTAACTCCAGAATGCATATTGGGTTTGTGGAGTATTTTGTTAAAGTTCACCTTTTTACTGTTATAAATATATTCATTTTCCGAGCTATAGACAGCAGTCCAATAGATTCTAAGGTTCTTTGAATTATATTTGTTATTAAACCTAACTCCAATTCTAAAGACCCCTCTATCCATATTTAGTAGTACCCCTGTTTCATAGTCTGGTATATCATACTTATACTCAGTTTCTGAAAAAACTCTGTTGCTACCTGATATGCATACATTATTGCCCTGAGAAGCAAATTCAACTGTTAATCTTACATCAATAAAGCACTCACGAGCTCCAATCTCTATTTCATCTGAATAGAATTTATTCCCTTCTTGAGGCTCTACATTGAACTCAAAATCATACACTCCATTTCTCACCTGAAAATTATTTTCTTGAGCATCATTAGAGCCATCTATATTTCTAATAAGCCTTGATAGTTGCTCACTATCCATAAGTATTTCCCCATAAGGCGTCCCCTTTTTACTTTTATCAAGCCCTAGCTTATTTAGTTCATTATCTTGGGCTTTTTTCACTACATTAGCTTCTATGTATCCCTTTTTCTTTGTAATACTCAAGCGAGTAATACAAACAGAATAATCCTCTACCTCACCGCTAATCTTATCAGACAAAAATAATTTATACGTCTCAATAAATTTATTGTACTTGTATTTTCTTTCAGTGTAATTGTTCAATTCTTTTTTATGTCTATCTGACTCATATGCTTGTCCAGCTTCATTTGCACCATATTCTCCTATTTCATTTTCAGGGCTTATTGGCTCAATACCAATTTCTCTATACATAATGAATAAATTGACTTGCTCAGTAGTTAATTTATCTATACCTAAATCTTCAAGAGTTATTTCTACAGTCTCAGGAACAATAATATCCCTTCCTAATGAATCAATAGCAACACCCTTGCTAATTGTTATGTTATTGTTCTTACAGGTAACCTCAAGCCCTTTTATAATACCAGTTCCATAAATTAATGTATTTAGTAGACTAAGCTTATTTTTAATATATCTTTGTTCATGTGCTAAATCAATTACAGATATAAGCTTATCTTTAAAGTAATTATTTCTGTTTAAAGTATAATCCCTTTTCATACAAACTTCCCCTCCAAGTATGTAAAGCAAAATTCATATCTAAATCATATCATTAATAAGGTTATTTTTCTAGTTTTTTGATATAATTATTTGAATCCTTTTAATTGATACTGATGTATTGAAAAAACAGTTAATTTATTGTATTATAATAATCGACGTAAAATCACAATCGTATTATCCGAGGAGGATCTATTAGTGAGTAATAAATCAAGTAAGCTGAGGCTTTATGGCTTTAATAATCTTACTAAAACTCTCAGCTTTAATATATACGATATATGCTATACTGAAACTGAAGAAGGAAAGAGAAAGTATATTGAATATATAGACGAGCAATACAATTCAGAACGGTTAACAGAAATATTGACAAATGTCACAAAAAAGATTGGTGCTAATGTATTAAATATAGCAAAGCAGGATTATGACCCACAAGGTGCAAGCGTAACAATACTTATTTCAGAGGATGGAATAGATACTGCTACGCTAGATGCTTCATGTAACGCAGGTATACTAACACCAACCTCTGAGCATGTCGTTGGTCATCTTGACAAGAGTCATTTAACCGTTCATACCTACCCAGAGAGTCACCCCCATAATGGCTTGTCCTCATTCAGGGTAGATATTGATGTTGCGACCTGTGGTCATATTTCTCCTTTAAATACACTGGAATACCTTATTAACAGCTTTGATTCGGATATTATTATTATGGATTATCGAGTAAGAGGCTTTACTAGAGATGAGTTTGGGAAAAAACACTATATAGATCACCCCATCCATTCAATACAAAACTATATACCTGAAAGGATAAAGGATAAATATCAGCTTATAGATGTTAATGTTTACCAAGAGAATATTTTTCATACAAAGATGCTTTTAAAGAATTTCGTATTAGACAATTATTTGTTTGAAATGGATGAAGACGATTTAGAAGAGGGAAAAAAGGCCAAGATAATCAAAAAGCTAAATAGTGAGATGCACGAAATTTTTTATGGCAAAAACTTTGAAGCTTAATTACAAGCATATTGCGTTGTTTTGAATAAATACACAACAACGCAATATACTCAATTATATAGACTTAAATCATATTCATATAGCATTACTTCATTTTCTATCGCTACAGATAAGTCTTTAGACAAATCTATAATCACATTACTAAATTTCTCTCTTGTTATAGGGTTAAACAGACACCTAACCTGCGGACGGTTAAATTTCACAGCATTAAGCTTAACTACAATTGCTATTATGCTGTTATTTAGCTTAACAACTGTTCCAACAGGGTACATAGGAATTAGTTTCAGGAGATTATCTACATACTCCCTACCAAACATACTATCAGCATTATCACTTAAAAAATCAAGTGCTTTACTTGGTGGTATTGCTTTTTTATAGACCCTATCACTAGTCATAGCGTCATAAACATCACATAAACCACATATCTTTGCTGAATAATGAATATTATCACCAGCTAAACCAAGAGGGTAACCAGCTCCATCTACTCTTTCATGGTGCATTAAAACACCCACCTTAACAGTTGAAGGAATAGTCACATCAGATTTTAGTATATTATAGCCATTTATAGGGTGATTTTTAACTTCCTCAAACTCTTTGTCAGTAAGTATTCCTGGTTTATTTAGTATATCATTTGATATAAGCATTTTGCCAAAGTCGTGGAGTAAACCTACAGTGCCTATGCTTTTTACCTTTTCTCTATTTAACATACTCTTATTAGCAAGTAAAATAGAAAGGACGCAGACATTCACACTATGTGCAAACGTGTACTCATCTTTTAATCGAATGTCCTTTAGTCCATTTATAATATCTTTATTAAATAAGATTTCATCAAAAATTTCATTAACAACACCCTGTATTTTTACGTAATCTAATTCCTTGTTTCGTACAAATCTTATAGCTTCCTCTTGAACTATTTTTTTAGCCTTTATTCTTGTCTCATCACATAGAACATCATTTATAACTATACCCTCTGATATTTTATCCTCAATGTAAATTTGGTCAATGCCAAATTCCTTAAGCTTATTCAAATAATGAAGCTTTATTTGTACTCCTTTTGACAATAAAACTCTGCCATCCATATCAATAATGGACTTGGCTATTGTCTCATTACCCTTAATATCCTCTAATCTAATTATTCTCATTAATCTGTTCTCCAAATCAGTAATACTGCAATTGAAAATAATATCAATCATTTTGCTTTTGTATAATATGTATTATATCGGCTTTTTCTAATTGTTCCTTAATATAAAATACATATTTTATAAATCTATAACATTTAAATCAAAAGGAGTCTCCTGATAAACATAATAGTTCAGCCAATTAGAGAATAATAGGTTTGCATGACTTCTCCATCTTACTATAGGTGATTTTTTTGTATCATCCTCTGGAAAATAGTTTTTAGGTACTTTTATTCTTAATCCTTTTTCAATATCTCTGTCATATTCCTTTTTTAAGGTTAATTCATCATATTCTGCGTGCCCAGTAACAAAAATTTGTCTGCCATGTTTCTCTATTATTATATAAATGCCTGCATCTTCCGATTCAGCAATAATTTTTAGGTCACTTACCTTTTGTATATCCTCACGCCTGACTTCTGTATGTCGCGAATGAGGAGCATCAAAATAATCATCAAAGCCTCTGAATAGCTTTATATATTTTTCATTAATTTTATGAGTAAATATACCAAAAAGCTTTTCTTTAAGCTGATATTTAGGAATATTATAATGATAATACAAGCCCGCCTGAGCCCCCCAGCAGATGTGTAGCGTCGAGAAAACATTATGCTTACTCCACTCCATTATTTGTACTAATTCCTCCCAATAATAAACCTCTTCAAAATCTAACTGCTCTACTGGAGCACCCGTTATTATTAAGCCATCAAACTTATTCATACAAATCTCATCAAACGTTTTATAAAATGCTGACAAGTGTTCTTCGCTTGTATTTTTTGATTTATGACTTTTTGGATGAAGCAAAGTAATGTCAACCTGGAGGGGAGAATTACCGACAAGCCTTAAAAGCTGAGTTTCAGTAACAATTTTAGTTGGCATCAGATTTAAAATAGCAATCCTTAAAGGTCTGATATCCTGAGTAAACGCTCTTTCCTCAGTCATTATAAAAATATTCTCTTTATTAAGTATCTCGTGTGCTGGTAAATTACTAGGAATATTTATAGGCATTTATTAACCCTCTCTTTCAGCTTATTGAAAAATACATTTTATATGTTTTTATATGTATGCGTTAAAAAGCTTCCGGTTTGATAAAGAATTGAAAAAAGCAGTATTAGTCATAAAGTGAAGTGGAAAGATATCTCTCTCCCGTATCAGGCAATAACACTACTATAACCTTCCCCTTATTTTCTG